>JAIROO010000131.1 GCA_031257535.1 Deltaproteobacteria bacterium
AACCCAAAGTCTGATAAGTCGCGGCCAAATGCGGAGCCTGGTCGGTTAACAACCCAGAGACGGCTAAAAGTCCCTTAGGGGCCAAGAGGTTTTTAAGGGTTGGGCCTAGCTCGGTTAAGTCGGTTAAGGTGAGATTAGCCAGGATCAGATCAAACCCCGGGGACAGCTCTTCCACGGGCTGGTCCGAAAAAGTCGCCCGGTCGCCTAAACCATTGGCCGCAAGGTTGCCTTTAGCGACGCTAATGGTCTCCGAATCCACGTCCACCCCTATAACTTGGGCCGTGGGCGACAGAAGAGCCGCGGCTAAGGCTAAAACGCCACTCCCCGCCCCCACGTCTAAGACTTGGGTCCAATTAGCTTGGTCGGCCAGATCGTGGATTAAGCGTAAACATAAAAAGGTGCTCGCGTGGCGGCCGCTACCAAAGGCTAGACCTGGATCGATCTTTAAGATCTTCGCCCCAGAGTCAACCGCCACCCGGGGCACGGGTTTAAACGTCGGGGCCACCCAGAGACTGGGACCCACGGGAAAGGCGGTCAGATCTTTTTTCCAGGTTTCGCTAAAGTCTTCCCCAGGTCGGATCTCTAAAAGCGCGCTAAAGTCGGTTAAAGTCATGGCCAAAGACTCAGAGACCCTGACCAATCCCGCGGGAATCTCGGCCATTAGTCGCGACTCTTGACCTTTGGCGAACCCAGCTCGAAAAACTTGTCGTCCTTCGGAATCAGGGTTATCCTCCCAAACGCCAGTGGCCCCCACCGCGAACAACAACGCGCTAACCGCCTCGGCCGCGATCGGAGGGGAGCTTATGGTTAAGCTGAGCCAATCTTCCATTTTTTAAAGCTCCAAAAATCGAGCCACGGTCTCGCCTAATAAACCTTGGGTAGCGGCGGTGGCTAAGCCCGCGTCGCCAAAATATTTCTCGTACCGGGCGGTTTTTAATAAGGGGTAATCCGTGCCTAAGCAAAAATGGTCGCCTAAAATATCGTAGGCGTAGGCTAAAGCTTTAGGCTGAAAAAGAAACGGCATGGCCGCGGTGTCGAAAAGGACTAAATCTAGATACTCGCGAACTTCCTTTCTCAAAGTGGCCAAAAGCGGCAGTCCCCCGCCAAAGTGAGCTAAAATTAGCTTGACCCCCTGGCAGCGTTTGACTAGCTCGTGGATCTGGCTAATCTCCATGGGGGCTTTACCAGGATACTTATGGCCAATAGGCTCGTTGACGTGAACTAGCATGGGGGCCTTAAACTTTCGACACAACTGGCCTAAGGCCTCTAAATTGTCTAAAAGTTTGGGCGTTAAACCTTCGTCGTAAACGCAGAGTTCGCCTAACCCAAAACCGCCAGCCTCTAAAAAAGCCTCGGCGTGCCGATAAGCCCAAGGCTCCCGGGGATCAAAGGCGGCTAGAGGATACAGACGCCCCGGATACTTTTGACCTTCTTCGAGCAACCAGTCGTTGTGGCGACGGGCGTTATCCTCCACGGTCCAAGGAAAACCCATGACCAAGGCTTTGTCGACTTTAGCCAAGTCCAGATCGGCCAATAAAGCGGCGGTGGTGACAAGGGGAGCTTTGGGGTCGCCATAAAGGATGGCCAAACCCTTTTCCCCGGCCAAATAAGGCGAGCGATCGGCGGCCAGATCCGGGGGGCTTAAGTGCACGTGAGCGTCGATAATCATAAAAAACCTAAAAAATTAACCAAAGCTAAAAGACGGCAAAAAAATAAGAGAGAAAGACCAAAAAGTAAGATATAAAACGTTTAAGTAATAGTTATCAGCGGAGAGTCGGCTTCCACCGGATCGCCTTCGACGACGTGAATTTTAGCTACCACGCCCTTGTGGGGAGCGGTCACCGGAATCTCCATCTTCATCGCTTCCATGACGATCAACTCGTCGTCTTCGGCCACTGGATCGCCTGGCTTGACCAGAATTTTCCAGATATTACCGCTCATGGGAGCTAAGATATCGACCATATTGTCTCCTCCTTCCCCAAAAGAACCGCTTGCCAAAAAGGGCCCCTAAAGGGAGGGTTAGGGGGATTTCGCGTTTAAGGCTCCCTGGTTATATTGGGGCCAAAAAGACCTTTCAGACCAAAAAAAAACCTAGATCGCCATTTAATTCCTTAATATACCACAAAAATCGTTAGGTTAAAAAAAACGCGACCAGGGCTCCTATGATCTCAATTGGGGCTAAGGCCGCCAATCGCCTAAAAACCATAACCCCTTTAAGCCCTCCTTAATATCTGGCGAGATCCCTTTAACGGGGCTCCTTTTTGGCTAAACCGGCCGTAAAACCCGACCGCTCCTATTTCAGCCACGGATTTTAGCCACTTTGGCTTAAGAGGTTCGCGTAAACAATGCTAAAAGGCGCGCTTTAACTAAATAATTACTATAATAAAATGGTTTACTCAAACAAAAAGGTGAGTTATAACTATAAAATTTACTATAACTCAATTATTCACCGCGACTAAATGGTTCGTCGCGACTAAAATGAGCCCTCTAACAAAATAGTTCGCCGCGACTAAAAGGCGCGCTCTAACTAAAAGGCGCGCGCGAGCTAAATGGCTCTTTTTCGCTCATTTGGTCGCGTCAGGAGGTCTCGTCTTTTTGGCTCTTTTCGGATAGTTAGGCCTTTTCTTGCCCCTTAGTTAATTTTGTTTCGTTATTTGGCTATTGGCTTTCCGCCAAAAAGGCCCAAAAAAACGCCTTTGACCCCTTTGACCTCTTTCCCCCCTCCGTTTTTTTTGGGCTATAGGCCCCTCGCTTTTAGACCCAATCAAGATTGTCTTTTTCCATTGATTGCAGTTATTATAAGTAATAGGCCAAAAACGGCCAAATATTCAAAATTTCTCAAGCCTAACTTAGACGGTCCTAGCCACCGTCCAGTGATGACTCTTTCTAAGGTCAAAAAATGACATTCGTTTCTAACTATTATTATATAACGACTAAACCCTTCTACCCGAGCGGCCATTTCAACCACCGAGGCGCGGCATGGTAACCGCCGAGAGCTCTCCCCTCTATGACCCTCGCCATGGCCGCTTAGTCATCGCCACGGCCGTCAGCGCTAACCTCTTAGGCAATATCGGCTTAATCGGCGTAAACGTCGCCGCCCCGGCTATTTCCGCGGACCTGTCTTTATCGGCCGTCGAGATCAGCTGGCTGTCTTTAGCCACTTTAATGGCCATGGCCATGTTTTCCGCCCCCACCGCCCGGCTCTCGGACGTCGTTGGTCGTCGGCCCGTGACCGTGGTTGGTTTATGGGTGGCTATTGTCGGGTCTATTTTAGGCGCTTTTGCCTATTCGCCTTGGGTGATGTTCGTCAGCCGGGCGGTGACTGGTTTAGGTTTGGTGGCTTTTTTTACCACCGTCACCACCATGGCCGTGGAAGCCCATCCCCCAGACAAACGCGGCCGAGTTTTGGGGATCACCGTCTCCTCAGTCTACGTGGGTCTAAGCTTAGGGCCTTTGTTGTCGGGTCTTTTAGTCGAGAACTTTGGCTGGCGGGCTCTTTTTTGGTTTACGACGGTGGGGCTAATTCCGCCGGTCGTTTTGGTCCATTTTGTCAAAAATGAGCCTCCCCTCGCCCCCTTCGACCAGTTGGACTACGCGGGCTCTTTATACTGGGCGGCGGCCGTGGCTCTGATTTTCGCGGGTTTGGCCAGCTTAGGCCTTAACCTCTCCCTTTTGGCCATCGCTTTAGGCCTTTGTTTACTGGCCTTTTTTGTGACGCGGTCTAAAAAATTGGCTAGCCCGATCTTAGATATCGCTTTGTTCGCTAATCGGCGTTTTTCTTTTTCTAGTTTAGCCGCTTATATTGGCTACTTATCCTCTTTTTCCGTGTCTTTTCTGTTAAGCTTATACCTGCAGTACTCCAAGGGTTTAAGGCCTTCGGAGGCGGGTTTGCTGTTAATCTCCCAGCCCGTGGTCCAGGCAATCATCACCCCTTTCGCGGGCCGCTTTTCCGACCGTTTTGACCCAGGACGTTTGGCTTCTTTGGGTTTAGCCATTATCTTAGCCGCCATTTTGGACTTCGCCCTCAATCTTTCGGCCGAGACCAGCTTAGGGGCTCTGGTCTTTAACATGGGCCTTTTTGGCGCGGGTTTCGCTTTGTTTTCCGCCCCCAACTCCAACGCCATCATGGGCGCGGTCCCGCCCAGCCGGATTGGTCAGGCCTCGGGAGTCATTACGGTCACCCGGCTCTGGGGGCAGATTTCCAGCGTGGCCATCACGACCATGGTTTTTTCCTTAGTCATCGGCTCGGGGAAGATTACGCCTGACCTCTACCCACTGTTTATTAAGGCCGCCCGAACCTGTTTCTGGCTCTTCGCCCCCTTGGCTCTTTTAGGGATCGCCGCTTCCTTGGCTCGAGGTAAGGTCAGCGACTAAAAACCCCAAACGGTTGTTTACGAGCGCGTTTACTATAAGCAGTCAAAAGCTTTGGCGACCACGCCGCGTAACGCGTTAACGACCATCACTTAAATAAAGGATTTCCTAAAAAGGGCCTTTCTTATGACCAAGATCCTATTTTTAGGCGACATTTTCGCGAAAACAGGTCGCCATTTAGTCCGAGAGTTTTTGCCCAGCTTAAAGGCCGAGCTGGGCCTAGATTTAGCCATCGCCAACGCCGAGAACGCCGCTGGGGGACGGGGACTAACCAAATCCATAGCCCAAGATCTCTTTAGCTATGGTCTCGCCGCTTTAAGTGGCGGCAACCATACATTTCAGCAGAAAGACTTCGTCCAAGAACTCGACCAGGACCCGCGGCTGATCCGACCCGCCAACTGGCCAGCTCCGTGTCCTGGGCGCGGGCTGACTATTTTAGACGTCGGAACGGTCAAGATCGGCTTCTTGAATCTGATGGGCCGGATCTTTATGAACCCAAATCTAATCGACTGCCCTTTTAAAGCCGCCGACCAAATCTTAGCCGAGGCCAAAGCGGCCGGAGCCAAAATCACTATCTTAGATTTTCACGCTGAGACCACTAGCGAGAAAAAAGCCTTGGCCCACTACTTAGACGGTCGCCTCTCGGCTTTGGTGGGCACGCATACCCACGTCCAAACGGCCGACGCCCAGATCCTGCCCAAAGGGCTGGCCTATATGACCGACGCGGGCATGACCGGACCTCACGACTCGATTATTGGCATGGACAAAGAAGCGGTTTTGAACTTTTTTTTAACCGCGAGACCCCATAGTTTTAAGCCAGCTAATAGCGGTGGCCGTTTAGAAGGGGTCGTTTTGGAGTTTGACGAAGACGGTCGGGCTGTCAATATTTCTTCAATTAAAAGGCCCTAAAAAGCTTAAAAATAGACCGGTCGTAGCGTTAAGGCTCTTTTTTAAGACGCTTAAAATGGTTATTTTTGATAAAATATGATTTTTAAGCAATACAATTAAAATAACTTTTAAAAGACATTATTTTTTAAAACAATAAAAGACAATATAAAAAAATACATAAAACAATATTAAAAAATAAAATTAACAAATAACGATAATAATACAATAAACTAAAACAATAAAAAATTACCATAATTTTTTATTATATATTTTTATCTTAAGATTGTAGAAAAAATTATATTTTTTAAAACTAATCCTAAATAAACATAAGTTTTCTTGACTAATCATGACTTTAGGCTCTTTTAACCAGTCTAACCCGCCTCAATCAGGGTCTCGCCTAAACGCCGAGCCTAAAACACCGACCTCTTTAGGCGCCTTACGCGACCAAGCCACGGCCGGAGACCCTCTAGCCGCTCTGTCGCTAGGCCTCGCCTTAGCCGTGGGCGGACCGGACTGGGAGCGCGATCCCAAAGAGGCGTTTCATTACTTAACTATAGCCGCGACGGCCGATCTCCCTGAGGCTAAGTACAACCTCGGAGTCTGTTACGCTCAAGGCTTAGGGACGGCCAAAGACCCTAAAAAAGCGGCCGACCTTTTTGAAGCCGCGGCCCTAACCGAGATCCCCCCAGCCCAGCACAATCTAGCCCTTTGTTATTTAGACGGACTCGGGCGACCCGTGGATTTACCTTTAGCTATCTACTGGTTTAAAAAAGCCGTTAAAAACAACGACCCCGAAGCCCAGTGGCGCTTAGCTGAGCTCATCGCCGCCGGTCGAGGGCTGCCCGTTGAGCCCTTGGAAGTGACTCGCCTTTTAACCTTAGCCGCCAGTCAAGGCCTGATTCAAGCTCAGTTGGCTTTGGGCGGTTTATACGACCAAGGCCTTTTAGTGGCTAAAGATCCGGGTTTGGCCTTTTACTGGTTCTTACAAGCCGCGAACCAAGGCTCGCCGGAAGCTCAAGTTAACGTGGCCTTCGCTTATCACTGGGGATTGGGGACCCCTAAAGACCGAGCCCTGGCCTTCGCGTATTTTCGCCAAGCGGCCCTGGCTGGTTTAGCCACCGCCCAAAAAGCCTTAGGCTCTTGCTACGCGCGAGGTCTGGGGGTCACGGCTGACCCCCTAAAAGCCGGGGAGTGGTTTAAGAAAGCCGCTTTAAATGGGCATCCCGGGGCGTGTTTTGACTTAGCCGTCTGTTATGAGAAAGGGATAGGTTTACCAAAAGATCTCTCCGAAGCCCTCGTCTGGTACCACCGAGCCGCTCACTTAGGCGACTGTCGGGCTCAGGCCATCTTAGGGCATTTACTAGCTCAAGGCCTGGTTGGCCAACCTCATGACCCCGCCAAAGCCGTATTCTGGTACGCCAAATCCGCCAAAGCCGACTACCCGCCAGCCCAGTTCGCTTTAGGGGCTCACTACGCGTTAGGCTTAGGCCTTGACCAAGATCTAACCCGAGCCGTCCACTGGTTTCGGAAGGCGGCGATCCAAGATCTCGCCGAAGCTCAGTACGCCCTCGGCTATTGCTACCAAAATGGCCAAGGGGTCAGTCCCGACCCAAGCCAGGCCTTAGAGTGGATCTCCAAAGCCGCCTTAGCCGAATACCCCCCCGCCCAGCTAGAGATGGGATTCTGTTACGAGGAAGGTTATGGCGGCTTAGATCGCGATCCGCCAAAAGCCATGTTCTGGTATGAACGGGCGGCCCAAAACGGTCATCCCGTGGCCCAGACGATCCTGGCGTATCATCTAGAAGCCGGGACGATCTTAAGGCGAGATCCAGTGGCGGCTAAGCTTTGGCTGGAAAAAGCCGTGGACCAAGGCTTGGAAAAGGCCCGCGACCTTCTAGCTAGCCTAAAATGAGACGAGGGGCCTTATAGCTGATCTAAAATAAGACGAGGGGCCTTATAAACCTCTTTTTAGTTACTGAAGGCTTATCTCTATACAATATATGCGAATCACCCTTTAAAAAACAGTTTTTTATGGCCTTGATTAAGGCCTCGCCAACTATATTAATAGCCCCCCAGACTATTTCTTAACTGGCCAACTCCTCTTCTATCGCCAACGCCCCCCTGTCGCTCCTTGACTCTCTCGCCGACCTACCCCTGTCGCTCCCTAATTTCCTCGCCACCCTCCCGCTCTAATCCCAAAACTTCCGCCCCACCCTCCCGCTCTAATCCCGAAACTTCCGCCCCGCCCTCTCGCTCTAATCTCAAAACTTCCGCGTCGTCTCCCCTATCGCCTTAACTCCGAAGGCCGCAAAACCCCCTAGCCCTGACTAGCTCTTCGGTCACCCTTGACCCAGGTTGAGACCACCCTTGACCCAGGCTGTGACCTCCTTGGACCCCGTCTCCGACCTCCCCACCGACTATAGCCTTCAAAAAGCCGTTTTAACCGCCCTTTTTTCGCCTAAAAAAAGACCTTTTTGGGGTCGCTTAGGGAGTTTAACCTACCCATTTGACCCGCCTCAAACAAATTTTTCCATTTTTTTTTGGTCTAATCGCGCCTAGTTTGTCCTTGCTATTTAAGGATTTTAATACTGGCCATAACGTTTAGGCTTATTATTTAAGGCAAAAAATTTATTAAATTTTTTTGGTTATAAATACTTTGACTAAACGCGCTATATTTCTTTGTAGCGCTTACTATTTAAGGCTAAAAAAATTTTATCATTTTTTTTCCCTTATATAATAGCCAAAAAAATTCGTTCACGCTCAAAACACGACAATTTCACATTTTTAGGGGTTGCCATTTCTGATTTCGTGATTACATTAGCTTTCGAGGAAGCGAAATCGAAAAATAAATCTCAATTCTCAAACGCTTTTTCCCGCCTTTAAAAATCGTAATTTTTTCTATTCGTCTAACGCCGGCCCGCGCGATCTTCGCCAAAAAGGGTGGATCCCCGCGTACGCCCAAAGTTTGCCCAAAAAAAGTCCGCCACAGAATCAAGGTAAAACGCCTTCGATTCAAAAAGGAGCTAAGATGAAGATCAATAACGTTAATGGAATTAATGGAGGCCAAAATCACGCGCCCGGGGCCGGCTTGACCTTTGAAAGAGGTCCTAATCAAGTTTTACTGCCTCAAGTCATGAAGCTTTTACCCATGGCCGAGTTAAACTCTTTCCCCTGCCTTGTCTCCAATATTTGCGTTGACGAGGCCGTCTCGCGTCGAGCCATTCTTCAGAGCTTTAAAGACGACCGGTTGTTAGCCCTTTTCGCCTTACGCCACTTTGACGTTGACCCTGAGCGCCCCATAACCTCAGATTTTTGGCCAGTGGGCGTGGCCGTGGAAGTGATGGCTCTGGAGGAAAAGGATGGTCAGTATTTAAAGGCTTCGGTTAAGGGGTTAAAGCGTATCTACATCGACGACTGTCTGCCCGGCGACGTGCCTCAGGTGGTGATTCGGCCGCAGCCAGAAGAGGTCTGGGACGAGGCGAGGCTGGTGCCTTTAGTTATGGAGGCCAAAAGACTTTTCGCCGACGTTTTAAGCCTTATCCCGGGTCGGCCAGTCGATCTCTTAAAGATTAACCGCCTTTTAGAAGAGCAGCCGGCCATTTTAGCCGACCTCATCATGTCTTCTTTGCCTCTTCGGCCCCAGAGCAAGAACGAGTTTTTACTCATCGAAAATCTCTTGGACCGTTATCACAAGCTTTTAGAACACTTAAACCTGGAACTAGCTGATCGCGCCGCGGGCCGAGCCATTAGCCAACGCATCGAGGAAAGCTTAACCCGCCAGGACCGCGACCGCCGGCTAAGGGAGCAGATTAAGGCCATTCAAGTGGAGTTAGGCGAGGCTGACGCGCAGATGGAGCTAGCCATTTTGGAGGAGCGGACCCGGAGCCAGAACCTCCCCTTGGAAGCCAAGATGGCCGCCGAAAGAGAGTTAACTCGTCTCAAAATGACTCCGCCCCAGTCTTCGGAGTACGGGGTTATTCGGCAGTTTTTAGAGTGGATTATCGATCTACCCTGGTCCAAGTCCTCGGAAAAGGACAATGACCTCCAAAAGGCCCGGGAGATCTTAGAGCGGGACCACCACGGTTTGGATCAGGTCAAAAACCGGATCTTGGAGTTCTTGGCCGTCCACAGCTTAACCCCCAATCACCGGGGACCCATCTTGTGCTTAACTGGTCCCCCAGGCGTCGGCAAGACCTCTTTAGGTCGCTCCATCGCCGAGGCTTTGGGTCGGGAGTTTGTTCGGTTGTCTTTAGGCGGGGTCAAGGACGAGGCTGAGATCCGCGGCCACCGGCGGACTTACGTTGGGGCGAGACCAGGTCGGGTCATCGCTGGCCTCCACAAGTGCGGGGTTAATAACCCGGTCTTTTTGCTAGACGAGGTCGATAAGATGACCAACAACGCCCAAGGCGATCCAGCGGCGGCCTTACTGGAGGCTCTAGACTACGAGCAGAACGAGACCTTTACCGACCACTACCTAGAGTTACCCTTCGATCTATCGAAGGTCCTCTTTGTGCTAACGGCCAATGTTTTAGAGCGGATCCCCCCGGCTTTAAGAGACCGCTTGGAAGTGGTCGAAGTCTCGGGTTACGCCACGGCCGAAAAAATGGCCATCGCTCGCGAGCACATCTGGCCCAAGGAGCTTGAGCGTCACGGTCTTAAAGGAACTAAACTAAGCATAAACGACGAAGCCTTAACCGAGATCGTCGAGTCTTATACCTCTGAGGCTGGCTGTCGGGATCTCTGTCGCCACTTACGAGCCTTAATTAGAAGTCGGGCCGTGTGCCAAGCCGAGGGCCTGACCCCGGATCCGCTTATCAAAGCCCCTGAGCTTCGGTCCATCTTAGGGGCCCCCCGCTTCGCTAAAGAAACCCGCGAGTTAAAACCCCAAGTCGGCGTGGCCACGGGTCTGGCTTGGACTCCCGCGGGCGGGGATCTGATGTTCGTGGAAGCCGTGGCCATGCCCGGCCAAGGCAACCTCATCTTAACCGGGCAACTGGGCGAGGTCATGCGGGAGTCAGCTCAAGCGGCCATTAGCTTCGTTAGGGCCAAAGCCAAGGACTGGAATCAGGATCCTGACTGGTTTAGGCTAAGGGACATCCACATCCACCTCCCTCACGGCGCCATTCCGAAGGATGGCCCCTCGGCGGGCGTCGGCATGGTGGTGGCTTTAGTCTCTTTGGTTAGTGGTCTTCCTGTCCGACCGGAAATAGGGTTAACCGGCGAGATCTCCCTGCGCGGCCTGGTCCTGCCAGTCGGCGGTTTAAAAGAAAAGATCTTAGCCGCCAAAAGAGCGGGTCTGTCCACGGTCTTGATCCCTGAGAAAAACCTCCCGGAAATCGAGGATCTACCCAGCTACCTGACCGAAAACATCGTCATTAAGCCAGTTAGGACCGTCGAAGAGGCCATGCGCCTAGCTCTTTTAGGCGGCGACGTTGAGGCTAACGACCTGTCTTTAAAAGGCGAAGGTCCGCCACTAAGCGCCCCTCTAGCCGCGGCCGCTAGTTCGACCAGCGAGCTCTAAGCTCTAATATTTTAGCTCTAATCTCTTAACTCTAAGCTCTTTGCTCTAAACTCTAAACTCTAAGCTTTAATCTCTAATCTTTTAGCTATAATTTCTAATCTCTAATCTGACTAGCTCGCGGGGTAAAACCCCGCGAGCTAGTCACTTAAAAACGCTGACTAAAAAACCTCTGGCCCAAAACTTTTGGCTAAAAAACGATCCAAAAACTCTTGAGCTAAAAAACTCGACCCAAAAACCCCTACCCTAAAACTCCCGCCCCTATACTTCCGCCCTCAAAAACTCTCAGGCCAAAAACGCGCCTAAGTCAAAAAAAATTAATTTTTTGACTAAACCACGCCCCTTGGCCGTTGACAGGCGGCTATAAAGGTCTTATCCTTAAACAATAAGCTCGCAAAAAGTCTTAAGGGCGAATAAAACCCCCAAGGCTTAAAAATATCAGCTGATCAGACGTCTGAAGGCTAAAAGACCAAAAAAATAAAATTTTGGGTCTTTTAGCCTTTTTTTTATACCCCTAAAGTTGATCGCGAAAGCGAAGGCTGGTGGCGTTACGCCCCCAGCCTTTTTTAGTTTTAGCGTCTTTAAATATTAATTGGAGTTAATTTTGAATATATTAGAAGAGCATCCTTGCTTTGGTCAGTGCCAGGCCACGGCTAAAGGTCGGATTCACTTACCAGTGGCTCCTCGCTGCGACATCTTCTGCCAGTTTTGCGCCCGAGCCATCTCCCGCGACGTGGCTAGACCTGGCAACGCCGCCTGCCTCATCTCGCCCGAGGAGGCTATTGGGGTCTTAGATATGGCCTTAACCCTGTGCCCTGATCTATTAGTGGTAGGGGTAGCGGGTCCAGGCGACCCTTTAGCTGGCCCTGAAGCCTTAGACGCCTTGATCGCGGTCAGGGAAAGATATCCGCGGCTGATCTCTTGTCTGTCCACTAATGGCCTTAGTCTCGCCAAATCCCTTGACCGGGTTATCCAAGCTGGAGTCAAAACCTTAACCGTCACCGTCAACGCGATTGACCCTAATGTTTTAACGGCCTTAAACTTAGGGATCTTAGAAAATGGCCAGTTTATTGGTGGCGTAATTGGCGCCGAAAAGCTCATCGCCGCCCAGAACGAGGGGATCCGTAAAGCCAAGGAGGCGGGGATTTTTATAAAAATAAATAGCGTCTTAGTCCCAGGAATTAACGAAGACCAAATCCCGCTCATAGCCGAAGCCGCTCAAAGTTGGGGAGCCAGCTTATATAATATTATTCCTTTGATCCCGGCTAACAACTTAAAGCGTATCCCAGCCCCCACCCCGGCGGATCTGGAAAAAGCCATTTTTGCCGCGGAAAAACACATTACCGTCAAACGCGACTGCCGCCGTTGCCGAGCCGACGCTTGTGGCCTCCCCGGCGGCGTAGACTATTCCCAAGCCCTTTACGGAAATTACTGCCCAAAGGAGACGTTTTCCCATGGCTGAAATCCCGACCCCCAATGAAACTAACCCAAAAGGCAATCGCCGGCCTTATCGCCCAGAAAGACTAGCCGTGGCTACCGATAGTCGCGAAAACATCGACGCCTGTTTTGGGAAAACGGAAACTTTTTTGATTTATCAGCTGAAGACCACGGGCCAAACCCCGGCCTACGAGCTGGTCGAGGCCCGAAAAGGTCCAAGGCCTTGCCAAGATGGGAGCCACGACCAAGACGTTTTGGAAGCTTCGGCCGAGGTCTTAAAAGATTGTGGCCTAGTTTTAGCTGGTCGGATTGGCCCGGCGGCGGTTAAAGTCTTGGCGGACCGAGGGGTCATGTCTTTGGCCGTGCGTCTACCTATTGAAGAAGCTTTAAGTCGCTTAGCCAAAAAATAAGCTAAACTATTTAGCTATTGTAGTTTTTAGCTAAATATATAGGCGTAAAATTTTAAAAAAAATGAGTTAGGGCTTTTTAATGATCATAAAAAAGTCAGATCACGTAAGGAAAGCCCTTTCGACTCCCCCCCCTCCCCCGCTGATCCCCCAAAAGGCGAGATTGACGCGCGGGGCTCCTCAAACAGTTAGGACGTGAGCGAGGCGACTATGAAATTAAATAGGCCGCCCCTTTTTCGCGACCCGGCCTGACTAACAAGTTTTTTAAAAATAGTGAATTATCAACCGATTATCTTAAAGGAAAAAGATTACGGGATCAGCTTCAAACCTAATTACTTGACCAGGACCAAATCTAGGTTAGGCGCCGAGTAAGTAGATGGGTGGCGATCAGCTCTTAAGGGCTTTATCGGGAATTTAAAATCGTAAAAACCGGCCAAAAAATACTTGACAGAGTGGCGCCGAAGTCTTATATTTTCAAAAGATTTCGCCATAAAAGGCGATTATTTTCTTTTTTTTGAATATGGGGGTGACCAGGGTTCGACGGGGATAGTTGAGACTAGAGCCGCAGGCCGAGCGACCCAGTGACTCGTAAATCCAACGGGACTAAACACAAAAGCAGACTCTACTGAGTACGCTCTGGCTGCTTAGCCAGCGTCTTTGGGGAAACGCGGCCCACGGTTTCTCAAGGGCGTAGCCAAATGGGCTGGTCAATCCAGGAGGTAACTGGACTAGATTGACGAGAAAATTTCAGTTTCTCGCCCCGAAGTCACCTGTCCGCTGGCGGCTAAAGGGTTAAAACTAAATAACGGAACAAGCCTGTAGACACTTTAGGGTAAGATCTTCGGACGCGGGTTCAATTCCCGCCACCTCCACCAACAGTTAAGCCAATGAGGCGCTCTTAAGTCAAAAAAACTAGAAAAATCAGTAAGTTATGTATTTACTTGCTTCTTAATGCATTTTTTTATTACATGCTTTAATAGATGTTCTTAATAAGTATTACTTTATTCCTATCTTAGCAATAAACATAAAATGATGGAACATATTCAAACGGTTCTTGTTCTATAAGATATTGTTATGTTATAATATTTTTTTAGATAACATTATTAAGTAAACTGTTTTATGTTAGTCCAGTCTCAACCAAAGGAGCGCTAAGAATCCTTTGGTTGATATCTAAATTTGCCTCGTTATCTCCGTGACTCAGCCAGAAAGCTTAACTCAGCTCGTTTTAAATCGACAGCGGGATATGATTTCCGTAGAATCTTCAGGCACAATTTAAATGTTCGTTTTAGAGACCCAAGTACCGGGTTAAAGCCAAAAAAGCGCCGCTTGAGGCCGTGATTTTCAAAAGCCAAATTATAACGACCAAATCGATCTAATTCTTGAGGAGCCAATGGAAGATAAGTTTGTTAAATGGTTTAACACAACTGGACCATGCGTACCTGATAAGCACTATATGTTGCCGGTCTTACCAAGGTTACCTGGCGTTGACGAGATGATCGATAAGGAAAGCTATTTCATTCTTCACGCTCCACGTCAGTCAGGTAAAACAACGTTTATAAAAGCCTTAACGGATAAAATTAATAAAGATGGGCAAAGATACGCTTTAAATTGTTCTTTGGCTAATCTACGAAATGTTACTGATAAAAATGAAGCATTGACTTTAATTGTTTCACAGTTAAATGAATCTATGCTTTCTTCAAAGCTTGAAATCTTTAAGCAAAAAGCCGATACTTATGATTCATTGCCTGGAATGACCGCTCCCGACAGGAAGGTGAAAAGATTACTTAATCACCTATGTCAAGATTTAGATAAGCCATTATTAGTTTTTTTCGATGAGGCTGATTTACTCATAGGTCCTGGCCTTTTGACCTTTTTAGCTCAAATTCGAGACGGCTTTAATAACCGGGACAATGAAACTAACAAGTTCCCAAGTTCGCTGGCTTTAATTGGAACGCGAAACATTCGCGACTATTTGGCTTCTGAAAATCCTGATTCCCTAGGTCAGCACTTAGCCAGTCCTTTTAACATAGTGGCTGAAAGAATGACCTTAGCCAATTTTACCGAAAGAGAGATTGGGACCTTATATCGTCAGCGCACTTTAGCCACTGGTCAAGTTTTTGAAGACTCCGCTATCGCTAAAGCGTGGCGCTGGACTGAAGGACAACCATGGCTAGTCAACGCTTTGGCGAAAGAAGTCGTTACTAAACAACTTAATAACGACTACTCGGTAACCATTACCAAAGACCACGTTGACAAGGCCGCTGAGATCCTTATCCAAGGAAGAGATACGCACATTGATTCGCTTTTGGAACGGCTTAAAGATCCAAGAGTAATAAAGGTCATGGATGGCGTTTTCTCCGGGTCCATATCCAAGGTTCCTTATAGACGCGACGATAGACAATATTGTATTGACTTAGGATTGGTAAACGAACAAGAAAACGGCGCTCTAAAGCCGGCCAATCAAATTTATCAAGAGGTGATATCTAGGGTAATTACGGATGAAGTTCAGCATATATTAAATATTAATCTTGAACGTCAAAAATGGTCAGATGGCAAAACACTATTTATAAGTGAACTTTTAAAAGAGATTCAGCAATTTTTTCGTCATAACTCAGATTCTTTCCCTTTACGTAATAAAGATTTAACCGCTAATAAATATGATGAAGCTACTTTTTCATTCATGCTTTTAGCCTATTTTCAATTCGCCTTTAATGGTTCAGCCTTGATTCATCGACAATTCGCCGAAGGTCGTGGCTCAGTGGATTTATCGGTTCTTTATCATGGAAAAGAATACCTTGTAGAAGCCAAGCTAAAAGAAAACACAACCTTACCTAAAAGTTTAAATCAAATCGCTGGTTACCTAGATAAAGCTGGGGAATCTGAAGGTTGGATTGTTATTTTTGATAGGAGCCAGAAAAAGTCTTGGGATGAAAAAATTTATTGGGAAACACAAGACTATAACGGAAAAACCATACATGTTGTCGGTTGTTAATTTTTTTCCTTAATTTTACTATTTAAGCTATATAATAAAATATTTTAACAACTTTTTATATTTTAACTTACCTTTATTAATTATCAATCACTCTCAACCAATAGCTAAACTTCTTATTATTCAAATAAAATTAAAAAAATGTAATAGTTCACGGATTTTTTCAGGGAGTGGCTCGGTAACCATTCAGGTGGGGGTTAATCCCGTAGCCCTAACTAGTCCTTTTTATCGTTATTTAGATTTTTACCAGTGACGAGCCACTAAGGCCGACTTGTCCGGCGTTAGCCAGGATTATACTTAAATCTGGCAGGGCTAAGGTTGTGAGAAGGGAGCCTTTTACTATCAAAACGCATTCATCCGCTAGACTAAAGTCTACCGGTTTTCTGCGAAAGATTTTATAAAAATGAATTGTCCGACGCCTCTCCA
>JAIROO010000147.1 GCA_031257535.1 Deltaproteobacteria bacterium
CCCAGCCGAGACCCAAGAAAAGCTTAAGGAACTCTTAGCCGCTTTAGAGCCGGCCAACCCCCCAAAAAACGAAAAAAAGGCTCTAAAAACCTCTAAAAGATCTTTTAAAACTACCTAAAACGCCCTAAAAACCATCTAGCCCCGCCAGCCAACGCGCCTACAATCGACCAAAGACGCCTAAAACATAAGTAAATTTTTCCAAGAAAAACGATTTTTTGGCGACCAAATAATTGTTAGCTCGTAAAACAAACTTTCTTCAATATTTATAAGTCTAACAATCTAAAAGATTCAGATTATTCAACCTTTGAGCCAAAATAGCCCGAGCCATTTTGGCGTCCTCGCCCAATTGTCGGATTAAGCTCGCGGCCGAGTCAAACCGAATAACGCCCCTTAACCGGGCGATAAACTCCAGCTCAAGGTTAGCCCCGTAAAAATCTTCGTTAAAATCAAAGACATGGGTTTCCACGGTTAAAGTTGGGGAGATAAAGGTCGGATTGTGGCCCACGCTAGTCATGCCAGGTAAAGTTCGACCGTCTAAATGGGCGAAAACCGCGTAAACTCCCGGGCCAGGGGTGAGCTGGGGAGTTGGCCCCAGATTGGCGGTGGGGTAGCCTAAGCTCCGGCCTCGAGCCTGCCCCGCCACCACGGTTCCAACGATTGAATAAGCCCGCCCCAAGATGTTGGCCGCTTCCGCGACCAGACCCTCTTTTATAAGGCCACGGACGTGGGAGCTGGAGTAAGTCTCGCCTTTAGGGCCTTTGACCTCGGAAATGGCGTTCGCGAAAACTTTGGGGTTTTGGCGCTGACCCCACTCGACAATGGTGGCCAGAGTTCCTTCGGCTCCGCGGCCAAAATGAAAATCCTGACCCACGAAAACGTTTTTGGCCATAAGACGCGTGGCCACGGCTTTATCTAAAAACTCCAAAGCCCGGTAATCGCTTAAAGCCGCGTCGAACTTCAGTTTACCTAAAACCGACAAGCCCATGGCCGTCAAAATTTTGGCTTTTTGATCAAAAGAGGTTAAAGTCGCCGGGACCGCGGCCGGGGTTAAGACGGCCAAAGGATGGGGCTCGAAAGTTAAAACCACCGAAGCCACGCCTAAGTTTTGGGCCTTAGCTATGACCTCGCGAATTAGATATTGGTGCCCCAAGTGGACCCCGTCAAAGACTCCAATAGTTAAAGTCGCCGGGCCCAAAGGTGGGCTATTTAGCCAGTCTAGCTCAATTCGCATAATAAATCTTAAAACTAAACCTTTTAGCTACTTTATAGCCAAATATATTAATCGTGAAACAAAAGCAAATGAAAAATTAATCGTTGGGCGATATAATCGCTTAACGGACTTCTTATTTAACAGGCAAAACTTCTCAATATGTCTTTTAGACTATTTGAAGATATTATTATATAATTATTTAAATTATAATCGTTTAATTGTAAAAAACGTAAAAAACTCTACGATATCTATAAATGCTAATAAAATTATATTTAAATAAGCAATTTATAGACATTTTATGGCTTAATCAATCGCTTGATCCCTCTCTTTTTGGGTAGCGGCCAAAAGAGCGTGACATTTTTCTACCCCCTTGAGGCACAAAAGGGCGTTCCGTTGGGTCAGGAGAGCCTCAGAGTCGATTTCCGGATCCCTATAAGGAACCTTATCCTTCAACAGCGTAAAGGCAATCCGGATAATTTTGTGAGCCAGGGCCATGATAGCCCTCTTCCTACCTAAAGTTGGCGCGACGCTTTGGTATTTAACCTTGAACGCGCTTGTGGTCCTGGACGCGGCCTGAGCCGCCTCGCGCAAAGTTTGGCGAACCCAGCGATTGCCCTCTTAGGTGGGTTGAGCCCTTTTTTCCCCCAGCCGACTTGTTTTTACTAGGGCAGAGGTCTTCAAAGGACGTTAAACGGGCGGAAGTTTGGAAGGCTTCCATGTCTTTAGACCGATCTCCAATAGAAGCGTGGCCGCCGACATTTCGCTCACCTTAGGGGGATTGTCTTAAGTAGAGCGAGTTCTTTACGCCATGGGCCCATTTTGGAGAGAATAATCTCTTCCAGACGACTGATTTCACGTTCCAAGAGCTTAACAAGTTCTAACCGCGCGGCCAAGATTTCTCGCCTTGCGCCAGTCAAATCGCCGTCTAAGGCCAAAAGAAGCTATTTTCTAGGGGCCTTTATCCTGACGCTGGCGAATTCCAGGGCTTTTTCCGGCGCGCCGAAAGCGGCGAGGCATTCGATCGTCGCCCGGCGAGATTGGCCTTGAACGTCGCTGACCACAAGGTCAAGACGGATCCCAATTTCGATTAGCGTCTTGCCTAGACGATCTTTCGCTCTAGACAGGCCGTCGACAACTTTCAACCGCTCCCTGGCGACGGAACGAAGATCGAAAAACAAAGGAGGAGACGGAACGAAGCTGTTTTTACCGAGTTCAGCCTTATCAAGCATGGCTAACCCGCCTGTCGACGTCCGTTTTTCCCAAAAGGGACGTTTTTTACGCGCCTGGCGTTGACCGCGTCGACGTTGAGACCGTGGTTGGCGAGAGCCCGAAAAGGACTGTCGCGGTAGGAGCGAGCGCGCTCTCCACAACAATCAGGTCTGGATAATGGCCAAAGCGCCATTGGGCCAATTCTTCCAGGTCTTTAGCGACTCCGTCGAATGACTTGGATTCCATGGAGGCTTGATTGTCGTCGCCAGCGATAAGGTCGCGGGCGAGGGCCGGAGCTTGACGAACGTCAAGATCGATAACGCGCCCTTTGTAGATAGAAAACAAAGTTCAAGGCGATACCTCCTCCTTAAGTCGGAATGACGGCGGTGGAAGGCTTCGGCTTTTTTCCTATCCGAAAGCCGAAGGCAAAGCCGACTTCGACGGGGGTCATTTTAGCGCGCGGCCTCAAAGGCTAAGTTTTAGGCCCAATCAAAAGCGGGTGAGACGGTCTAAGCGGAAGGCTCTAAAGTCGCCCCAAAAAATTACGCCATTCACGCCAGCCGCTGTCGCCATAATTATAGTCAAAGCGCCCAATAATCGCTAGACTTGGCTAGCGTTATCTGGACCACTCAACAGACAAAAAAACGCGTAACCATTTAGGTTGGCGTCGACTCCGCAACCTAAACTGGTCTTTTTTTATCGCTATATATATTTTTTCGAGGCTTTTAAGTAAAATCTAAATCAAATATTTATATTTTACTCATATAAATATTGGTAATATATAATTAAAAGTCAATACTTTTTCATGACAGAATTATATTAATCATTTTTCAATAATTACTGCCTCTCAATAAAGTCTTTATCTAATTTAATGATACATATCAGTTATCTAAAAAAATAAGGCTATAAAATTATTAGATTGATTTGATAATATAAATTAGTTACATCAAAAAGATACATGTTTGTCATGAATTTTCAATTTATCTTTTGGAGCGACCGCGCGTCTTTATAACTCTTTTGTGGGAAAATGAGTTAGACGGTCGGACCAAAATTGGCCCACTTTTCCGTGCCGTCTAGTCAGGGATTTAAAATGTCTGAAAAACTCTTGACAGCGCGGATTTTTTTCTTTAGTCTTAAGCCCATAATTTAAGGCCCAAAAGGAGCTTTTTCTATAGCAAAAGCTTTTGGCGGGAGGTTATATTAGGAGCTGGCATTAAACGCTATTAACGCCGAAGTGGTGGAATTGGTAGACACGCTAGGTTCAGGGTCTAGTGGGGGTTTCCCCGTAGGAGTTCAAGTCTCCTCTTCGGCACCATGATGACACAGTGCCTTTGCCCTTCCGTCCCCTCCACGCCTCTCCATCTCCCAGACGCTCATCCCATCCCTCCTGGCACCGTGCCCCTCGTGCCTCCTCTCCT
>JAIROO010000149.1 GCA_031257535.1 Deltaproteobacteria bacterium
CTTTGACAGTTTTTTGGGCCCTAGGGCGTGAATGCTTACATTTCAGATGCCAGAAGTTACCAAATCTAAAATTAAATGAACGTAGGTTTGACTAAGAAGTTTTCAATCAAACTAAAATAGCGTAATCATTTTGATATTATTATTATTATTATTATTATTATTATTATTATTAAGGAGGAGGAGTCCTTGGAATCTAAGACCGTTAAACGATTTAATACCTTTGGCCCATGCGAGCCTGATAAACATTACGCGCTGCCAGTCTTGGGGAAATTGCCTTTAGTCGATCAAATGTTTAGGGATAATTATTTTTTCACGATTCACGCTCCCCGTCTGTCAGGTAAGACTACTTTTTTAAACGCTTTAACTGATAAAATTAATTCAGAAGGTCAAATGTACGCCTTAAATGTGCCTTTAACATCTCTACAAAATCTTACTGACGATACAATAGGCGTGAAAGGAGTAATTGAGCAGCTCAATATAGCTATGAGTTCTTCCCAGGTTGAAAGTATTAAGCAAAAAGCTTATACATACAATCAGCTGCCAGGTATGTCGGAATGTTCTGTAATGGTGAAGATACTTCTCAAGCGGCTGTGCGTAGATCTGGATAAAGATCTGGTTGTTTTTTTTGACGACGTTGATTGTCTTTCAATACCTACTATTAGAACTTTTTTAGCGCAAATTCGCGATAGTTACAATTCAAGAAATCATACAAATAAATTTATTCAATCATTAGGCTTAGTTAGTACGCGAAACCTCAGAGATTACCGGCCCCAAGTTCCTCCGGGCGAATTTGCTACAAGCGTAATAGACCCTTTTAATATAGTAAAGGAAGTCTTTACGTTGCCCAATAGTTTCACCTTAGAGGAAATTGGGGCCTTATTTAGTCAGAGTTCCAAAGCCACTGGACAAGTTTTTGAAGACGCGGCCCTTGAGAGGGTCTGGTACTGGTCTGAAGGCCAACCATGGGTGGTCAACGCTTTGGCCAATGAAGTCGTCGATAATTTTTTAAACCATGACTACTCGATTGACGTGACCAGCCACCATATCGACCAAGCCGCGCGGGCTTTAATCAAAAGTAATCACGTCAATTTTGAGCCCCTCAAAGAAAGGCTTAAAGAGCCAATATTTAGGAGAATTGTGGAAGCCGTGTTGATTGGCGCGTCAGACTTTCCGCAAGGTTACTTTGACGACGGCTTAAAACACGCTTTGGCTCTTGGTTTGTTAAAAACTATCGACAATGACCTCCTAGTTTACCAACCCGTTAATCCAATCTATCAAGAAGTAATCGTCAGATCTCTGTCAGCTGAAATTCAGAAGTCAATCGAAGCCGATATACCTATTTCTTATGTCAATAAGTGGTTTTTTGAGGATTATCTTGATATGACTAGTCTTCTTGAATCATTTCAGGACTATTGGTCTAAACATTCTGACATATATATTAAAAATAATTTGGTAAACGGTAAAATTGATGACAGTATTAATCTGTCTATAGATACAGTTAATACTATGAATAAACGTTATATAAACGAAGATATTTATATTTATGTTAAGAATGAATTAATTGACCTAACAAATGGGGCCTTAACTCACTTAGTTCTCTTCGCGTTTTTACAGAGGGCCGTAAATGGTCGAGCTGATTTTAGCCAAAGAGAAAACGCCTTAAGAGCGTTTAGAGCGGATATATGTATAGATTACAAAGGACTTTATTATCCTCTCGAATTTAAATTAAAGAATTTTATTAAAGATCAAGAAAAATTTGATGAAACTTTAGAACAGTTTTATCAATATATTAATAAAAATAATGCTAAAAATGGTTGGTTAATTATATTTGACATTGATTTCACAGAGCATAACGATAATAAACTTACAATTGATACACATGAATACAAAGACAAAACTATACATGTAGTCTATTGTTAACTTGACGGAGCCGCCACTCAGTTAGGCGTTTTAGCCTAACTATTTTTAGCCTGACTTTGGAGCGCGCCTTTAGCGTTAATAAGTTAACCCTTTTGTGTTTTAGGCGAAAGGCGCGTTTGTTTTAGGCGAAAGGCGGGTTTGTTATAGGCGAAAGGCGAGTTTGTTATAGGCGAAAGGCGAGTTTTTTAGGTAAAAAAGTAATTTTTTGTCTAAAAAATCATTTTTTTTACCCTTAACCACCATTTTTGTTTCGGATATTGGCTTTGACGATGTTTAAAGCCTCAGCCGCGGTTCGAGCCTTTAAAGTTTCTTCGGCTAAAGCTTTCATATCCTCAAAAAAAGACATCCTTAGCTGCCTTTTAATAAAGGGGATGATCCCAAAAGGCATGGAGAGGTTTTCCGCCCCAAACCCGATGAGGAGAGGGGCGCTTAAGTGGTTAGCGGCCATATCGCCACAGACCGCCACCGGTACCCCTTTAGCTTGGCCAGTGTCAATGACCATTTTAATCATTCTTAAGATAGAGGGATGAAACGGCTGATATAAGTCTAAGACTTCGGGGTTACTCCGGTCTAAGGCTAGGGTGTATTGAATAAGGTCATTAGTGCCTATAGACAAGAAGTCGGCTTCTTTGGCCAGCTCGTCAATCAGAATCACCGCCGCTGGGACCTCAATCATAAGGCCAATGGGCACGTTTTCGGCGACCTTACGCCCTTCTTTTTCTAACTCGGCCCGGATCTCCCGGATCATCTCCTTGGCTTTGGCCACCTCCTCAACGCTTGAGATCATGGGCAGCATAATCCTGGTCAGACCGTAACTTGAGGCTCGAAATATGGCCCTTAACTGGGTCCGAAAAATGTCCGGGTTTTTGAGGCAAAAGCGGATGGCCCTTAAACCTAAGGCTTGGTTTTGCTGGGCGCCTTCGGTGTCGCTAACGGCGGGGATCTTGTCGGCCCCTAAGTCTAAGGTGCGGATGGTCACCGGCCGGGGGGCGGCGGAGGCGACTACGCGGCGGTAGACCTCATACAGCTCCTCTTCGGTCGGCAGGGTGGGTTTGGTGATGTATAAAAACTCCGTGCGATATAGCCCCACCCCTTCGCCACCGTTTGCGAAGATAGCCGGGAGTTCCTCGACTAGCTCTAAGTTGCCAAAGACCTCCACCTTATGGTCGTCTAAAGTAACCGCTGGCAAGTGCGCGCTCCTGACGATCTCGATTTTGTAGTCTTTTAAGGTGCGTTGACTAGTTTGGTAAAACTTAACCGCGTCTTCGTCGGGGTTTAAGATAACGTGGCCTTCGCGGGCGTCCACGATTAAGAAGTCGCCGTGCCCCACGCTTTTGACGATCTCGGGGGCGCCCACGACCATGGGGAGTTCTAAGGCTTGGGCGACTAAAGCGGCGTGGGAGGTTTGGCTGCCTTTTTCAGTGACAATGCCGGCCACTAAGTCGGCGGGCAGAGACGTAACCTCGGCGGGACTGAGCTCTAAGGCCACCACCACGCTGCCTTTCTCAAAAATGGACTTGGGGGCTTCTTTGTCGCGGGTGGCTAAGATCAGATCTTGGCCCAACAGCTCAATGTCGGTTTGTCGACTGCGGATGTGGGGGTCGTCGATTTTCGACAACAAAGAGCAGGTGTCGCGGACGACCTGGTCAATGGCCGACTCGGCGTTGATCCGGCCACGGCGGATTTTGACTTTAACGGGCTCAATTAGGCAACGATCGTGGAGAAGGACGATTAAGGCCTCAAATATATTGGCCTGCCCGCTTAACTCTAAAGGCAACCCTTCTTTGGCCTTAGCGTATTGACTTTCGATTTTTTTTAAGGCGTTGGCGAAGCGGGTTAGTTCCTCTTCAACCTGACGTTCGGTAGTTAATTTATATTGATGAACGTGGGCGACGGTGGCCCCGATTATGTGGACTTGACCAATTGCGACCCCTTGGCCGACCCCAATGCCTTTGAAAACAGCCTCCTTTGGCACGAAAGGCGGAGGCAGGTTCATATTTGACCTCTTTTTGTTTTTAAAATGGTAGGCCGGCGTATGATTAAAGGGGTCGCGATGGGGGACGCGCCGGAGAGAGAGGGGTTAAAATAAATTTAACCCCATTTGACCCCTGTAAAGACCAATGAACACGTTTTTTTTAGGATAAAGGCCTAAAAAAAGATAATTTTAGTCTTCCCCGAAACGATCGTTAATAATAGCCAAAAGGGCCTTGATGGCGGCCGGGGCGTCTTCCCCGGCCGCGGTTAAGGTCACCTGGCTATTACACGCGCACCCCAAGCTCAAAAGAGACAAAAGGCTCCGCACGTCGGCCAGCGACTCGTCTTTGGCCATGGTTAGCTCGGCCTTAAAGGCTTCGGCCGCTTTGACGAGTTTAGCCGCGGCTCGGGCGTGGAGGCCATAACGGTTTTTGATGGTAGCGGAAGAGGAAATAATTAGGTTCGCCGCGGGTTGGCCCCGCTGGACTTGAGGTATCGTCTCGGTTTCGTTCATTTGGCAGGAACATCCATTCGCCGAGTTTGAAGTCGGCCAAAAGCTTCGCGCTCTCCTCGATCTTAACGGCGATAGCTTAGTTAAAAAAAGCGAGGGCTAAGCCCAACCCTAAGACTAAAAGAAAAAATAGGGTTTTCGGGCCTAAACCTGGCCAGATTCTTTGGACCAGGACCGGAATTAAAATGGCCAAAAAAAAGGCCAAAAGAAAAAAATCAGAGTTTGGCCCGCTGGCCTTTCGCGCGAAAGAGACCGAGCGGACGGTAAAATAACCAATCAAAAAGGCCGAGACCATTTGGATCGCTAACGCGAACCGCGTGATCTGGTATTTTTTGACCGCCGTATAAGCGTTACGACCTAAGCGGTAACCAATAAAAAGGCCGCCCACGCGGATGGGCCAGGCTAGGGCGCAGTATAAAATCGGGATCAAAAGAGGGGCTAAAGTCAGCTGCCCCTTAGCCGCGGCCAAAAAAGACAACCCAAAGCCGATTAAACAGCAAAAGGGCAACCAGGTCTTCCAGAATAACGAATCCCCGTAAATGGCCATGGTCGAGGCTAGGGTAATAACCAAGGTTTTCCACTGGTGGTCGTTAATTAAGCCTCTAGCCTTTTCTTCCTCAATTTTTAGGGCCGCCCCAATAACCAAACCACTAATTACCGGGTTAGTGTTAAAAAAGGTCGAGGCCCGCTTCCTCGCGGCCATGAGATCCGAGGGTCGGTTTTGGTAAACGAGTTTTAAAGCCGGATTAACCGCGGCCGCGAAACCTAGATTCTGTTGACCTACGAAATTCCAGGAGGCTTCCAGGAAAAAGGTTCTAAAAGCCACGGTCAAGAGGATCTTCCAGCCTAAAGCGGGGCTGGGCGGATTATTGTTGACCATGGCTAAAAGCCTTTCTTTAGGCGAAAAATGACCGCAAAACGAAAAATTCGTTTAAAAGCTCTTTCGGCCTTCATCGGTTGACTTAGGAGAAGTTTTTTCTCTCCTTGTTTCGCCGTCTATTATAATAAAAAATTCTCAATAAATCAACGATAAATCAACGATTAATCTCTGGACTAAGGCCGTCGCTTAAGGGCCGGCCAGGGCTAATAGGGGGTCGGCTTAAGGAGCTAGGGGCCTTTTTTTCGCTGGAGATGAGGGGTAAAGACACCGTGACTAGGGCTCCCCCGCCATATTGGTTGGCCAAAGTCACGTCGCCCAAGTGGGCTTCGATTATTTTTTTAACTAGAGCCAGACCCAAACCACTCCCTTTAGATTTACTGGTAAAGTAGGGCACAAACGGTTGGGCTAACTGGTCCGCCCCAAAGCCCGGGCCATTGTCGGCTAGGGAGACGATGGCTTTATTTCTGACCAGGGAAAGTTTGGCTAAAATGGAGCCCCCCGCCCCGCCTTCGGGGGCCGCGGCTTGGATGGCGTTTAAATAAAGGTTTAAAAAGGCCTGGGCCAAACGCCCGTCGTCGGCCGAGACTAAGACCTCCTCGTCGGGGAGACTTAAGGTCATGACGACGTTTTGGCTCTGGGCGTCGTGACTCACCAGCTCGTGAAGGCGCTGTAAGAAGGGGCCTAAGGCGATGGATTGGGTTTTTAACTCCGTGGGTTTAGCGTAATCCAAAAAGTCGGTGATGGTCCGTTCTAGTCTATCCACGCTAATGAGCATGACTTCCAAGGCTTCGTGGGTCGAGGGGGTGGATTTAGCTAAAAGATGTTGGGTTAGTCCTTTAATCGCCCCCAAAGGATTGCGGATCTCGTGGGCTAAACCGGCCGCCATGCCGCCTAAGGAGGCTAGTCTTCTTTTGCGCTCTAGCTCCTCTTTTAAAAGGTTTAGTTCGCTCACGTCCATCATCAGAACGACCCGCCCCAAGTAGCCAGTCGCCCCAGTGACTGGACCGCAAGTTAAGGACAGCCTTTGGAGGTGGCCATTTTTAAAGCGCAGATCCATCTCTAGGCCCGTCAGCTCTTTATCTAGCGGAAAAGCCCCGTCCGTTAGGCAAGGCAGCTTATGGCCTTTGATCTCTTCTTCCTTTAAGCCAGTTAAGGTTAAGGCGGCCTGGTTAACGAAGGTCACGTCGCCTTCGGGATTGTCGAAGATAAGGCCCATAGGCATCCGCATGACGATGGCCGAGACTAAGGCTTTGGCGTCTAGATAAAGCTTTCGCGACAAGCTATTTTTATAAAACAAAAAAAGACCAAGGATCCCGCCCGTCACCACGGCTCCTAAAAGGGCGATAAAGATAATGGAGTTCTGCCGGGCGGTGCGGGCGGCGGCTAGAAAGGGGGCCATGTCAAACCCCACCCAGCAGTACATGCCTTTAGACCAGTCGCCTAAGACCTCGGGCCAGGGCGGCTTTTCCGGGGGTTGAGCCGTTTCGATCTGCCACCACCTCTTACGGGACATGGCGTCTGACTGGGTCTCGCTGGGCTCGCTCGCGGCTTCCTCGGAGCTAACCTCAGATCCCGCGTTAGGGCTTAGGGCTTTTGTCTCGCCGGTGAGGTTAGCGGTCATGGACGGATCCGAAATTATAGGGGTCGATAAAGGCGGGGGGTCTTTAGTAGCGAAAGGGTTAGCGACCGGCGGGCTACTAGTAGTAGTTCCGGGGGGGCTAGTCGCGGGACTCTTAGGTGAAGGGGTTTCGGTTCCAGCAGGGCTAGTAATAGTAGTTTCGGCTCCGGCGGGCCTAGTCGCGGGGCTCTGAGGTAAAGGGGTTT
>JAIROO010000253.1 GCA_031257535.1 Deltaproteobacteria bacterium
TTAAACAACATGCGGACTTTGGGTTATATGCCCGATGACAAGCAGAAGAAGATCGCCAAAGAAACCCTCGACATCTTCGCCCCTTTAGCCACCCGCTTAGGCATCCAAAAAATGCAGTCGGAGTTGGAGGATCTCTCTTTTTATTACCTCGACTCCAAAGACTATTTGGAGTTACGGCAAGCCATCTTAACCGGCCGTCACGACCGTCAACAGTACGTTTTAGAGGTGATTAATTTCCTCTCCGCCCGCATGGCCGAGTTTGGCGTGACCTGCGAGATCGAGGGTCGGCCGAAACACCTTTATAGCGTCTGGCGAAAGATGAAAGAGCAAAACCTGCCGCTTAAACAGATTTACGATCTAGTGGCTTTTCGGGTCATCGTGGCGGACGTCCAGGCCTGTTACAACGTTTTAGGCCTAATTCATTCCATTTTCCGACCCATTCCCGGACGTTTCAAAGATTACATCAATCTACCCAAAAAAAATGGTTACCGTTCGCTGCACACCGCGGTCATTGGCCTTAAAAACGTGCCCATGGAGATCCAAATCCGCACTAAGGAAATGCACTCTTACGCCGAGGAAGGCATCGCCGCCCATTGGCTTTACAAAGAAGGCGGCGAGCTCCCCGAGGACGTGTCCGAGAGGATAAACTCTTTAAGGACGCTTTTAAATTGGCAGGACAACTTAGAAGACGCGGAAATTTATCTGGAATCGGTGCGCGACAGCTTAGCCGAGCACGACACCGTTATCGTTATAACCCCCAAAGGCGACACCAAGGAACTCCCGGTCGGGGCCACCCCCTTGGACTTCGCTTACTCCATCCACTCGGAGATCGGCCACCACTGCTCAGGGGCCAGAGTCAATGGCCAGATGACCAGTATTCGCCAGACCTTAAGCACTGGCGACACGGTGGAGATTATAACTAGCCCCGCCGCTCGGCCGTCTCGAGACTGGGCTCGTTTTGTGGTCTCTTCCAAAGCCCGGGCCCGGATTAAACAATATTTCGCCACCACCGAAAAAAACGACGCCGAGATTTTTGGCCAAGAGCTTATTGTTCGAGAGATGCGAAGGCTGCGTTTGAAGAAGACGCGCCTGTCCAAAGAGGTCTTAAAAAAGCTTGGCTTTGAGACCTTAAACGATCTCAACTTGGCCGTGGCTTATAGCCGAGTCACCATTCGACAAGTCATGGAGGCCATCCTCCCCGATCTAGTCAACCAAACCCCGCCGCCGCCCACCGAGCCCAAAGCCGCTCCCAAAGATCCCAAAGATCCCAAGGCGGCTTTAGACGGGATTTTCGTGAAAGGGGTGGAGAACGTCTTTATCCACTACGGCCACTGCTGCTCCCCTGTCCCCGGGGAACCCATCGCTGGATTTATTACCCGGGGCCATGGGGTCACCATCCACGCCGCTAAATGCGCGTCCTTAAGTCGGCTGGACCCCGAGCGGATCGTCGAAGTCAGCTGGGATCCCACCCTCGTCCCTCAGACCACGAGAAAAATCGATCTTAAGGTTCAGTTTAGGCCCACTAAAGGTGGCTTATCTAAGATTGTCTCGCTTTTAGCCGACGAGGTCAGCGATCTGGTCGAAGTCAACGCCAACAACTCGAAAGCGGGTCTTCTTTTCTTTAAAGTAGCCGTCAAAAACTACTCAGAGTACGAAAACGCGGTCCAAGCCTTAACCAGCTTAGGCGGCTTAGTCGAGCGGGTCGATCGCTATTATCCCGAAGATAATGAGGCCCCCAAAGACGAGGCCTAAAAGTTATGGACCAAGGAGCCAAAAAACGCCTTTTGGACTTAACTCCTTTAGAGATAAGCGACCTAGTCTTAGACATGGGAGAAAAGCCTTACCGCGCGGAGCAACTTTTAGCCGGACTTTTTCGCCGAGGAGCCAGGACTTTCGCCGATTTTACGGATTTGGCTAAAAACTACCGCGAGCGTTTAAGCCAAATAGCCGAGATTGGCCCGCGTCTGACCCTAATTGAGTCAGCCCAAAGCCAAGACGGGGCCCAAAAATTGCTCTGGCGAGCGCCAGACGGGCTAGCCTTTGAAAGCGTCCTTATCCCGGAAAAGGGCCACTATACCTTGTGTTTATCGACCCAAGTTGGCTGCGCTTTGGGCTGCCGCTTTTGTCGAACCGGGGACCTTGGCTTAAGTCGCGATCTGAGCCAAGGCGAGATCTTAGCCCAGGTCTTAGAGGCTAAAAAGTTCGTCCCCCAAGACCAAAAACTCACCAATATCGTCTTTATGGGCATGGGCGAGCCTCTTTTAAACCTAAAAGCCCTCTTAAACGCCCTTTTTATCTTAAACTCCCCTAAATATCTGGCCTTCGCCGGCTCCAAGATCTCCTTGTCCACGGTCGGGATCCCCAAAGGCTTAACCGCTTTAGCCGAAAGCGGCCATAAAATTGGCTTGACCGTCTCCTTAGGGGCCGCCCAAGACGCTTTACGCGACGAGCTTATGCCCATTAACCGGCGATTTCCCTTAAGCGAGTTAAAAAAAGCCCTTTTAGCCTATCCTTTAAAAAGTGGCCAGCGTTTTACCATCGCCTACGTTCTTTTAAAGGGAGTCAACGATAGCCCGACCGACGCCCTGGCTTTAAGCCGTTTTTTGGCCGATTTAAAAACCAAAATTAACCTTATCCCCTTTAATCCCTGGCCCAACGCCCCGTTTGAGCGCCCAGACGAGGCGACTATTCAAAAATTTTGGCGAGTTTTATACGATAAAAACCACACGGTTATGGTGCGCTGGTCTAAAGGCGGCGCGGTGGCTGGGGCTTGCGGGCAACTGGCGGGGGGGAACCTTGGTCTCGCCAAAAACAGGCCAAAAGAATTGGATTTGGCGTAACGCATAAAAAAGATGGCTCCTTAAAAACCCTGGCCTTGAAATATTAAACGCGAATTTATACTACATAAGCGATTTAAAATTATTTAGACCGCTATATAGCGTATATTAACGAATCTTCAAAAATTAAGAAGGGTTTTTTACGAAGGCGTCAAAAAAACTAAAATGGTTACTTAAAGTTTAAAGATAAGGTTTTAGAGTTAAAAATAAGGTTTTAGAATTAAAGACAAGACTTTAGAGTTAAAAACATGGTTAACGACTTTAAGATAACTATTGGCGGTAACTAGCGAACGGGGTTTTTTAAGCAAAAAAATCTAAAACAACCTAATGTCACCGCCTCTTTAGCTTAAAACGGACATTTTTTTAGGCGTAAGAGATCTTAAAGACCCTTCTAACGCCTCCGCCTTTTTTTGGCCCCTCGGAAGAGCTTAAAGAACCCCCGCCAGACCATCGCCCCAACTCTTAAGCTAGACCAAAAACTTCGCCAGATCTTAATCTTTGCCATCCCAGTTAACCCCAAATTTTCTGAGTTTCGCGGCTAAGGTTTTTCTGGTCACCCCTAAGGTGTTAGCGGCCTGGGTCTTATTGCCCTTAGTCGCGTTTAAGGCTTTTTCCACGGCCAACTTCTCTAACTCGTCCAGATTTAAAGGTAATTCCTCGGTCGGGTGGTTAGTGGTCGGAGCCAGATTTAAAGGCATGTCTTTGGCCGTTAAGTAATCGCCCCGCATAAGAATTACCGCCCTTTCCATGGCGTTTTGCAACTCCCGGATATTGCCAGGCCAGTGGTAAGCGGTCATGGCGTTAAGAGCGTCTTGGGTTAAGCCTTTGACTGTTTTATGGTTTTTAAGCGCGTATTGGCGAATAAAAAAATTAGCTAGACCAGGTAGATCCTCGGGTCGCTCCCGTAAGGAGGGCACGTTAATGGCCACCACGTTTAAGCGCCAGTAAAGGTCTTCCCGAAAGCGGCCCAGCTCCACTTCTTTGACCAAGTTGCGGTTGGTGGCCGCTAAAAACCTCACGTCCACTTTTTCGATTTGGTCGCTGCCAAGGGGTTGGATCTCCCCTTCTTGAAGAACCCGTAAAAGTTTGGCTTGGAAAGCCGGCGAGGTCTCCCCTATCTCGTCTAAAAAAACCGTGCCCCCCGAGCCAGCCTTCAAGCGGCCGTCGCGCCTTTTCTCGGCCCCGGTAAAAGCTCCTTTTTCGTGGCCAAATAGCTCGGCCTCAAGTAAAGTCTCGGCCACGGCCGCGCAGTTAATAATGATAAACTGGGCTTTGGCTCTTAAGCTTTTGGCGTGGATCAAGCGAGCCACCATCTCTTTGCCCACCCCGCTCTCCCCGGTGATGAGGACCGTGGCTTCGGTGGGAGCGGTTAACTCCACTAAGTCTAAGACTTTTTTAAAGGCCGGGCTTTCCCCTAAAAGGATATTGGGTCCGCCAAAAAGGCCAGCCTCTTTTTCCTCGCGCAGCCGACTGTGCTCTAAAGCCCGGTCCATGGTTAGTTTAACCACGTCAAGGTCAAGGGGTTTGGTTAGATAGTCGTAAGCCCCGGCTTTTAAGGCCGTCACCGCGTCGGACACCCGGGAGAAGGCGGTCATAATAATAATGGGAGTCTCGGTGTTTAAGCCTTCTTTTTTTATGCTAGAAAGGGCGGCCAGACCATCCATAACCCCCATGCGGACATCCATCAAAATCAACAAAAACCGCTGATCCCGGGCCAAGCGCACGGCCTCCGCCCCGTTAACCGCCGTTTTATTAGCGTAACCCCAGTCGCCTAAAACGGTTTTGAGCATAAAAAGATGCTCGCGGTCGTCGTCGACTATCAAAATCGGATCGGTCATGACCTCTTTGCCCCAAATAAAATGATTCCTGGCGACTTATTCTAGCTCGCTTTCGGGCTTTTTACCACCATTATCTAGCCCCTAAATAAGCGTCGCGGACCTTTTGGTTGTTTAAAAGCCGCGTGGCCGACTCGCTTAAGGCCAAATGACCCACGTCTAAGACGTAACCCCAAGTCGCCAGTTTTAAAGCCGCCCGCGCGTTTTGCTCCACGAGGATTATGGTCACCCCAGATTCGTTAATCTCCTTAATCGTCGCGAAAATTGATTTAACTAAAAGCGGGGCCAAACCTAAGCTAGGCTCGTCTAAAAGCAAAAGCGTGGGCCTGGCCATTAAAGCCCGCCCAATGGCTAGCATCTGCTGCTCGCCCCCGGACAAGGTTCCGGCCAGCTGTTTTTTGCGCTCCCATAACCTCGGAAAAAGGTAATAGACGCGGGTCAAATCCGGGGTCAGATCCTGACCCTTACGGGTAAAAGCCCCTAAAATCAAGTTTTCTTCCACGGTCATGGGCCCAAAGACCCGCCGCCCCTCTGGAGACTGGGTCACCCCTAAGCGGACGACCTCGTGACTGGGCAAAAGATCGATCCTTTGGCCTTTAAAATAGATCTCCCCCTTAGCCGGCCGCAAAAGCCCGCTAATGGTCATCAAGGTCGTGCTCTTACCCGCCCCATTGGCCCCTAAGATGGTCACCAGCTCGCCTTGGCCCACGGTTAAGGACAGGCCATGGAGAGCTTCGACCCCACCATAGGCGACGACCAAGTTTTTCAGCTCAAGTAAGGGAGGCGGGCCTAAGACGGGGGGCTCTAAAGCTTTGGGAGCGGCTAAATCGGTGGGGTTCACGTCGCCCTCCGCCCTAAAACCTGAGGGAAGCCAAAAACCAAGGGGGCGCTAAAAACCAAAACTGGGGGTTCGTTTAAAAAGACGTAAGATTTGGTTAAGCCGAGCAAGGCTCTTAATAATAAGGTAAAAGCTAAAGGCGAGGTTAAAGGGGTCATGTCTCGATTTCGTCTTGCCCTAAATAGGCTTCAATGACCCGGGGGTCGCTTTGGATTTCTTTCGGCGCCCCGCTGGCGATGAGGGAGCCGTTTTCCATGACGAAAAGGTGGTGGCAGACCTTCATGACAAACCCCATGTCATGCTCAATCAAGAAAACCGTCACGTCCCGGTCGCGGATCCGACGGACCAAACCCACTAGCTCGGCCGTCTCCTCCTCGTTCATGCCCCCGGCTGGCTCGTCTAAAATGAGGAGTTTGGGCTCAGTGGCCAAAGCCCGCGCGATCTCAAGCCGCCTTTGGTCGCCGTAAGCCAAAGAGCCAGCCGGGGCGGCCCAAGTTTCGGCCAGGCCCACGAACTCCAGCTCCTCCATGGCTCTTTTTAAAACTAGTTTTTCCTCCAGCCTTTGCGACGGTAAGCGCAAAAAAGAAGCGATAACGCCCGAGGTTAGGCGACAGTGGCGACCGGACAAGACATTGTCTAAAACCGTAAGTTTGGGAAACAAACGAATGGTCTGAAAAGTTCGAGCCACGCCTAAGGCCACGACCTGGTGGGGTTTTAAGCCATTAATCGTCCGACCCGAGAAAAAAACGTGCCCGTCGTCGGGTTTGACGGAGCCAGTAATCAGGTTAAAAACCGTGGTCTTGCCCGCCCCATTGGGACCAATGAGCCCGACGATCCGCCCGCGGTCGATGGACAGGGTGACTCCCGCGACGGCCACCAATCCCCCAAAGGTTTTGGTCAGGCCCGCTAAGCTTAAGATCAGCAAGGCTCGCCCTTTTTGGGGTATTTTTGGTCAAAAGGAGCGGGCAATTTGTATTGAGTGGGTTTTGGCGGCCATAAACCTTGGGGCCGAAAGATCATCATGGCCACTAAAGCCGCCCCATAAGCCAAAAGGCGCTTGTCTTGGAAGTCGCGAAAAAGCTCAGGCAACCCCATAACCAAAAAAGCCCCTAAAATAACCCCCTTTTGGTGACCACTCCCGCCTAAAATGACAATGGTAAACATCACCACGGACTCGCCAAAGGTAAAAGACTCCGGGGAGATGGTCCGCATCCAAGAGGCGAAAAAAGTCCCGCCCATGCCCGCCCAGGCCGCCCCAATGACAAAGGCCATGAGCTTATGGGCCGTGACGTTGATCCCCATGCCCTCGGCCGCCACCGCGTCTTCCTTAATATATTTTAAAGCCCGGCCAAAGCGGGAGTTCTCCAGCCAATTAAATAAAAGGGCCGAGATGGCCACCGCGACCCAGATTAGGTAAAAAAAATCCCTAGGGGTCGTTATCCGGTAGCCAAAAATCTCCGGTCGGCCCACGCGAATCAAACCATTAGGGCCGCCCGTTAAACCAAAAACGTCGTTAACGAGAGCGATTTTGACGATCTCGACCAGCCCAATGGTGACAATCAGAAGGTAATCGCCCCTTAAATGGATAACTGGGGTGGCCACGACCAAGGCGAACAACCCCGCTCCCCCGGCCGCGACTGGCAAAGTGGATAAAATCGACCAACCGTAAGTTAAGTTTAAATTAGCCGTAATATAGGCCCCGACCGCGAAAAAAGCCGCGTGGCCCATATGAAACATGCCGGCGAAACCTAAAATTACGTTTAAAGACAAAGACAACAACGCGTAGAGGCCGACCGTAGTTAAAAGGTGGAGGACGTAAGGCGAGCGACGGAAGTTTAGGCCGGAAAAAATAAAGGGCAAGGCTAGAAAGAGGACGACTCCAGCCACTTGGAAAGCCCCAAAAAGACGCGGGCGGGGAAAAATCATAACTTTTCGGCCACTCGTTCGGACAAGATCCCAGTGGGCCGAATAACCAAGATCAAAATTAAGGCCACAAAGGACAGAGCGTCTTTCCAAGCCCCGGAGACGTAGGCCGCGCCTAAAGTCTCCAATAAACCCAAAAGTAACCCCCCGATCATGGCCCCGGGGATATTGCCAATGCCGCCAATTACCGCGGCCGTAAAAGCCTTAAGCCCATACAGCTGGCCCATGTCGAAATTGATTTGCCCGTAATAAACCCCCACCAACAAACCCGCCAAACCGCCTAAGGCCGGGCCAATGACAAAGACCACGGCGATAACCTTGTTTACGTCGACCCCCATAAGCCTCGCCGCCCCTTGGTCAATGGCCGCCGCCCTAATGGCTAAACCAAAACGCGTGTTGTTAATAAAAACGTATAACAAAAGCATGGTGACCACGGCGGTCAAAAAAACAAAAAGACGAGCCACCGGCACGCTTTGACCGGCGAACTGGATAAAAGTCGTGGGCAGTAAATCGACGCCGAAAGCCCGATACTTAGCCCCTGACACGACCATGATGAGGTTTTGCAGAAAAATGCTGGCCCCTAAAGCCGAGACCACGGCGGCTAAGCGGTCGGAGTCGCGCAAAGGCCGGTACGCCACTCGCTCTAACAAACGCCCAGCCAAAGCCGTGATCCCCGAGACCCCCACGACCGTTAAACTAATGGCTAAAACCGGCCCCCAAAACGAGCCCAAGTCTAAGGTCACGAGGAAGAAAAAGCCCACGAAAGCCCCTAATGTGAAGAGTTCGCCATGGGCGAAGTTAATCAGCTTCATAACGCCATAGACCATGGTGTAGCCTAAGGCGATAAGGGCGTAAACTCCGCCCACGGTCAGACCGTAGATTATTTGCTCGAAAAAATGGGACAACAAAAACCAACCGCTTTTTTAATCTTGTAAAACAAACTGCCCTTTGGGGTCCACGCGATATAAGCGATACAACTCGCCCACGCGGTCGCCTTTCTCGTTAAATGAGATGGGCCCCGATAAGCCTTCATACTTACCTAACCCACTGTGGAGATACATGGCGATGCCCTCCGGGTTAACGCCCGCGGTCCCAATGGCTTTGACGATAACGTTAAAGGCGTCCCCCGCCAAAACCGCCCAAACCGAGTTGGGGAGGCCCTGGTGACGCTCTTGGTAAACTTTAAATAAATCTAAAGCCGCCTGAGATTTCATGTCGGAAGGGCCTGGGGGGCTCACGAAGTAATAACCAGCCGCGGCCGAGACTCCGGCCAGCTCGACTAAGGTCCGGTTATTGGTGGCGTCCCCGCCGATGATAGGCACGTTCCAGTTTAAATCGCGCTTTTGCCGTAAGAGCATGGCCGCTTCTGGATAGTAACCGGTAAAAATGATTACGTCAGGGTTTTGGGCCCGGATCTTGGACAGAGCCACCGCGAAATCCCGTTCCCCTGGGGTAATGGCGTCAAAGTAAACGTCGGCGATCTTTAAGGATTTTAAAATCTCCCGGGTCTCGTCGGCCAAGCCTTTGGCGTAAGAGGTGTTGTCATGGACGATGGCGGGTTTGACAAACCCCAAAGCTTTAACTTTATTGGCTAAGACCAGGCCCTGCTCGTCGTCGCGGGGGCAAGTCCGAAAAAAGCGCTCCAAGCCTTTTTCCGTCAGCCTAATGGAAGTTGAGCCCGTGGCGATCTGGACCACCCCGGCCTCGTCGTAAATGTCTTGCGAGGCTTCGGTAACGGCCGAGCCATAAGTCCCGACCACGGCCACGACCCCGGCCGTAACTAAGCGCTGGGCGGCCAAAGCCGCGGTTTTGGGGGTGCCCCCGTCGTCGCCGACCTCTAAATCGATCAAGACTCCGTTGATCCCGCCTTTAGCGTTAATCTGTTCGACTAGGATATCGACGACCTTAACCATGTCCTGGCCTTCAGTGGCCCAAGGACCGGTGGTCGGGGCCATGACGCCAATCTTGACGGTCTCCACCGCCTTGGCTTGGTCAAGACCCGAGAAAGAGACCAAACCGATTAAGGCGGCTAAAATCAGAAAAGAATATATCTTAAGCATAAAAAAATTCTCCTTCAAAGAAAAGCTATAACATTTTTTACGCGATATGACCGCCTAAATACCTAAAAAAATCTTAAATAAGCTCGTTTAACGGGCCAAATATTTTTTTGGCTTTAAGCGTTCGACAAAAAGGCCTTTAAGGCTTTTTTAGCCATCCACAAGTCCGCCTTGGAGGCGATCTCGAATGGCGAGTGCATGGAAAGAAGCGGAGCCCCGCAGTCCACGACGCTGACCCCATGATAAGCCAAAGACAAAGCCACGGTCCCGCCGCCGCCATATTCTTGTTTGCCTAATAAGGAGCTTTGCCAGGCGATCTGAGCCTCGTCAAAAACTCGGCGAATCTTGGCCATATACTCGGCCCTAGCTTCCGAGGCCCCGTATTTGCCTGCCCCGCCAGTGTAGCGGGTTAAACAAGGCCCGTAACCTAAGCGAGCCGCGTTCAGTTCGTCGTGGACCTCTTTAAAGGTCGGGTCAAAGGCGGCTTCCACGTCGGCCGAGATGGCTTGAGATTTAGCCAAGGTCTCGGTCATCGTCAACCAGTCGGTCCCTTTAGCGGTTTTGGTCAAAGCCGCGGCGGCCAGCCTAGTTATAAAATTGGTCTCCGCCCCGGTGGAGCCGTAACTCCCAATCTCTTCGCGGTCAAAAACAATCAATAAGAGGGGTTTAGCCGGTTTTTTGACTTCTAAAATAGCTTTGGCGGCCACGAAAGTCGACAAACGGTCGTCTTGGCCATAACCGCCAATTAAAGAAGCGTCCAAACCCACTTCCTTAGCCGGACCAGCGGGAACCAGCTCAATCTCCGAGGAGATCAGATCGTCTTCGGTAAGGCCCCAGCGACTTAAAAGGAAGTCGGTCACGGTTTTTTTCAGACGATTCTTGTCGTTGGGCTGACCAAACGGACGCGAAGCCAAAAGGGCGTTTAGCCTTTCCGCCGGAAAAGCGTCTACCAGTTTCTTGTCCCTTTGCACCCGGGAGTCTAAATGCGGTAAAAGGTCGGTAATGGTTAAAACCGGATCGTTTTCGTCTTCGCCGTAACGAAAAGTCACCTCCCGACCGTCTTTTAAAACGCAAAAACCCCACATGGCTAAGGGACGAGCCAGCCACTGAAACTTTTTTAAGCCCCCGTAAAGGTTACTTTTAAAAAAACCCAACCCCCCAGACTCGTAAAGGCAGCGAGGTTTTAAATCTAACCTAGGGGCGTCGCCATGGGTGACGATGAGGTTAAAACCCTCGTCGTTTTTAGCCCCCGGAATAGCCAAACCCAAAAGTTTCCCGTGGTGAACAAGGTAACCGCCTCCGGGGGCGGGACCGCTTTTCGCCAAATCGGTGAGGCCCGCGTCTTTCGCCCAAGACAAAACCTTGGCCAAAGTCGTCCTTTCGGTTTTAGCCTCGGTCAGAAATTGGCGGTACTCTTGGGCCAAGGACTCGACTTCGGTCTTTTGGCTGGGAGTCATATTTTCCCAGATAGTGGGCCGATAATCCTCGGGAGCCTTATCTTTGGGGGGAGAGTTTTTTTTAGAGGCGGCCTTTTTAGCGACCGAGGCGGAGTGGTTAGCCGTCTTAGAGCGAGGGTTTAGGGTTTTCGGCGGAATCGTGGACATGGTAAAAGCGGTTCTCCAATTTTTGGCGATAGAAACCTTAATGACTCAGCCCGGGCGCGATCTTTTAGGCGAGCCAAAAGCGACCGTTTAGACCTTTGAAAGTTTCTTAAGAAGACTAGTCGAAAAAGGCTTAGACGTCAAGGGAGGATGGGCGATAGTTATCGTTTTAAACGCAAAAACAGAAATTTTGGATTTTAAAACAATATATAATAATAGTCTTTTAGATGACAAGACAATTAAAAAATCCGACAATTAGAAATTTTTAAAAATTTTAGACGGAAAGGGGGACGAAAAAACGTTTGGGGATCTTTTTTAGGAGCCAGAGGAGCGCCATTCTTAAAACGTATAAAAATAAAAACGACTAACTCCCTTAAAGGGGCGATCGAGATTTCCATTAGGCGGGTCCGCGCGTTATGGGACCCAGAGGGCAGTATCGTTGGCCGCGAGCAGCGCGAGTCGCCGCCAAACTCATAGTTTTCTGGAAGGTCAAGGCCTAAGCTAGCCAAAAAAAGATTTGACGCCTCGTCGGCGTTTTGATAAAGAATTAAAAAAATCAGAGAAGTTTCTTATCTTCTGTAACTAGCGAGGCCTCTTAGAATTTAGGCCTAAAGCCAACAAAGAACCTTTTTCGTCTTTTAGAAATGGAACAATAACCTTGAAAGAATTACCTATTGGCGTTAAATCCTTCGCTGACATAATAGATAATAAGTTAGTTTACGCGGACAAAACTAAATACATCTACGATCTAGTCACAGACGTGGGAAAAATCAATTTTTCCTAACCCACCCCGGTTTTTGGCAAAACCTTATTAATCCTGATTTCCCGTGCCAATTCTTACCAGAAATTCGTAACCGGGGATGTTAAAAATTTATAGGCTAATTTAGCTTAATAAATTTAATGGTTTATTTTTTTTCTTGACTTTTTTTTAAAACTTGTTATCCTAAATCCAAGGTACGAATTCTTACCAGTGAAGGAGCCTTGAACCCGGTGAGCAAGCCGTTTATTCATGTTGACTCTAAAAAATTCGGCGATTATGCTATAATTTTTTATCCTAGCTACGAAAATAACACTAAACAGGTTATAACTGAAAATTTAGGTCGAGTAATCGACTTAGATAAAGGAATTTTCCGAAACAGATTAAAAGGTCTATTTCATTTTGACTTTGAATCTGGTTATACTGTTATTGAACCTCCAAATTGCGCTAAAAACGATAATATCGTTTTTAATGAACAAGGGATCATTTTTGGACATATATATGTCGTTAATGAGGTATTACAAAGGGTCAATTATTTAGATATCTTTAAAAATATTTATCCCGGCCACGAGGATTCTCTTTTAACATTATTATTATATAGGTTATTAACTAATGACTCATATATTAATGTATATCCATGGTGGAGTTCTTCCTACGCTAGTAAATTATTTCCCAATGCATCTATACAAAGCCAACGAATAAGTGAGCATTTATTTGCTTTAGGTAAGATTAATTTACAATCATTTTTTAATAATTATCTGCAAGTCATTTATAATGACAACAATATAGAGGGCATAGTACTTGACAGTACTGGTGTACCTAACGATATAAATATTGATTTAACTAAAATAAATAACCATAATGGCATAATCAGCAATGAAGTTAGATTAATATATATTATCGATAGATTAAAAAAGATTCCTATATATTTTAGGGTTGTTTCGGGAAATATTGTTGATGTTTCAACTCTTCAAAATACAATTAACGAACTTAAATCCTATAATGTAAATATAAAATATGCTGTTTTAGATGCTGGATATTACTCTGAAGACAACATAAAATTCTTATACAATAACAATATAAATTTTGTTGCTAGATTAGTTTCGAACCGATTGATTGCAAAAGAAATTATTGGAAAATATTTTGACCAAATAATCAATATGGATAATCATATTATACATAATGGGAGACTTTTATATATTAAAAAGTTTTCAATTAACCTTCATGGCCATAACGGGTATGCTTATATCGCAATTGATCATCATAAAAGATCACAAGAAATAGCAACACTTGTGAATAATAATAACAGTAAATCTATTAAAAACAGATTAACTAACAGTGAATTAGAACAAGAATCCAAATTGCTTGGAACATTTATTTTATTATCATCATTAGATCTTGATATTAATGAGATTTTACCTTATTATTCTAGCCGCAATTATATTGAGCAAGTTTTTGATGTTTCAAAAAATAATGCTATGCTTTTACCTCTACGTGTTCATAGTATTGAAGCTGTTATGGGACATATTTTAATTAATTTTATAACAGTAATAAGTTATATGAAACTTAATTCCATGTTTGATGGAACAAAATACTCTGCTAAAAACGCTTTATTTGAATTAGGATTATTAATGGGTAAAGTCATTAACTCTAAAATTTTTATTTATGAACCAAATAAATCAATTAAAAATTATTTAAAAATTTTAAACATTCCTATTCCTAAAATTATTGATTTAAACTCTAACTTATGTGTTAATAATGATTATTTTACGTTATAATTATGTGTTAAACATGTCTTTTTTACTTCCTCCCAATTTTGCACCCATAACCGCTGGTACGAATTGGCACGGGAATTCAGGTTAATTAGCGCTTTGGAAGAACTTTTCTCGGGCCGCCGCGAGCGTTTCCAAGGCCTTTTGATTGACCAGACCGATTACGCCTTTCCAAAACGCCCGGTTATCTCGCTGAACCTGGCCCTTGACTCAGAAACCACACATTTAACAAGCTAACTAAATTTGAAAGAAATAAAATTTTAGCTAAAAATGCTCTAAATACGCTTTCTAAATCGTTTTACAAAGATAGATTAGCTATAGCGCTTTTAAATAAACTTAGTTATAATGATTATTATAATTTGATGTCTCAGATTGGGATCAAAAACCTACCAAAGATGATTATAATCTGTTTATTGCTAATAATGCCACTAATTACTTATCGCGTTATGATTACTTCGACTTTCTTGCCCAAATACTTAAAAATGAACTTACAAAAGATGATATAACTAAAATCATCGAAAATGACAAGTCAAATACTAAAGTTTCTGACGAACAAATTAACGAGCTATTGTCTAAATCCGCCTATGAAGCCTTAGATAATATTGAAAAAATAAATTATTCCAACGTATTAAGTTGTGAAGATAAAGAAATTACCTATTTAGGCCTATCGATATACGGTAATGGGACAAAAATGTTAGCTATTTTTAGACCAAAAAAAAGTCTAAAATAGTTCTAATATCCTAAAAATTGACGGAATAAAGCCAATCGAGTCCTTTGGTCCCGCCTTTTTTACTTCGGCGATTTAGGCAGTAGTCGTCTAGCCAAAGCTTGGTACATCGCGCAAGCTAAAAACGGCTCTAAACCCTGATTTAAGTATAGTCGGCTGGGACACTCCCCTGGACAGCGCCCTTTCAAAAAACAAGCCTGACAGTTAGGCCCGCTTAAACTCAAACCCACTAAAGGCTTGGCTTTAATCGGGCCCTTAAAAATCGAGCCTAAGGCCAGATCCTCGTTAAAAGCCGTTTGCCCACACGGATAAACCTGACCCGTTGGGGTCACGGCTAAGGACTCGCCCTCACAGGCGGCGCAAAAAGCCTTTGGGCCGAGAGCCGCTTGAGCTAGAAACCTTTCTTCCCTTAACCGAAGAGGAGTCCGCCGGCGCGCGTTAATAAAATCCAACGCCGCCCCTAATTGGCCGACGCCATTCGCCAGGCTTTGGGGGTCTGGAGCCTTTAAAGCTAACCCGCGACCTTTGGCGACCAGAAGATCTAAGCCTAGGCCCACGGCCGCGGGCCGCGAGCCTAGTAACAGGGGCAGCTGGTCTAAGGCCTGACAATTGGCGGCGCTGACCACGGAAGTCGTGGTAAAAGGCCAGAGTTCCTCGTCTAAAGCCGAAAGTCCAGCTAAGACGGCCCGGGTTTGGCCTCTTAAAGCTTCGTTAACGGCCGGGGGCCCGTCTAAGCTTACCCCGACGGCGACGTTAAGTTTTTTTAGGGTTTTAACTAGAGATCGGTCGAGGAGGGTGGCGTTAGTTTGGAGGCTTAAGCGATAGGGCCGGGCGAGTTTTAAGGCTTTTTCGGCCACGGCCACGATGAGTTCGGGAACCAAAGTTGGCTCGCCCCCGGTCATCTGAACTTTTAAGGGTCCTTGGCCCTTAGCCGCGACTTCAAAGGCCGCGGTCAAAACTAACGGATCCATGTCTTGGGGCGGTAAATCCCCATTATAGCAATAGCCGCATTTTAAGTTGCAACGGGTGGTTAAAACCAAGACGAGAAAACTTATAGGCGGATAAGGCATGCCAAAAGTATCCTCCTTTTAACCAAAAAATCGCCCTATAGCGGCCCTAAGGGCTTTAACCTTCTTTTGTTAAGGGGGGCGGCCCGTTTTTTTATCGCTTTTTTGGCGACCCCTTTTTGGTCGCCCTTATTTTGGCCAAGCCTTTTTGGTCGCCCTTATTTTGGCCATGCCTTTTTGGCCAGCCGACTTTAAAGCCCGCCTTTTTCCGTCTCCGTCCTTAAGAGGTCCACTTATCCCTTAATCCCAAAGCCAAAGCCCGGGCGGCGAGGCCTAAAAAGGCTTGGTCGTCTAAAGCCTCGACTGGATTTGGGCCAAGGTCGCGGGCGTACTCTTGAGCCAAATCCAATCGACCACTGACGGCCGCGGCTAATTGACCCGCGAAGGCTCCCATAACTTCTGGCCAGATAAGTCGCGGCAAGACCCCATAGACGAACTTATCTTTTAAATGCGCTAAAGCCGCGGTCGCGGCCACGACCCAAGGGTCGTGGAAAAAAGCCAAATAATTGTTGGCCAAAAGCTCGGCCAATTCCGGCGACAAAAACTGGCTAATAAGGTTAACCAATTCTAGCGAGCTTAAACGATAACGCCCGTCGGGGCGGCGATTAAATCTTTCCAGATGGATCTTAACCGAGCACATCCGATCCGGGGTTAAGCCGTTTTGGCGGACTAAGACCTCTTTGACCGCCTCTTTGACCACCCGACCCATTAGCTCGCCCATTTTAATATGGTGCCCCCCGCCAGCTAAGGGTTTGACCCCGCTTAAGAGTCTCGCGGCCAAGCCAATCTGGTCGGTCCCAGTGCCTGAGGCTAGATTCGACGAGTAGCGAGAGTTAACCCCTAGCTCTTGCAATGCGCAAGTTTTAGCCTCGGTAATCAGGGAAACGCCCCTCACCATGGCTCCTTTGGTCATGGGGCGACTGACAAAAACTAATATATTAATAGTTCCGGCGTTGGGATCTTTGGCCGCGACCAAGGAGTCTAAAGAATAGTAGCCATCCGGCCCCTCGTGACCAACGGCCGGATCCCCCGCCCGAGCCGCGTTGGTCTCCACCCCGCCAGTCACGGCCGCGGTTAGGGTCAGCTCGGCGAAGGACTCCGTCTTAATGGTTAAAAGGCGCATGTTGGCCGCGGTCCCTAAAAGAGCCGTTTTTTCCGGGGCTAGGCCGTGGGCGTTTAAGATCTCGGCCTGATAAGCCAAAGGGTCGTTAATGGCTAAAGAGCTTTTGTGATGATGGGCGGCGGGCTCGCAACTTTGGTGGTTGCCCAAATAAGCCAAATCCTCCCGATAGCCGCCTTGGCTCCGGCAAGTGGAGAGAACCGCGTGAGGGAGAGAAAACCGGCCGTAAACCAGTTTTTCCACCCGATGTATTTCTAAGCCCTCGTAGGGCGTGGCTAAAAGCATAAAGCAAAAATGGCCCTGTCCTTAAAAAATAGAGCCTCTCCTAGACGTTCACGAAAGCCTTAACTATCCACAAGCCCCCCTCAAAAAAACATTTTTGGGAGGCTTACCTTAGCCAAATATAGCCTCGACACGTTATTTTGGCTATAATTATATGGTAAAATTCCATTTAAGCTAAAGAAGACGTTTTTAACAAAACCTAAAAAACCTAAATTATGAGCCAAAGTCGACCAACAAAAAGTCCTTAGCCTTTAGATGCCTCGGATCGCGCCTTCTTTGGCTAACAACCAAACTCCCTAAAAAAAAACGTTTCCAAAAGCCTAACCGACCTTAGCCCGCCAGCGAATAGGCTCGTCTTCTTGGTCGTTTAGTTCCTCGAGCCGCCCCTCAAGCTCAAGATAAGCCTCTTTTAAGCGCTCTTCCATCTCGGAAGTCGTCCGCCACATCCCCCGTTTAATGGCCTCTAAAAGTTTGTCCAAGATATTTTGGCGGGCGTAAGGGTTAACTTTTTTCATCCAGTCGGCCATCTCTTTATCTAAGGCCCAAGTTTGGGCGGCTTTTTCGTACATAAAGTCGTCGATGAGCTCAGCCGTGGCGTCCCAGCCCAAAACGACGTCCATCATGTGGGAGATATCCCCAGCTCCTTTGTAGCCG
>JAIROO010000274.1 GCA_031257535.1 Deltaproteobacteria bacterium
CTTTACTTGCGCCTCCTAAAGTCGTAAAGCGGCTCTTGACGCAAAAAAAGCTCGTGAAGGTCAAAAAAACTCTAAACCGTCAAAAAGCCCGCGAACGCGAAAAAACCTAAAACGCCAAGAAGCCCGCGAACGCCAGGCCCCCCCGAACGTCAAAAAACCCCAGAACGCCAAAATGCCCTCGAACGCCAAAAAACCCGCGAACGCCAAGAAACCATCGAACGTCAAAAAGCCCCCGAACGCCAAGAAGCCCCCGAACGTCGCCAATAAAAAGAGGTGGAACTCCCCGAACGCGGCTAAAAAAAGGGGAGGCTCCCACCCGGACGCGGCCTCAATCTTAGCCAGTCGCCTGTTTTTACCAGCTAAAAACGTTTAACGAAAAAAAGGGAGCGAAAATTCGCCCCCTTTTTCAAGTTTGTCGCGTTAGGTCGCGTAAATATTTAAGAAAGTCTCGCGGCCCAAAATCCTTGAGGGCCTATTTGAGTCAAAAGGCGCGTTAAGCTTAAGTTTTTAAGACCAGGCGTTTAGGGCCAAGGCTTTTAAGGCCAAGGCTTTTAAGGCCAAGGCTTTTAGGGCCAAGGCTTTTAGGGCCAAGGCTTTGCCGCTTAATTAAAACTTTCCCCAAACGTTTTTTGGCCTCGCTAATAAAAGTCGGCTCCCGTTAGTCGTCGTAATTACCGCGGGGGCCTTTGTCGGTGGTTAAAGATTTGGCCTTTTCCAAGATCTTAGCCTCGGTCCACTCGGCTGGATCTTCTAAGCGCCGCGCTTTTTGGGCCGGAGCGTAAGAGCCAGCCTGTAAAATAGCCTCATAAGCTAAAGGCGCGGTGTCGTTAGCCGAGAAGACCTCGGTCAGAAGGTGATAAACAAAAGCCTCCACCCCTTCCACCATCCGGTCGCGGATGGCTTTGGGTTGGGCTAAGATCTTGTTTTCAAAGGGGAGGTTTAAGCTCTTAAAGTCGCCAGCTTTGAATTTTTTGGCCGCCCCATATTCCTCCATCTCGGCCCAGAGCTCTTCGCTTAAGCCTTGGCCTTTGATTTTGGTAAAAGACCCGTTCTGGTCGAGGATAGCGTTGCCGTAATCGTCGATCTTAACGCCCCACAAGACCATCTGAAGAGCCGTGGCCACGTTGGCTTTGGTGGTCCGGGTCTCTTTGGCGATGCGTTTGAGCCTTTCCGTGGAGTTGCCGCTCGTCCCGTGCTGAGCCCCAGACACGCCATAAGGTTTTAAGGCCTGATGAATCCCTGAGGTTAGCTCCACCTGGATGCCAGCCGAGGAGGCTTGGATGCCGTGAGTGGTCCCGTTGTTTAAGGCGATCCAGTCTGGGTGGATATCGTGGGCGTTTAAACCTTGAATGAGAAACAAGGCGTCTTCGGCCGTCGACAGCCCCACGTCGCCTTTAATCTCCCCCACCTCGCACTCCAACCCCGCCCATTTAGGAATATAAGGGTTAATGGCGACGGAGGACAGTAAGTTTTGGTCGTCGGGCTGGTGGGAAGCGTCAATGGCGATGGAAGTGATCCCAGCCTCAAACATGGAAGGAACCTCGACTTTGGCCACTTCGAGGTCTTTAGAGTTTTTTAAGGCGTAGTGGTCGGCGTGGATAGCCACTGGAATGGTCAGGCCCATCTCGTTTAAGAGAGCGTCCACCTGCCGGGCCATGTTCCAGTAATTGACCGCGCAGTAAAAATCATGGCCGCCCTCGCTTTTGGCGATCTCAATAATACAACCCGCCTTGGCTTTCTGGGCCGCGGCTAAAACGCCGCGAATGATTAAGTGACTCCGAGCGTTAGCCGCGATGGTCATGGCTTGGCCCTTAGCCATTAGGGCCCGGTCAATAAACTGGCCACTCACGATTAAGGCTTTGGAATTTGGAAAAAGGGCGGCGATATTGGGAGGCCGCCCAATTTCCAGTAGTTTCTCGTACTCTTTCGACCGATTGGACCAAGCCATTATTTCCTCCTTAGAGAAGTTTTTAGGATTCGACTGGCCCCAAAAAAAGGCAAAAGTTTAGCTCCAGTCGGTTTTGACCAGCTCTGGATCCCGGATTAGAAGCTCGGCGATTTCCACGGCGTTGGTCGCCGCGCCTTTTCTTAAGTTATCGGCGACGACCCACATCGTTAGACCATTTTCGTGGGAGAGATCGGCCCTAATCCGCCCCACAAAGACCTCGTCCCGACCGGTCGCGACTGAGCCCAGCGGATAGGCGTTTTCCTTCGGATTATCCACGACTAAGATTCCGGGGGCCCTAGACAGAAGCTCCCGAGCCGCCTCCGCCCCAATAGGTCGACCCGTCTCAATCCAGATGGCCTCCGAGTGGCAAGAGAAGACCGGCACCCGAACGCAGGTCGCGGAGACCTTGATATTAGGGTCATCAAAGATCTTAACGGTCTCATTGACCATCTTCATCTCTTCTTTAGTGTAATCATTATCTAAAAAAACGTCGATATGAGGCAGGCAGTTAAAAGCGATCCGGTGTGGATAGACTTTATGGGTCACATCTTGGGCGTTAAAAAGACGACGAGTCTGACTGGCTAGCTCCTCAACGCCTTTTTGACCAGTTCCCGAGACTGACTGGTAGGTGGCCACGACGATCCTTCTGACTCCCACGGCGTCGTAAATAGGTTTTAAAGCCACCAACATCTGAATAGTGGAGCAGTTGGGGTTGGCGATCAAGCCCTTGTGTTTTTTTAAGGCCCCGGGATTGACTTCTGGGATAACCAAAGGCACCCGCGGATCCATCCGCCACCTAGAGGAGTTGTCCACGACCACGGCGCCAGCTTTAACGGCGATCTCAGCCCACTCGCCGCTAGCGTCGCCGCCAGCCGAAAAAAGACAAATATCCAGGCCATCGAAAGCTTTCGGGCCGACAGGTTCGACTTTGACTTCGGAGCCCTCAAACTCAACCCTCTGGCCAGCCGAGCGCGGCGAGGCTAAAGGCCTTAAAGTTTTGACGGGAAAACCCCGCTCCGAAAGAATTTTCACCATCTCCTGGCCGACCGCTCCAGTCGCCCCAAGAACGCCGACGTTATACTCGCGCGTCATTTCAGATCCCCTAGCTTGCCGCGAACCTCGCGACGACTATCCAAAAAAACCTAATTAAGCGATTTTAAGGTGGTCGCCCAAATAATTAAAACTACCTTATCGCCTTTAGAAAAAAAAATTAAAAATTTTTGGCTTTAAAATATTTTAAATAGAAATATATTAAAATTAAATTTCTAAAACAAAAATATCTTTAGCCAAAAAACTCTCCCACTATAAAAAAAAAGGACTTTAACCGGACAAGGCCAAAGTCCTTAAACATTTGGAAGGAATTAGGTGGTGGGCGATGCGCGATTTGAACGCGCGGCCTTTAGCTCCGGAGGCTAACGCTCTATCCAGCTGAGCTAATCGCCCGTGATATTTCGGTCCCTTTTTCGGTTTGCCGGACAAGAGAAAATAATAAACCCTCTAGCCAGATCTTGTCAAGCGAGAAAAAATTGACGCGGCGATTCTAATTTTGGATTTAAGCCCCTAAAATGGCTGGGGGACCATGATTAAAAAAACGATGATACTTGGGAAAAGAAAGGCCAACTAGTTAATTGGAGTCATGATTGAATGGCGAAGGCCAGCGTCGACCAGTCGGGTGTCTAATTTTTCGGATAAAAAAATGAATTATAAACGTTTTTTAGGGCATACAATCCAATTATCGCTCAACTAAGCGATTTAAAGATGATACTTTTAAACACTATTTGCCTATAAAATAGCTATGAATCTTTAAATGATCGTTTTCTATCTATTATAAAAAGAAATAATTGTTTGAATGAAGAAAATGCCAAATATTCAGTTAAACAAGCTATAGTAGTAATAAAGCTTTTATTACTACTATATTTATTTCTTGCTGCTTTATATAGATCATCTAGCATAAAAGACCAGGTATGCATTGAATAAGCAATCAATAGTAAGACAGCCAGCCCAGCAGATTTGGAATAATCAGGCTTTATTTTGGCGAAAACCGGCAACTGTAGGGTATGTAGTCGCAATTTGTTCATCGCCAGTTGGCTCGATAACTCCAAATAATGTGTCACCAAAGTCAATACATGAAAATCTGGACGTGAAGGCAATAACACAAAGTCACAAATACCGATTCCTATCACTTTCGATATTTTTTTAAGAACATTCTGTAAATCATCACCTTTTTGGTTTTCTAATTTACCTAAAAAGATCTTATTTTAGCTTTATTACCTCGGCTTAATAGATCTTATTTAGCTAAAAAGTTCTTATTTGGTTTTAGCCCTTTCCACGTAAGCCCCAGTCCGGGTGTCGACTTTTAAAACGTCGCCTTCGCTAACGAAGAGGGGCACTTGGACCGTCAAGCCCGTAGACAAGGTGGCCGCCTTTAAAGCGCCCGTGGCCGTGTCGCCGCGCACCCCAGGGTCGCTCTTAACGACTTCCAAGTTGACGGTGGTGGGTAAATCGAGCCCAATAGGCTGGCCCCGAAAAAAATTAAGGTAAAGATCCAGGTTCTCGCTGAGATATAAACGGTTGTCGCCAACCTGCTCCTCAGTTAAGTGGATCTGTTCGTAGGTATTTTTGTCCATGAAGACGTAGCCATCTTTAGGATCGAAATACAGGTACTCCACGCTCTTTTCCTCGAGGTCGGGCTCTTCAAGCTTTTCCCCAGAGCGGAAGGTCTCGTCTAAAACCCGTCCGGTTAAAAGGTTTTTAATCTTCGTCCGAACAAAGGCTCCGCCCTTCCCCGGTTTAACGTGTAAAAAGTCAACGATAACATAGGGGTCGTCCTTAAAGGTCACCTTTAAGCCCTTCCGAAAATCGCTCGTGGAATACATGAACGCCTATCCTCCAAAAAACCATAAAAAGCGTAAAATCCCTTAAAAAAAAGCTTATAAGGCCTTTCTTTTTTAGGCTTTACTGAATTCTCGCCGTGGCCTCGTCGTCGCTGAGATCTGGCTCCGCGCTTAAACGATAGATCACTTCCCCGGGTTTAACGAGCCGAAGTTTGCGCCGGGCCACGTCTTCCAAAATTGCGGGATCTTGGCCTAAACGATCGATCCAGGCCCTTAGCTTCCGATTATCCTCTTCTAAGTAGAGGTTTTCCTTTTCTAAAGTTATTTTCCGGTTTTGTAGTTCCCCGCCGTGGTAAAAGCCGTCGGTCATGGCTAAAAGGTAGACGATAAAACACAAAGCCGCGAAAATTACGCCCGCCCGGAAGAACTTACCCAATAAGAGCTCGCCAATTGATTTAAGCCCTCCCCAAAAACCTTTTAATCGGTCGCCTTTAGGTTTAAGAATCCCTGATTTAACTTCTGGCTCGCTCATCGCGTCTCCTTTTCCCTCCCCTTTGTTAGGGTTTAGGCAAAGTGGCCGCCATAACCACTCGGTTAAAGTTTTTTAGGCGTAAAGCCTCAATAACCTCGAAAACCAAACCATAGTTAGCCTCGCGGTCCGCGGAAATAAGAACGACTACCGCCCGACCGTCAGCCCCGGTCTGCTCCAATAAGTCCCCTAAACGCCTGGTCGTGGTTGGCCGTCCCTCAAAAAAAAGGTCGTTTTGGGCGGTCACGCTAATCTCTAAACGCTCGTCGGTCTTGACCAAAGCTTTGGCGGCCAACTCGGGTAGCTCCAACTTTAAACCTGGCAAAACCGCGAACTGGGCGGTAACCATAAAAAAAATGACCAGTTGAAGAATAACGTCCACCAAGGGAGTCATGTTGACCGTGGGGGAGACGCTCCGGTTTTTGCGGCCAGAAAAATTCACCTGATTGGTCTCTCCCTTTTTTTTACCAGCTAAAAAATTAGCCAAAAATCAATTTGGATTGGCCTTTTAAGGCTAACTAGCCATAAAAGTTAACTAGTCGCGAAAGTTAACTAGCCGAAAGCTAACCAGCCACAAGGCTTAACCAGCCCCAGTAGCCGTGAATCTTGGCCAATTATCCCCTTTAACCAATAAAACCGGCTAACCAGGGCAAACCATGGCTAACCATGGCTAACCAGCCCCAATGGCCGCGAATATCGGCCAATAATCTCCTTTAACCAATAAAACCGGCTTACCAGGGCTAACTAGCCCCAATGGCCACGAATATCGGCCAATATTCCCTTTTAACCAAAAAACATGGCTAATCATAGCTAACAAGAGCTAACAATTCTTAACAACAGCTCGACATAGTCTCAATAGCCGTGAACCGTCGCCAATAATCCCCTTTAACTCCAAAAAACCATTGAGGTCAACAACCCTAATAAGCCTTTATCCCTAAAAAAGCCTATTAGTGGCTTTACGGGCTTTAACCTAGAGGCCGAGCTTTGAGCGGCGAAGGAGTGGTCAGGCCCGGGGCCGGGGGGTCGGGAGCGGCCAAAAACTCCAGTAGATCGGCCCCTAAATCTTCCAAGTCCCCGGTTAAGGACTCAACCCGACTTTGGAGTAAACGGTGAATCACCATAGCCGGAATAGCCACCACTAGACCCGCGGCCGTGGTTAATAAAGCCTGGCCAATGCCCCCAGCCAGTAAACCAGGGTTACCTAAGCCCGCCTGAGCCACGGCCCCAAACGCGCCGATCATGCCCGAGACCGTGCCCAATAAACCTAATAGAGGCGAGACCGCGGCGATGACCCCTAAAAGCTCCAGATGCGAGCCTAAAAAAACAGCCTCCCGCCGACCCGTCTCTTCCATGACGTCTTTAAACATGGCTCGAGGCTGGCCAATCATTTTTAAGGCTTGCCGAACTAAGCGCTCAGCCGCGGTTTTACCGTCTTGGCAAAAGAAAGCGGCCTCGTCGTACTGCCTTTTGGTTAAGAGGTCGTTAACCGTGTAAATAAGGGCTCGCGGGGCCACTTTACCTCGCCGTAAGCTCCAGATCCTTTCCATAACAATGGCCAAGGCCGCTAAACTACAGCACAAGATCGGATACATGACCCAGCCGCCCCGCTGAATCAAATCTAACAAAACGCCCATGGCTTATCGCGCTGGTCCTTTATTATAGGAGCTGGTCCTAAAAAACTACTTATTATTCTTGGCTCGGTCTTTGGCCAAAGACTCCATGGCCAGCCGAATCAGAGCCTCTTCGGCTTTTAAGTTATCGGGGTCTAAGTCCCGGGCCCTTTCGTAGGCTAGCTTAGCCTCGGCTTTTTGGCCGACCTTCTCTAAAGCTTGGGCCGCGTTCAGCCAGGCCGTGGCCTTTGAGTCCCTTTGAGCCGCTTTTAGTAAACTTTGGGCCGCGTCTTTGTTTCGGTCTAACCTCGACTGAGCCAGAGCTAGATACCGCCAGTTTTCGGCCTCGTCGTCTTGGCCAGTCCATTCGGTGGCCGCTTTAGCTAAACCCGCCCAGTCTTTGGCCGTCTCAAAATAGTGGGCTAGGAGGTCCCGAACCTCTTTTCTTTTGGGGTCGGCCGGGTAAAGCCAGTTAGCCTCGTTTAACATCTTCTGGGTCTGGCCAGTTTCCTTATACAAAGCCAAGAGGTAGCCGTGGGCGTCCGCCGCTAAGGGTTCTTCGGGTTTTAGCTCAATGGCCCTTAAAAAAGCTCTTTGGGCTTTGTCGAAGTCTTTTTTCTGAAAATTGGCCACCCCTAAGTTATAAAACTCCACGCTTTCTTGGGAGTGCCGCCACAAAACCCTTTCAAACTCCTCCGAGGTCTCGCCGTCGGGCGGGCGATAAAGGCCGACCAACTGACTTTGGGCCAGATCCTTTAATTTTAAGTCCTCGGCGGCCTGACCATTTAAGTTAGCCAAAACTTCCCAGTGGCGCGCGGCCTCGGTTTTTAAGCCATCTTCGGTCAGGGCCTTGGCTAACTCCAGCCGTAAGGCGGGCTGGTCTTTTAAAGTCAAGGCTTTAGCCAAGTAGTTTCGGTAAGAGACCCGATCCTCTTTAGCTAGGGCCACCCCCGCGAGGTTCCGGTAGACGGCGGGGTCGTTTTCGTCCTCTTTTAAAGCTAAAAGATAAGCTTTTTCCGAAGCCGCGTAATCTTGGCTCTCGTACCATAAATAGCCTAGTCGTTTATAAGCGTTGGCTTTAGCTAAACCAGGCGGCGAGAGTTCGGCGAGCTTTTCATAGGCTAGGGCTTGGCCAACTTTATCGCCCCTTACTTCCCGTAAACGGACGATCTCCGCCCATAAGCCCAAAGTTTCCGAAGAATCGGCGTAAGGTAAAAGCCGTAAATAAACGTCTTCTTCCTTAACCTTGTTTTGGTCGGTTTTATAGAGGGCCAATAACTCCACTAAAGAAGCCTTAGCCACCTTAGCCTCGGAACTATTGGTTAAGCTCTCGTAAAGATCCACCGCTTTTTTGGGGTCTTGGTCTTTATAGGCCCCGGCTAAGGCGATTTTAAAGTTTTGGGCTTTAACCGTCTCGCCTGTTTTTTCGGCTAAGCTAAGTAACCTCGCCAAAGTCGCGGTCGTCCGTTTTGGGTCGGGTTTAGCCCGGTATAAAGCCAAAAGCCGATTTAAGATCTCTTCTTGGGTCTGGTCGTTAGCCTTAGTTAAGTCCTCTTCCAAAAGAGAGATGAGTTCGTCCTTTTGGCCCCCCGCCTCTAAAGCCGCCCTTAAACCCGCGGCGAAAGCTACGGAGGTCGGCTCTAGGGCCAAAGCCTTACGATAATACTCGATTTTCCGGTCTGGCTCAACCGCGTTCTGGGCGAAAAAACCAAAATCCCCGGCCGTAAAAGCCCCTTTTAAGGAGAAACTGGCCACGGTTTTAGGGCCTTCCCGCACCTCCACGGTCACGGTTTTGGGCTCTAAAAAGGCGTCTGGGCCAAAAAGGCCGACTAAACTAGCTCCCCCCTCTTTAACCAAAGCGTTAACGTCAAAATCCGAGGCGAAAAAGAAAAGATCGTAGTTTCGCCAGCGATTGGTGGTTAAACCCTTAATGGCTAAAACGCTCTTGGGGTTAACCAATAAGCTCTGACCCGGGGCGATTTTTTGGATTTGGCCGGTCACGGCCAAATCTAAAGAACTAACGGCCAAAGGCGGGCCTAAAGTTCGCCCATAGACCCTGGCCAAAGACAGGGGAGCGACTAAACCCCAGGTCAAAAGGCCCAGAGCCACGACCATTAACGCCCCTAAGCCATAAACCCACAGAGGCCAGTTGCTTGGTAATTTTGGCGGCCTATTGTCGTAAGGATCCCAGCTCATGATTCGCCTTTGCCCAATAAGCGTCAATACATCCCTTTAACGAATCCAAAAAAAATCGCCTTTTAATAACAAAAAACTATGACACGAATAACCTTAAAGCCAAAAAAGTCAAAAAACGTCTCGTTTAATCGTCAAAAGCTCTAAGCTTATAAGACAGGCCAAAGGCCAAAATAAGGGCCCTAAAGGACCATTGAGCCCTAAAGGACCATTTGGACCTAATAAAACCTTTAACGCCAACTCGCTATTAAGCGACAGTTCACATTTATATCATGAAAGTTGAAAAAATTTAAAGCTTTTTGTCAACCTGGAGAGCCAAAACACAGCAATTCTAATTTTGGAGTTACCCGCCTACAAGGAGTTGTGTACCGCAATAAAAAAAACAAAGAGACTCGAGTAAAGAGCGGCAAATTAATTAATTTGCCGCTTGGATTACCCAGCTATACCAAGCCCAGAAAATATTTTGAATTTTGGCTGTCCCGCCAAGAAGGTTTT
>JAIROO010000278.1 GCA_031257535.1 Deltaproteobacteria bacterium
TTTAAGGGTCAATCCAGCCGATATAAGCCTTTCGATTGAAGTCTTAACCGAAGCCAAACTGGTTATTTATGGAGTCTACGATTTAACTTACGACTCTTTCGGCCGGCCGTCTTACGCTATAGCCAGGGATAATGGCTTAGGGTTTTGATAGTTTTTTTGGTCTTTTTGGTCTTTAAAATTTTTGGCATTAATGTTTTTTCGGCTAACAAAACTCGCTCGTCCTCGCCAAAACCCGAAAAATCCTCTTGGTCGCCCTTTATTTTGGCCAAAATGTAAATTTGGCGAGAAAAAAAGATTAAACCTAAAAATTATGGTCGTTACCAGGATCTGGTCGAAAAAAATAGATAAAAATCAAAAGGTTAAAAGAGCCAAAAAACTTTGGGCCGCCAAATCCTCCCATAATTTATTGACAAAAAATCTCCCCAGATTAATAAATTTTTCTTATAGCTGAAATAAAATAAAGCAATAGATTGAGGCTTGTTATAGTTAACGATTGGAACGTATAAAAATAAAATAGATTAAATTATAACATTAAAATCTCACTAAAGATAAGAATCGGCCCGTTTGGTCCGGTTCTTTTTTTTTGACAGTCCTCGATTATAAGCGTAAATTAAATTAATTGACCAAACTGAAAGCCTTGGCGACTTAAGTCGCGCTTAGCTTTCAGCTTGAATACGCCTAATGTTTCTCTAAGCGTGGCGTCTATAAAAGGCCGAAAAATTACAATTAATTATAGGAAGGCTTAATAATAAAAATAAGTTTTAACTATAAAAAAAGGTCGGGGGCTTAGGTTTGGCTAATTTATCGCGGGCTTTTTTGGCTGAGTTTTTACGCCGGATTAGCCGGTGGCGAGGATATATTTTATGGATACTGATTTTGGATTGTTCGTCACGACCGACACCGCTAAATGCACTGGTTGTCGAGCTTGTGAGATAGCTTGCTTTCAGTCGCATAATAAAAAGCGTAACGCGATAGGTCAGACCGTGGGCACCATCACGACCCCGGTTACGCCGAAGCTATACGTGACGGTTATTGAGACGGCTAGTATGCCCATCCAGTGTAAACACTGCGAAAACTCCCCCTGTAAAGCCGTCTGTAAACAGTCGGCTATTATCCGGTTTGGCCAGCAGGTGGTGGTTGACGAGTCTAAATGTATTGGTTGTAAAGACTGCCTGGTGACTTGTCCTTTTGGGGCCATCGCTTTACTGCCCCTTTACGACAAAGGTCAGCCTATTAAGCAGGTCGGCTCCAACGAGAACAAAGTGGCCGCCTCCAAGTGCGATCTTTGTATTGAAGAGCCCGACGGACCAGTTTGCGTCCGAGTCTGTCCCAACGAGGCTTTAAAAGTGGCTGACATAAACGAAGATCGCAAAAAGAAAAATATCGCCGCGGCCGAAGCTTTAGCGGTCATTAACGCCGGCGTCCCGGAGAGGAGGCTTTTATCATGACCGTGATCGCCATTGATAAGGACCTTTGCACCGGCTGTCAAGAATGCGTCAAGATCTGTCCTAATCTCGCCATCGAAGGCGTTCCTCATCAGCCGCAGACCTTAAACGAGCAAAAGTGCGTCATGTGTGGCCAGTGCGTCCAGAAATGTAAATCTTACGTTTCCGTGGCTGAGCACGGTTTTGGGGCTTACGAAAAAATCCGGGTCCAAAGGAATCTGCCACCGACGGTTTTAGAACCCTTGTTCGCGGCCTATAACGTCTGTCATCTAGACGAGGTCTTAAGAGCTTTGGCCGACCCCAACGTCGAGACTTGGGTCCAGAGCGCTCCGGCGGTCAGAGTGGGGATCGCCGAGGACTTTGGGGCTCCTTTAGGTTCTTTAGCCGCTGGTCGCTTAGCCGCGGCTTTAAGGCGGATCGGCTTTGATAAGGTTTACGACACCAACTACGCCGCTGACGTGACCATCATGGAAGAGGGTAGCGAACTCATTGACCGCGTCAAAAACAACGGGCTCTTGCCCATGTTTACCTCTTGTTGCCCGGCTTGGGTCCGCTATTTGGAACTTAATTATCCTGAATTACGGAACCACCTGTCGACCACTAAAAGCCCTCAGCAGATCCAAGGGGCTTTAATGAAGACTTTTGGGGCCAAAGCTCAAAAAACCGAGGCCAAGAAGATATTCTCGGTCTCGATCATGCCTTGTACCTGTAAACAATACGAGTCGAGCCGACCCGAGATGATCGATAGCGGCCATCGCGACGTGGACGTGGTCTTAACGACTAGGGAGCTGGCTTACCTAATTAAGCTTAAGGGTCTCGACTTTTTGGGTCTACCGGAGGAGAAGTTCGATCTGCCCATGGGCGACTACACTGGGGCCGCTGAGATCTTCGGAGTCACCGGGGGAGTCATGGAAGCGGCTTTACGGACCGGCTATGAACTCATTACCGGGCAACCCATCCCGGCGGTGGACATTAAAGCGGTCCGAGGGCCCGATGGTTTTCGGACGGCCGATATCGCGGTGGGCGAGCTGACTTTAAAGGTCGGAATCGTGACTGGCCTTAAAAACGTCAAACCCGTGTTAGACGATTTAAAGGCCGGTAAACTTAACCTCCACTTTATCGAGGTCATGACCTGTCCTGAAGGCTGCGTGACTGGTGGCGGCCAACCTAAGCTTATCGTGGACAAGGACTTTGAGGCGGCTTATCAGGCCCGGACCGAGGCCACTTACCTCCACGATCGGGAGTTACCCATCCGTAAATCCCACGAAAACCCCTCGGTCAAAAAACTCTACGAGAGTTTCTTAAAGCGGCCCTTAGGCTCGGAGAGCCACAAGCTTCTCCATACCACTTACTGTGGTGACCCCAAAAGCCACGCCGCTCACCACTAAAAAAAAGAAAAAAAAAGCTCCTTTTAACCATAAAGCCCTCCCAAAAAGCCTAAGAAATGGGTTTTTGGGAGGGCTTATTATTTTGGGATTATTGGCTGGCTTTATGATGGCCTCGTAAAAACCCTTTTTTGAGGACTTGTTTATCGACAATATAAGCGAGTCGAAATAACTTTAGGTCAGGGTTTTTAGTAGAGCTACGCGCCTAAAATCACGAAACAAGGGTTTTTTTAGGGCCATCCTTTATTATTTTTTTTGGTTTTTGGCGGATGACTTCGTAAAAAAACCTGGCCTTGAAATTTTAGGCCCGTGGCTCTACTAAATAAGCCGACAAAAGTATAGAGACAACTGTATAGTGCAAGCAATTCTAATTTTGGAGTTATCCGCCTACAAGGAGTTGTGTGCCGCAATAAAAAAACAAAGAGACTCGAGTAAAGAGCGGCAAATTAATTAATTTGCCGCTTGGATTACCCAGCTATACCAAGCCCAGAAAATATTTTGAATTTTGGCTGTCCCGCCAAGAAGGTTTT
>JAIROO010000305.1 GCA_031257535.1 Deltaproteobacteria bacterium
ACAAAAGAGCTTAAGCCACTTCGTTACCTCCATGACTCTCAAGGTCGCTACCGGCTGGAGCAATCCAGTTGCCGGACGGGTATTCCAACCCGCAAGGTAAACGCGCCTTTCCACGGCGCGCAATATCAAAAAAATTTTTTTTAAAAAAACTAAAGATTAGATGGGTCAAAGACTTCCGAAGAATTTTCTTCATAAACGCAACGTTTTTTCGAAAAAACTCGGGAAAAAACTAAAGCTAAATATTTTTTACCTCAATTCGACTTATAAAATTTTTAAACTCTAAATAGCGAGAAAACTAACCTATTATCTAAGACTTAAGATTTTAAAGGTGGCCAAATCAGAAAATCCTCGCCTTTTTGGTCCTTTGGCCCCTCTAAAAGACGAACTCGACCGTTGTCGACGGCTAAGCGGCCCGAGGCGAGCCAGTTTAAGGCTTGGGGCAAGATCTGGTGCTCGACCCGTAAAATTCGGGCGGCGAGAGTTTCGGGGTCGTCGTCGTCTAAGACTGGGACCGCCCCTTGAACGACGATAGGCCCAGAGTCAATCCCTAAGTCAACGAAATGAACCGTGGCCCCGGCTAGTTTAACCCCGCCTTTAATTTCTTTGGGCCAGGCGTTCTCGCCAGGAAAGGCCGGCAACAAAGCTGGATGAATATTTAAGATCCGGTTAGGAAAAGCCTCTAAAAGAACTGGCCCGATCAACCTTTTAAAACCGGCTAAAACCACGATCTCGATCTCATGGGGGGCCATAACTTCCAAAAGTCGCCGCTCGTAGCCGTCCCGGTTGGCGTGATAAGCCGTTCGAGGGACGACCGCGGCGTAAAGACCCGCGGTCCGCGCGACCTCAATCGCCCCCGCCGCCGCGGAGTCGGCCAAGACCAGCCTTAACTCCGCCGGACCCAAGAGCCCCGCCTCATAAGCTTTAATTAAAGCCAAAAGATTAGAGCCTCGACCAGAACATAAAACGGCCACTCTCATAACGTCCCCTCGCTCACCAACTTAACTCGGTCGTGGTCGGTTAAAGGCTCGATAAAGCCGACGACTTTAGGAGTCTCCCGATGGTCCTCCAAAATGGCCATGACCAGGTCGACCTCGCTTTCTGGGACGATCAACAAAAAGCCCAAGCCCATGTTAAAGGTCCGGAACAATTCGGCGGTCTCAAGTTGGCCGGCTTTTCGTAAAAAGTCAAAGATGGGGGGCTCCTCCCAAGACCCTAAGCGAATGGTGGCGCGACAGCCTAAAGGCAAAATCCGAGGCAAGTTATCTAAGATTCCGCCGCCAGTTACGTGGACTAGACCGTGGACCTCATGGCGACGTAAAGCGGCTAAGACTGGGTTAACGTAGATTTTCGTGGGCTTAAGTAAGACGTCGGCCACGGTCTCGTCTAAAAAAGGCGAGTCAATCTTTAGCCCTAACTTGTCAAAGATAAGGCGGCGAACCAGGGCGTACCCATTAGAGTGGATCCCTGAAGAGCTTAAACCAATAATCTTGTGGCTAAGGCCAATCCGGCTGCCGTCGATGACCTTACTTCTTTCCACCACCCCCACCGCGAAACCGGCTAGATCGTAATCGTCGCCTTGGTAAAAATCCGGCATCTCGGCCGTTTCCCCACCTAATAAAGCGCAGCTGGCTTGTCGACAGCCCAGGGCGACCCCCGCGACGATCTTCTCCACCTTCTCCGGCAAAAGTTTGCCCATAGCCAGATAATCGAGAAAAAAAAGCGGCCGAGCCCCTTGGGTTAAAACGTCGTTAACGCTCATGGCCACCAGATCTTGGCCAATCGTGTCGTGACGGTCGGCCATAATAGCCACTTTTAGCTTGGTGCCCACCCCATCGGTGGAAGCCACCAAAATCGGGTCGTTTAAATTAAGGGACCCTAAACCATAAAGCCCAGCGAAACTCCCTAAATCGTTTAAAACCCGGGAGTCAAAAGTGGAACGAGCTAAAGGGACCAGTCGGCGCGCCGCCTCGGCTCCGGCGTCGATATCCACGCCCGACGCGCGATAAGTTAAAGGTTCGCCGTTTTTCTGGCTCATTTGACCCTCCCCAAAAAACTAAAAATAGCGTAAAAGCGGCTCATAGTCTGGCCTTACGCCGCGAAAACCGGAACTTTATTAAAAAAATAATTAAATGTTAAGCCCTTTTAGGCCCTAAAACTAAAAGACAATAGTCAAGAAAATTACGGCCTTTTTAGCTAAAAAAAAGCCAAAGGGCGAAAAAAGCTAAACGGCCCTGAAAAGTCTAAATGGATAGAAGGCTAAGGACTCGAAAATCAAGTCTTTTTTGACGGTAAAACCTTTTTTTAAGCCCAAAAAGAAAAATAGACTTTGACCGATTGTGGTTAACCTATTTTTTAAGATTACCTTAATATGAACGCTATATCTTATAAAAAATAAACTTATAATATTTTTTATAGATAGGTTATCTCAACTTAAAAGACATAATAAAAACTTAAGCGCAAGTAAAATATCGCGAAATAGGCGCTAACTTACGCGTTTTTTTAGGGCCAAAAACCTTATTGGCTAAGGCCGCTACGCCCTAAAAAGTCGGGCTAAAAAAACCGCGAGGCCCAAAAAAAAAACAAAAAAGGCCCCCCAGCGCCTTTTTCAGTTTTTGGTCGCGGCAAATTATAAACTAAAAAAGCCCTTAAGGCCAAACCTCACGGTTAAGGCCGTTTAACCATTTTTCTGACCGGGCGGACTTTTTTTCGAGCTTATTTTTTTTACGGCCAGAATGTTTAAAAAACTTTAAGCCCCCAAAATTATCCTCGCGACCGAGCTAAACCGTCGCGACGATCCCGCTATAGAGCGCGTTTATCGCGTCAAATGACAAGACGAACGCCAAGATAAATGGCCAGAGAAAAGAGAAGCCAGCCTCTACGCTTAACGTTAGGCCTGGGAGGACCCAAAGGGGGAGACCCCGCCTCCTACCCGATTGGCTTTTCGATTTTTGGGCGTCCTCACTTTGTCCCAGGAAAGGAAAAACACGTTTTAAGGGGCAAAATGGGTCCTTAAAAAAATAGACCAGAAAACGTCTCGCTCGATTAGGTTAGGTTCTAAAGATTAGGTTAGGTTCTAAAGAACGGCCAAAACTTTTAAGGTAAGTTTTAAAATAAAAAAGTCTATTTCATTTTCTTCAAATGATATTTTAAGTTTCTTAAAAATCGCTTAAATAATCGTCATGTTTTTAGCGAGCTTTGAAAAAAGATCCGGAAAAATATTTTTCAAAAGCGATCCCTTTAAAGGGTCAGCTAGTTTAACGACCGGCCGCCATTTTATTACGTTTCAAGAAAAAAATTGAATAATCTCTTCTCAATAGATCGCCTTCAATATATCACAAAAATAGGGCCACAACATATAGGCCTTAAAAAACCCGGCTAAGATCGGCCTGGCTAAATTATAGTCTTTGATAATCCCGCCGCCAAAGGCCGTGGGCGGAGCCGTTTTAGAGGCTAAAATGGCCCTTATTTGGGAGAAAATTTCCCTTTCGCGATTTTTTTCTCTTTTAGGTCAAAATTTTTTGTCGGGTATTTTAAGTTCTTTTGACGAAAATATTTAGTAAATATAATTTTTTAAGCGATATTAATTATTCTTTATTGAATTTTAAAATAATTTTTGAGCTTAAAATATTTTTTTACGACTTACTTGATTAATATTATTTCTTTTTTCTAGCTTTTTGATTACAACGGACTCCAGCCGATCCCATATCTAGTAGGCTAATTTGAGCCAAAAAATTAGCGAAATCCAAACGATCTTTTTTTCCGCCATATCTTCAAATCATGTCATTTTTGTCGCCTTGCGTTTGTTTTAGGGGCGCTTAATTTGTCCTTATCTAAGGTCAATGGCGATTTTCGCTAAAAAAACCTTACCCAAAAAGCGGGCTTTAAAAACCCTATAAAGTCTTTTTTCGCCAATTGTCGATTTTTAGTTTTTCGCGGTCAACGTCGCCGCGAGCGTGACCCTTAACCTTAGTGTTTTATCGATTGTTTTCGCTCTTTACGACAAAATTAAGCGTTTTCAAAAAAAGGATTAGCCGTATGCTTAAATTTACCCGAACAAAGAGAAGCGTTTTTTGGCCCTTGTTTTTCCTGACCCTTTTAACTTCTACGATCCTTAATTTTGGCCTACCGTTTCTTAGCCTCGCCCAAGAGTCTTTTACGCCTAGGTCTTTAAATCTCGCGGAGTCTAATAACCCGTCTTCTTTCGCCTTTTTCCCTTTAACTGAGACGAAAAATAGCCTCCAGCCCGAGAATTTTAAGGCTAACCAATCCTTGGATCCTAAATCCACGCCGCCTTCCACCGCGACCATAGTCGCGACCAAGACCAAAAATGAGCCCCGCCCCGCTTTAAGAAGTAGTTCCGAGACTCAGTTGACCTCAAACGCTAACTTAACGGCCCTTAACCAAAACTCAAACCCAATAAGTCTAACTTTCGCTAAAGCTCCGCCGCCCGCCGCGCCTAAGCTTGAAATTCCGAACCTACAAGACCTAGTTTCGGATCCTAAGGCCCTAGATCTACCCCGGCCCAATGATCCAGCGCCTTTAAAACCCCAGACTTTAGAGCCTTTCGGCGACTTAAACTTAACCGAGAGCTTAAGCGCGAAACAACCATTATATATAGAGCGGCCTTTGGACCCTGTTTTTACCAAAACCAACCCCACCTGGGGCAAAAACCTTAAAGACGAGCCAACTTCTAAGGCCGTCAGCTTAACCGACCCCGCGCCGTCTGACCCTTTCGACTCCGAGAAAAAAATCGAGGACTTAGTCCACAAGTTTTACGACGAGTCCACGATCGAGCTTTTGCCTTTGTCCCCCAAGGAGCTTAAAACTTTTCGCCGGCGGCTCGACCAACGGGCTAAAGCCTTAACCGACTCCCCGCCCAGGTCTTTGTTAAGCCGCTCCATTAAAGCCCAAATAGGTCCGGGACTCGCTCCGACTCAAGTCACCTTAACCCCAGGTTTGGTCACGGCTTTGGTTTTTACGACTCCAATTGGTCAGCCCTGGCCAGTCGTCTCCAGCGTTTTAGGCGATGGCTCTTTGTTTAGCGCTCTTATCCATAAAGAGGCTAGCCATCAGATCTTAGTCTCGCCCTTAGCCCGGCATGGCGATTCTAACCTTTTAATCGGCTTAAAGGGCCTCGACCAGCCGCTTATGGTCCGCTTAAGAGTCGTGGTCGCCGACCTTGAGCCTCACGGCAAGATCGATGGGCTGGTCAATTTTCAAATCCAAAACGCCAATCTAAACGAAGGCGAGACGACTATCGCCACCCCACCTCAAAACCTGGCCCTTATTCACGACCTCATGCCTGGTCGGGAGCTTACGGGCTCCTACTTTTCGCCCGAGCCACTTCTACCCAAAAGCCAGATCTTAAAACTCGAAAAAGACGACTCCCTCTATCTAAGGACCCCTTTAGACTTAAGCTGGCCCACCTGGAAAGGTCGCGTAACTGGCCCGGGAGCTTATAAGGTCTACGAGATAGGCCCGGTCGCGGAGCTGGTTGTTATAGACGAGGGCCGTCTTTTAAAGGCCCGTTCGCCTTTCGCCCCCTTAAACGACAAGGAGCGGCCATGAGCCAAGGTCCGCGCCTTAACTGGTTTCAACGGCGGATTCTGGCCCCTTTAGTCGACTTTGGCCAGCGTCTCCCGAAAGGGTGTGGCCTTTTGCTAGGTTTTATCGGGTTAGGCTTAGCCGTCTTAGTTGGCCTTAACTACTACTTGACGCCAACCACGCCGGACCTAGACGCCTTAGCGATCGCGCCTTTAACGCCCAGAGCCATGGAGACCGAGGTCGGTGGGTTAGGAACTCCAGACTACAACCGCCTAATCGACGAGCAAAACGCCATTAAAGCGGAGGAAGCTATGGCTAATGGCTTATCGTTCGTGCCGACTCCCGTGGGTCTTAGCCAGCCAAAAGAGACCTTAACGCTACCTTTAGCCGAGCCCAAAGAAGTCGATAGCGTGCCCCCTAAACCAAAAAGCCAACCTATCCGTTTAAACCCCTCGCCAGTGGCTAGACCCATAACGGTAGACGCGCCAGCCCCTCCTCCTCCGCCCAAAGTCAAAGCTCCGCCGGGGGTGGATCTAAAGAAAGCCGTTTTAGGCGACTTAAAAGCCGTTATAGCTGGGTCTAAAGGGTCTTTATCGACCCCGGTCATAACTTTAGCCCAAGAGGACCGCGCCCTTAAGGTCAGTAACCTGGCCCAAAACCCTGACCCTCACGCCCTTTTAAAGCCCGGCGACTTTCTGCCCGCGACCTTGACTCTGACCGTGGATAGCGACGTTCCGGCGCCTGTTTTAGCCACCGTCTCTTTTGGGCCTTTAAAAGGAGCCCGGTTACTGGGGCAATTTACCCGCAGCGAGACTGGGGCGATTTTAACCTTTAACCGCTTAAGCTCCGAAAATGGCCTCAAACTGGCCTTAGAAGCCGTGGCCGTCGATCCTAAGACCACCAAAGCCGCCATCGCCTCCAAGGTTGACGACCACTTCTTCCAACGCTGGGGCGGTTTACTGGCCTCTGGCTTTATGGAAGGTTTTGGGGCGGCTTTAAGCGACCGGGGCAATCGAGTC
>JAIROO010000067.1 GCA_031257535.1 Deltaproteobacteria bacterium
TAGATCGGCTTATATAGTAGGGCACGTAACTAAAATTTCAACGCCAGGGTTTTTACGAAGCCATCAAAAAAGTACAAAGGGTAGTCCCTTCTTACTTGAACCCTCAAATAACTGTTTGACACTAACCAATTTTCTCGCTCTTTATGGTTGTCTGAGGGCCTCCAAGAGAAAGCTTCTGTCGCGATAATGCGCTGGCCACTGGGGGGGGTGACGCTTGTCTCGAAGAAGTCGCCCGCGACTGTTGTAAAAAACACTAAACCTACACTGGCTCAGAAGTCATAATTGGAAAAAGTTTTTGTCGGCCAGTATAGTGGCCGCGGAAAAACGGGAGGGTGTACCTAAAAAAAAGCAGTAAAATTGGCACAGCAAAGCTTTGCTCGAAAATTACTGTCAACCATACTTCCTCATCCTGCCTTCAGCCTTGAAATGGGCCAAGACAGGTTGAACCACATCTTTTTCCCAAAGACCACTTTTATCCTTAGCGATAAGAGAGAGAAGGTTTTGACCATTTTCAATACTCCAACGCATTCCAGGTTGCTTAAGTCGACGCTGGAGAACTGTCCGGTTTCCGATTTCAATGGCACCGCTGCCAATGAACCAACCGTTGTCAATATAACTAGCGTAATCAATATTATTTATATTATTATTAATATAACCTAAAAGATTAAATGACTTTTTATATGTCGAATATTTCTTTAACTTAACTATTTCTTTAATTGCTTCATCTATTTTACTTGTTTTAAAAAGTTGAATAACATTATCAGACCATGGTTTATATTTATTTTCATTTAAATTAAATATTGATTTAGGAAATGATATAATATTTTCACATAAATGAAAGAAATCAAGAATTTATTGTGAATCAGGAAATAACTCGTCATGCATATTTCGTATCCATGTAGCTCCATCACTCAACAATATGGTAAGTTTATGATAACCATAACCATTACGTATTGCTAAAGAAAACATAAATTTTTTAAAAATATTAACGTCACCAAGGTATGCGGTATATTCTCTTAACCCGATTTTATGGACCTTTTCGCCTTTTGTATTATACCAATATGTAAAATATTTATTAGAAAATGCCATACCAAGTTTATTTTCTTTCCATAAACATCCTATATCGTCCCTAAGTCTAGTATGAATCATAGCCTCATCGACTTCAAGATATAAAATATTATCTTCTTTATCATCAGGGAACTGTAATTTTCCAGACTGGAGGACTCCATAAATCCTCTCCGCTTCCAGGAGGTTATTTTTAAATACTACGTCGCCAACCTTATTGACAACGGAGCGGACAGTCTCCGCGTCAACTCTTATCGGAGTATTCCGTTCCAAAGCTTTCTGGGCGGCGTCGAAAGAACCAGTCTCCTTAGCCCAGTGGGAGATTTCCAACATGGTCCAGACAGTCATTTTATATGGTAAAGCGTCCAGTCCCAGGGCTTCGTCTAGTGGAAACACCATCTTGGCTCCGTTCCTCAATATTTTTAGCCGCTCTGAATCGACTGGAGAAGCCGGAGTCAAAGCCAGTCTGGAGTACGTCAAGCTCCCGGCTATGGTCATGATCTTTTTGGTGAAGCTCCGGTATATCCTGAGTCTTATCCCTAGCTCAAGGAGTTCTTTTTTTTTAAATCAACAAGATGTTTTTCAGAAATGTTATTGATTTCCTTAGATAAAATATCAAAATTATTCTCCATGGTCTCCTTATTGAGCTTTAGGAGGAGTTCTTCGATGTCCGTAATGGACATGAAGCGTTCTGAGTTTGAGGTTCCGAGCCTGAAATTTTCTTTGAACTCGTCAATAGACCGCAAGGCCTTCCTCAAAAAAGCCAAGGAATCGTCATTGTAAGGAAACTTATGGACGTGATCCAAGCAATCCCGAAAAAATTGTTCCCAGTTTCCCAGATGAAACGGCCCTAGTAGCTGTTTTTGTCGTCCCCCATTGGTTTCCTCCGTTGAACTCAACGAGCTTAATCTAGAGGATAACACAAATTTAGAATAAAACTGCTTTTTTTAGGTACACCTAAAACGGGATTTTTACTCGCTAATCTATCCAGTTTAATGGTAATATAAAATTGTGTTTTTTTTTTATTTTAGCCTATCTTAGATTTTCGGCGGTCTCTTAAAAAAACCGCGATTTTTAAGTAAAGGAGAAGTATGCCTAAGCTCGTCTCCGCCCCACCTAATCTAGTCCCCATATTAAACGCGCTCTTAGGGTTCCAGCTGGCCTTGGCCACCAATCCTTAAATAGGCCAACACCATGCAGCGTTTTTTCGCCTTTTTGTCTTTAGGCCTCGCTTTTTTTCTCGCTGGCGTTAAGGGCGACGCCGCTTTCGCCCAACCTCTCGTCGAGCCGCCGATTTTTACCGATTACCGCCGCGTCCCGGGGGTCACGGACGAGGAAATCGCGGCCATTGAGGCTTTAAAAACCAGCCGGGGCTCTTTAATCCTCGCCAATTCCCATTCCACGGAAGTTTTTCCGACGGCCGAAGGCGGGTTTGGCGGGTTTGTCCCTCTTTTAAGCCAGTACCTGAGTCGACTTTTTGAGCTGCCCATCATAGCCCAAGGTCGGGAATGGGACGATCTCTTAACCTCTTTAGCGACCCACGAAGTGTCTTTGACTGGCGATCTGACCCCCACCCCAGAGCGTCGAAACACCTACTTCATGACCAGCTCCATGGCCGAGCGGGCGGTCAAATACATTACTTTGGCCAAAACGGATCTCGACGAAATCGCCGCCAGAAGACCTTTAAAACTGGCTTTTTTACGGGACACCATTACCCAAGAGCAGGTCAGAACCTACGCCCAAAGGCCATTTGAGGCCTTTGACGTCGAAAATTACGACGAAGCCTACCAAGGCTTAAAAGATGGCCGGATCGACGCTTTTTTAGACGAAGGGCCCGCCGAGGGGGCCTTTGACGACATTGGCGACGTTAAAGCTTTAGATTTTTTTCCCGTCATTTACAGTCCCGTGGCCTTAGCCACTCAAGATCCCACCTTAAAGCCCATTATCTCGGTCTTTCAAAAAGCCTTAGATTCGGGCTTAAGGTCTTATCTCGTCACCCTCTATAACCAAGGGGAGCGCGATTATCAAAAACGGAAATTCTATAAAAAACTGACCCCTGACGAAAAGGCTTATTTAGAGGCTCGGCTGGCTAGCGACCAACCCATCCCCTTGGCCGCGGAAAAAGACAATTACCCCATTAGCTTTTTTAATCAACAAGAAGACGAGTATCAGGGCCTCGCTTTTGATATTTTAGCGGAAATTACCACTTTAACTGGGCTAAAATTCGAGGTGGCAAATTTTAACTCCGCGGACTGGTCCAATGATTTAGTCGAACTAGAAAAAGGTCGCTACGCCCTTATCACTGAGCTCATCGCCTCGCCCCAAAGGGCCCGCCGTTTTTTGTGGGCCGATAACCCCTATATGGAGGACAACTACGCCCTTTTGTCGAGGCGCGAGACTCGCGACGTCAAACTTAACGAGATCCTCTACGCCAAGGTCGGCCTAGTCAAAAATACCGCTTATCGCGAGCTTTTTTTGAGCTGGTTTCCAGATCACAAGGGGACGATAGAGTATGAGGATAATTTTTCCGCCTTCGTGGCCTTAGAAAAAGGCGAGATCGATCTCCTTATGGCCACCAGAAACCTCCTTTTATCCATGACTAATTACATGGAAAAACCCGGGTTTAAGGCCAATCACGTTTTTAACTACCGTTTTAACTCCACTTTTGGCTTTAACCTTAGAGAGAAAGTTTTAGCCTCCATCGTCAACAAAACCCTCCTCGTCATCGACACGGGCTCCATAGCCCGCAACTGGACCAGCCGGACCTTTGACTACCGGGCCAAACTCGCGCGCTCCCAGGTGCCTTGGTTAATTGGCTTCGCCATAGCTTTGGTGGCCCTTTTAATAGTCTCGGCTCGTCTCTTGATCCAAAGAGGAGCCACTAATTTGGAGTTAGAAAAGCTGGTCGGGGCTAGGACTCAAGAATTGGAAGCCCAAAAAGCCGCGGCGTTGGAGGCTTCCCGGGCTAAGGGCGACTTTCTGGCCCGCATGAGTCACGAAATCCGCACGCCCATGAACGCCATCATTGGCATGACCGAACTGACCTTAAGGGAAAAACTGTCCGACGACGTCTACGAGATGCTCGAAAACGTCAAACAAGCTGGCAACTCGCTTTTGACCATCGTCAACGACATTTTGGATTTTTCGAAAATCGAGTCCGGGCGGATGGAGTTAGTCGAAGAGCCTTACGACTTTGGGAATTTTTTAACTGAGGTCGTGGAGGTTATCCGGCCCCGCTTAAACAACCGACCCATTAATTTCTTCGTGGAGGTCGATAGCGCTACGCCGAAAATTTTAGTCGGGGACGCGCCTCGGTTAAAACAGATCCTTTTAAACATTTTGACCAACGCCGCCAAATACACCCGGGAAGGCTATGTGGCTTTAATGGTTAAAGCCGACCTCGGCCCCGATCACGTGCGCCTGGAACTTAGCGTGACCGACACGGGCATTGGTTTAAAGCCCAAGGACTTAGAGCTGATTTTTGAGGACTTTAACCGTTTCGACAAAACGGCCAACAAAGGCGTGGAGGGGACGGGGTTGGGCCTGGCCATTACTTTAAAGCTAGCCCAACTCATGGGCGGGGACGTCAGCGTGACCAGCGAGTACCAAAAAGGCTCGACCTTTACCGCCGTGGTTAAGCAAAAGATGGGGCCTTATAAGCCTTTGGCCAGTTTAGATAGCCAAAACCGATCTATTTTAGTCTTAGAAAACCAAGCCCGGAAAGTCAAAAGCCTAACCTTTTCCTTAGACTCCCTAGGGGCTAAGTACGTCATCGCCTCGACCATAACGGAACTCGTAAGCTACTTAAACCAGACGGACTATAACTGTATACTGGCCGCTGACTCGCGGCGGGAGGAGATCTTACCCCTCCTGACCCCTTTAACCCACAAAATAGACCTGATCTTCTTAACGGAAAATCAAGGGCCAGGCCATAAATCCACGGGCTGGATCAACTTAGCCTGGCCGGTCTTCTGTCTACCCTTAGCCAAAGCCTTAAACAAACCCGAGATCTCCACCTTAAAAACTCGCCCCAAAAACTCTTTTACCGCCCCCACGGCTAATATCTTGGTTGTCGACGACATTGAGTTAAACTTAAAAGTCGTTAAGGGTCTATTAAAACCCTTTAAAGCTCAAGTCGATACCTGCGAGAGTGGATTATTAGCCATTGATCTGGTCGACGCTAAAAACTACGACCTTATATTTATGGATCACATGATGCCGGGTCTCGACGGTTTGGAGACGACCCACCGCATTCGGCGGCTGGCTAAAGGCCAAAACGTGCCCATTATCGCCTTAACGGCCAACGCCGTGTCCGGGGTGCGGGAGATGTTTATTGAAAACGGCATGAACGATTTTATCTCTAAACCCATTGACCCGGAAAAGCTAGAGGCGACCTTAAGCCAATGGCTGCCCCAAGACAAACTTAAGTCTTTAACCTAAAAAAAGGCCAAGACAATCGCCAAGCTAAAAAAGTCGCCTTTAAGACAACAACGCGATTTTTGAAGTTGACATTTACGCCGTGATTTACTATCGTTAATGGCCGCGTTTATATCATAGATTTGGAGCCACGGAGTCTTCATAAACGCTAAAAAGAACGATTGGCGCCTCCCGTCGCTACGGAGTCGCCATCTGACGCCTGGCCAACTGATAAAACGCGGCGTAAACTCCCGACAGAAACTGAAAAAACCATTTATAAGCTGAGAAAACAAGAGGCGCGTTCTATCTTGTCAAGGAGGAGTTAAACGAATTCTGATTTTCATTAACGCGAATGAAATTCAATTTATGTATATCATCGTAAGCTATTTCGATGTATAATTGTTGACAAGGGATAATTTGCGGAGAAAGGATTAGGCTATGGGCCTGAAATCCGAATTGACGACGGTAAGCGACGCCACTGAAAAGTGGGGCGTTACCTCCAGCGCGTTCAAAATCTCTACGACAAATAGCGCGCGCGAGGAGCCGTTAAACTCGGTGGCGCATGGGTAATCCCAATGGGACCGCCCGAAAGCCTATTGATGGCGGGACAAAAGCCGCGAAACTTCAAAAGGACGGGGAGCAATAATGCGACTGTCTTGGGACGCCATACAAGCCAAAGCCGTCGCGTTCTCCAAACGTTGGCAGGGCGGCGGGAAGGAAAAACAGGAAGCGCAGAGCTTTGTCCGCGCTTTTCTCAGCGTGTTCGGCGTGGAATCCGACGTTATTGACCGCGGCTTTGAGACCCCGGTGAAAATCGGCGGCCAAGGCCACGACAAGTATATTGATTTTCTCTGGCCGGGGCAAATCGCCATAGAGATGAAGTCAAAGGGCGAAAATCTCACGCTTGCGTTCAGTCAGCTGCAAAACTATATGAACCACCTGACCAATCAAGACGACGTGCCAGACTTGTGGGTTGTCTGCGATTTTGAGAATATACGTCTCAACCGCCGCGGCACCAACGAAGTTTGGAGCTTCAAGACAAAAGACCTCCGCAAGCATATCAAGCGTTTCGCCAACATCGCCGGCTACGAAACCGAGCGCGTCCGCGACGACCAAGTTGAAGTCAACGTCAAAGCCGCCGAGAAGATGGCCAACTTACACGACGCGCTGAAATCCCACGGCTATGAGGGGCATTACCTTGAAGTCTACCTTGTGCGGCTCCTGTTCTGCCTTTTCGCGGACGACACTGGCATATTCCCTCAAGACAGTTTTTTTCGTTATATCGAAAACTCCAAGCCAGACGGCAGCGACTTATCCGACCGCATAGCGCGGCTTTTTGAAATTCTCAACACGCCGGAGGAAGTCCGCGCGAAGCGGACGCTCCTATCCGACGAACTACGCCGATTCCGCTATGTAAATGGAGGACTTTTCAAGGATTTGCTACCGATTCCGGACTTCGACGAGAAGACGCGCCAAACCCTGCTCGACTACGTCAATTTTGACTGGAACAAAATTAGCCCCGCCATATTCGGCGCGATGTTCCAAGGCGTCATGGGCAAGTGCCAGCGCCGCGAACTCGGCGCGCACTACACAAGCGAGGAAAACATCTACAAACTGATCAATCCGCTGTTCATGGATGACCTATGGAAAGAGTTCGACCGCGTGAAAACCGACCCCGCCGCGCTAGAACGCTTCCATGACAAAATCAGCCGCTTGAATTTTCTCGATCCAGCCTGCGGTTGCGGCAACTTTTTGATTGTCACATACAGAGAACTGCGCCTGTTGGAGCTTGAAATCCTGAAAATGAATTCAAGCGGTCAACAGATGATAGTGGACGTATCAATACTGTTGAAAGTCAGCTTGGAGCAGTTTTATGGCGTCGAATATGAGGATTTCCCTTGCCAGATCGCGCAGGTCGGGATGTGGCTCATCGACCATCAAATGAACCTGCGCGTGTCAGATCAATTCGGACAGTATTTCGCCCGTTTGCCACTAACGCAAAGCGCGACGATTGTTAATGGAAACGCCTTGCGGATTGACTGGGAACGGGTGATTCCGAGCCAAAAATTAACGTATATCCTCGGCAACCCACCGTTCAACGGCGCGAGAATGATGTCCGCTGAACAGAAATCGGATATGCGGCATGTATTCGGCGACCTCAAAGGCCTGGGCAACCTGGATTATGTAACCGCATGGTACAAAAAAGCCGCAGACTATACCATCGGAACAGCGATAAAATGCGCGTTTGTGTCCACTAACAGCGTATCGCAGGGAGAGCAGCCCGCCATACTCTGGAAACCGTTACTTGCGAGCGGTATACATATCAACTTCGGGATCGCGACGTTCAAGTGGAACAACGAGGCAAAGGGCAAAGCCGCGGTCTATTGTGTCATTGTCGGGTTCAGCCGAGTCAAAACCGAGCCGAACATAAACCCATACCTCATCCAAGCGCCGAACGCGTTGATTGAGAGCCGCCAGCGCCCGCTTTGCGACATACCGGAGATTGGCATCGGCAACCAGCCGATTGACGGTGGCAATTATCTGTTTACGGAATCAGAGATGAACGAATTCATAGCTAAAGAGCCGAAATCATCGCCATACTTCCGTAAATGGATTGGTTCCGATGAGTTCATCAACGGCTACTTCCGATATTGTCTGCTGCTCAAAGACTGTCCGCCGAACGCGCTCCGGCAAATGCCGGAGTGCTTAAAGCGCGTCGAAGCCGTTCGCGATTTCAGGCTCTCGAGCAAAAGGCCTCCGACGCGAAAACTCGCGGAAACGCCGTTGCGGTTCCAAGTTGAGAACATCCCGACAGCTTCATTTATCGTCATTCCAATGGTGTCATCTGAAAAACGCCGCTATATTCCAATCGGATTTTTGGGAACAGATACGCTTGCCAGTAATTTAGTGTTTGTAATGACCGGAGCTACGCTCTACCACTTTGGCATCCTCACGTCAAACGTCCATATGGCGTGGGTTCGCGTAATATGCGGCCGGCTTGGGATGAGCTATCGCTATTCAAAAGACATCGTGTACAACAATTTTCCGTGGCCGGAAGCGATGGACGATCAAAAGGCGGCGATTGAGCGGACAGCGCAAGGCGTCCTTGACGCGCGAACGAAGTTTGCGCCCGCGAGTCTCGCCGACCTATACGACCCGCTGACCATGCCCCCGGAATTGCTGAAAGCTCACCAAAACCTCGACCGCGCCGTGATGAAACTGTACGGATTCACTCCCGGCAAGACGAGCGAAGCCGACTTTGTGGCGGCGCTGATTGGGCGGTATCAAAAAATGACTCATGTGTCGAAGGAGGAGTCGTGAAATAAAATTTGAAAAGATTCATGACAAGTCGCTTTCTTTTGCTGATGAAGGATTAATATTTACCCCAAAAAAGGAGGTTGGCCAGTCTATAAACTTGGCCATCTAGCCAAAGGCCGTGAATGGATATACTTCTTAATACGTATTTTAGACTATTTGACTGTTTAATTAACATTATTATTTAAATAACAATAGTTTAATTACAAAATAAAGGCAATAAAAACTCTACTTGATATCTATAAATATCTTTAAAATTGATAAACCATCGTTTTATAGCTTTTTTATAGCTTAACCAATCGCTTGATACCTCCCTTTTTGGGTGGCGGAAAGAAGCACGTTATATTTTTTGAAGCCACTTAAGCCACCGAGGGGCGTTCCGTTGGACCATAAGCGCCTCATAGTCTATTTCCAGATCCAAAACCCGAGAGGCTCCTAGGGAGCCCCAGAGAGCCTCGACGTCTGAAACGTTTTTTTTTTATCGCTAAGCCCTGTTTTTAATCGCGAAATAAAGGTTTTGGCCATCAATATTAAAAATCCGGGTCGTACCCTAAGTTTTCCTCGCTACAGTCGTCGTTAAAGCCGTCGCTAAAGTCGTCGCCCGAAGACTCCTCGCCCATTGGAAAGGCGAGGTCAACCCAAGACTCGAGCGTCGCCTTTAACTGGTCTTCGCCCCTTGATTCCGGTTCGGCCGCGGCGACTTTAAGGTCTATAATTTCGCCGATTCGCTCGACTTTTAAGGCGTCGTTGGCTTCATGACCCAAGTCAGCCGCCAAATTCGTCAGAGCCGCCCTAATTGGGGCCACTTCTGGTGGAGCCGCCACGACTTCTAAAGATTCCGCGCCTTTAGGAGCCGACCTTACCGCCGCCTTTTCGCCCGGAGCCGCTAATAGGCTCGCCGCCGCCAAGATTTCTTCGGTCAGGCGGGTTGGCTCCTCGGCCGGGGCCGCCAAGGCGAACGTGGGTTTGTCGCCTTCTTCCTCGTCGCCACTTTGGTGTTCAAAAGCCTCTAAAGCCTCCAAGTCCGCTAAAGCCTTTTCGTCTAAGTCTTGGGTCCTTTGGCCGCCCAGCGCGAGACCGACGCCCTCTTTGGCTAAAGGCGGCCGAAAGCCAAAAGGATAATTTTCATAGGACAAGCAGCACATCAAGCGGCCACAAACCCCAGAGATTTTGGCCGTGTTTAAAGAAAGGTTCTGCTCCTTGGCCATTTTGACCGAGACTTGGCAAAAATTGTTTAAAAAACTCGAGCAGCAAAAGCAGCGGCCACACAGGCCTAAACCGCCCAGTTTCAAAGCCTCTAAGCGCACCCCAATTTGGCGCATCTCGATCCGCGTCCGAAAACGGCTGACCAACTCGCGGACCAGCTGCCGAAAATCCACTCTTTCTTCGGCCGTATAATAAAAAATGGTCTTGTAATTATCTAAAGTAATCTCAACGGCCACTAGTTTCATGGATAGGCCCAAGTGGCTTAAGCAGTTTTGGCAATAGGCGTAGTCCTCGCGCTCTTTGATCTGATTTTCGGCTTGCCGAGTCAGATCCTCAGAGGAGGCCAGCCGCAGAATCGCCCGGTCCTCGGGCAATAAAATCTCTTTTTTGCCTTGGTTAGCTGGCCAGATCATGGGTTTAGTGGTCACCAAACCTAAGCGCAGACTCTCGCCCTGCCGGACCACTACCCAGTCGCCAATGTCCAGTTCCAGCTCGCCAGCCTCGTAGGTTTGCACTTGGCCGCCAAACCGCACGCGAACGTGGACCGTCCGCTTACAAGGCAAGTTCCGAGGTCTAACGGCCTCTTCTTCCCACTTAATTTTATGGGTCCGCTTAAGCCCTGGCTCTTTAGCCCGGGGCGGCGGCGACGAGGTGGCGGTCTGGCCTGATTCCCGCGCTTTTTCTCCCATGGCCGTTCCTTTGTCCGTGGTGGCTTTTTTAGGGTTTTATTTTGGCTTTCGCGACTAATTAGGCCGCGTCCCCCTTAATTATACCTTAAAAAATATTAACCTTAAAAAACTTAGGCCTTTAGTCGATTGGTGGTTAAAAGGCTCAACCAGTAATTGGCGAAAACCAGATCAGAGCGTAAAGACCGGTTGAGCGCCTCTTCAATCAAATCAATAGCCTGTAAATAAGCTTCCGTCCCGCTCTCAGTGGCTAAGCGAGCCGCCCATTTCCGCATGGCTGGGGTGGGCGGGGGCCCGAGTCGCCTGGTCGCGGCGCCCGTTATGGCTAAGACTAAGACGTCGCGCCACCACAAGCGTAAAAAAGAGACGATGGTCTCGTAATAAGCGCGGCGCTGGCCTAAAGCCGAAAGGTCGGGCTCGACTTTTTTGCTTTCCCCTTCCTCTAACTTTTTTAGTCGTTCAATCTCGGCCACCGCCCCACTGGCCCACTCGCCCACCGCCCGGTAACTCTTAAGAGTCGGCTCTAAAGCCTGACCTAAAAGAAGATCCAAAGTCACGAAGCCCTCCCAGGTCGATTCGGGATCCAAAGCCAAAGCCGCTCCCAAAGCCCCGTTGGCGAGTCCGGCCAAGAGCTCGGCCCGGGGTCCGGCGAGGTCGAGTTTGGCTTTTAAGGCCTCTAAAACCCGGGCTCGACTTAAGGGCGGGACCCTTAATCTGACGCAGCGCGAGACCAAGGTAGGCATGACCCGGGACTCGGAGACCGCGGTAAGAATTAATACCGCCGAAGGCCCAGGCTCTTCTAAAGTTTTTAAAAGGGCGTTACCCCCGACGTTTTCAAAAAGATCGGCTCTCTGGATCACGGCCACTCGTCTCTTCCCCTCAAACGGACGATAACTAAGGTCGTAAGTCAGCTGCCTAACGTCGTCGACGGCGATTATTTGACTAACCCCTTTTGGCCTTAAGACCAAAAAATCCGGGTGATGGCCCTCTTCGATCTTGCGACAGCTTAAGCAGACCCCGCAAGGGTCAGCCGCGGGACCAGGATTGGCGCAGTTTAAGGCTTTAGCCAGATCTTTGGCTAAAGTAAATTTACCGCCTTGCCTTGGTCCGGTTAACAAAAGAGCGTGCGGAAACCGCCCGCTCTTTAAAATACGGGACAAAGTGTTTTCTAAGTGGCCTAAGCCAATAAGGCTAAAAGGCATCAGAAAAGCCCCTCCTCTTCTGGCCAGACCTCTTTGGGTTTGACCGCGACCCGCCGCTTTTCCGAAGATTTGGGCTCTATGAGCGTCGGGTTTGGGAGCGTCGGGTTGGGGGGCGTCGGGTTTAAGGGAGCCGAATTTACGGGAGCCGGGTTTAAGGGCGCCGAATTTATAGGCGCCGAATTTATAGGCGCCGAATTTATAGGCGCCGGGTTTAAAGGCGCCGGGTTTAAAGGCGCCGGGTTTAAAGGCGCCGGGTTTAAAGGCGACGGGTTTAAAGGCGCCGGGTTTAAAGGCGCCGGGTTTAAAGGCGCCGGGTTTAAAGGCGCCGGGTTTAAAGGCGCCGGGTTTAAAGGCGCCGGGTTTAAAGGCGCCGGGTTTAGGGGGATCGGGTCCTCAGGGGCCACGGCTGGACTAACCGCCCTTTGATTAACCGGCGCGGGCGGGGGGCCTTGGGGGCCCAAGAAGGCTTGGGGGTCCAAAAATGTTAGGGGAGGCGAAGGCGCCTGGTCTTGACTATTAACTAAAGGTTTTGGCCCGAGTTCCGCGGACGACTTTTCGGACGAAGAAACGGAATCGTAAGTGAATTCCCCGTTATTAAAAGTTAGGACTCCCGCGAGTGGATCAAAATGGCTTAGGTCCGGCTCCGCCAAGTAAATTTTATTAAAATCAGGCTCCGCCATGGCCACTTGGTTAAAGTCCGGCTCCGCCAAGTAAATTTGGTTAAAGTCAGGCTCCGCCGAGGCCATTTGGCTAAAGTCCGGCGGATTTTGGCCGTGGCCCTGGTCAGGGGCCTGGCTAGTGGCCTGGCTAGAGGCGGCGGGGCGTTCGGCCGGCTCGCTAAGGGGATTTTGGTCGTCTTTGGGGTCTTCGCCCCACCTAATCGAGCCAGGGGGAGCGTAAAAATAATCCGTTAACAAACTATTATACGAGGTCCACTGAGCGCGGCCGGTGGGGTCATAGCTTAAGTTCTCGCGGATAAAGGCCCCGACCCCATTAAGTTTACCGTCTAAGTCGTCGAGCTGATGGAGGACGATGGCTTCTAAAAATTTCGGGGTCTGGACCGCGCCATACTGGGGCAGGCCGTGATGACTTAGCAAAAGATGGCGGACTAATAACAGCTTGTCGGCCGGAAAGTCGGTGACGTCCTTAGCCACTTCCGCCACAAACTCCGCCCCCAAGAAAAGATGGCCCAGCAAACGACCAACCGTAGTGTAGTCCCTTAAGGAGCTTTGCGTCAGCTCCCAGCATTTGCCCACGTCGTGGAGGAGGGCGCCCACGGCTAAAAGGTCGCCGTTTAAGCTGGGGCCATAGTGCCCGGCCACAAAAAAAGCCAATTTAGTCACCGACAAGGTGTGCTCTAAAAGGCCGCCAACGTAAGCGTGGTGAAAAGATTTAGCGGCCGGAGCCGTAAAAAAACCGCTGGTTTTGGGATGGGTCAAAGCCTTTTCGGCTAAAAGTCGATAATGAGGGTCTTGGATTTTAGCGACCAATTCAAACAACTCTTCGGTCATTTCCGGGATAGGCCTTTTAGCCGTGCGGAAAAAGTCGGCTAAATCCAAGCTCTCGGGATCCACGGGCTTGACCCCCCGGATCGTCAACTGCAAGGTCCCTTGGTAGCTAGAAACGTCCCCCTGGACGAGGGCGACTTGACCCTCGACCAAAAACGGGGCGAACTGGTCGATATGGTCCCAAAGTTTCGCGCCGAGAACCTTAGTCCGGTCGGCCAAATCCAAGCTTAAATAAGCCGAACCGTTTTTTTTCGCCCGCCGCTGACAATTTTGGACCATTAAAGGCAAATTAAAGGTTTGCCCAGCGGTTAAATCTTTTAAGTACGTTTTTTTACCTGTCGCCACCTGCGCCAAAACCTCGCTTTTTTAAGCCATAATAACATATTTCTGGGCCACTTTGGATAAAATCTTGAGAACTAAAACTAAGATATGACTGGCTCTCTGTTAAGATTGATAAACAACTAATTTTGTCAAAAAATACTATTTTTATAACTAAAAACCTTTTTAAAAAATCTGGCCGGCCTTTTTCGGCTGGAAAGCCATAAAAACCTTGGCCAGAAGGCCAGACAGTCGAATCGACCCTTAAGCTAAAATCTTTAAGGGCCGTAATTTTCGCCCCAAAACGTTTTTGGAACTTTTTGGCAAACTTAGCGGATATCTGGTATATAGATCGTTTGGGCCAAACGGGTTTTTGGCTTAGAAAGGTAGTAGATTGATTGACTATAGCCAGCCTCCCAACTTAAGGTTTTCCCAGGCCTCCATCCATTTAGCCGCGGCGGCTAAAGACCAGACGCCCCACGGCCGAGCCGTGGATTTA
>JAIROO010000090.1 GCA_031257535.1 Deltaproteobacteria bacterium
GTTTTGGTAATAAGGCCTAGGAGCCGCGGGATGCCACAAGGCGACCCGGGGCAGCTTTTGGGGCGACGGGGCTTTTTCCGGGCTACCGCTAGCTAGGGCCACCAGAAAGCGCCAAAAATTGGGCCCGTTTTCCGGCCCCCCTTCGGTGAGGTATAAATTCGCCTTGGCTAAAACTAAAGGGCTCACGTTGCCGCCAAAGTCGGCCGCGTCGTGACCTAAGCGGACAAAGGGGATCGCTTCTGGCCAACTCATAAGGGTCTCGGCCAAAATAGAGCTAAAACCCTCCCCAGCCTCATAGATAAAAAGAAGATCCGCCTCTTTTAAGGCTAAGTCGACTTTATCGGGTTGGGTTAAGGCCCGGTGACCATTAAAAGCTACAAGATTGAGGTCATCTAAGCTGGCCGCCTTTAAAGACCGAAAAAGGTATGAGCCGTAGATGGAGCCAAAAAAGGCCACGATTTTCATTGTTTATCCATAAAACGATATAAAGAGTCGTCAAAAAAAACAAAAAACAGGAGAAAAAAGACTATCCACTCCTATAAGCTCTAACCCCTAAAAATAACAAATCGCTAAAAAATCCAAAAACAATAGTTATAAATGGCTAAAGTCATCACATTACTGATAAAACAATCTTAGCTTCGACCAATAAATCTTACTATCATCCAATAACAACTTAGTTTTTGCCAAAATAATCTTAGTTTCCACTAAAATAATCTTAGTTTTGGCCAAAACCATCTTCACCAATATCCAACTTAAAAAACCGCCTCCTAAAGGACGGCGGGTTTCATTAAGGCCGCGAAATCCAGCCGGTCTTGAAACCGTTTTTCCCTAGTCTCGTGAGAGTCGACCGTAAGGCCACCCATCGCCCCCACTCCGACTAAGGCCCCCCGACCAGGGTCGTGGCCTAACCAAGGCAGCCCCATAGCCGCGCCATCGGGAGCCACAACCACCGTCGCCAGTTGGTCAATGGGCCTTAAAGCGGCCAAGAGTTTAAAGGCGGGGGTTAAAGAGTCAACCATGGCGATAGCCACGTCCGCTCCCCATTTCGCGGCGGCCACCGCGGCCTCGGGTTGGACGATTTCCGAAGGCTCGGCTAGCCAGATCCTTAAAGGCGGAAAATCCGTCAGATAAAGGCCGTCCGTCCCCCCGCTAACCCTTGGCCCAGAAAAACCCTGGCCCCAAAAACGCCACTGGCCGGCTAAAGTTTTCGTTAGAGCGGCTTGACCCGCTAAAAGCTGGTTAAGGCTCGACTCCGCCTCGCTCTTAAGGAAGGCTCCCGGGGGCCACAGAAAAAGCCCTTTAGCGTCTGGCTCGGTTAGTCGGCTAAAATAAGACGAAAGGCTTTCCGAAGGTTTAGGAATTATGGCGGTTATAGCTAAGGGGCCAGGGTCTGGGAGTTTTAAAAACCCAGTTAAATTCTGAACCCCGTTAAAATTGCCGTATAAGCGGTGATACTGGCCCACTTGTCTTTGAGCCATAATCTCGGCGCGCCTTTTAGGGGAAACGCGACCGTTTTCGTCTAAAGGCAGATCGACCAAATAAACTTGGCTCACCGGACTGTGACCAACGAAAATCTCCTGGCCATAAGGGTCAAAGGCGCAAGATTTGGCCGCTAAACAGTCGAGATTTTTTTCTTGGCCAGTGCGGTTACAGGCTAAAAACCACAGACCGTTCTCTAGAGCCCGAAAGCGCCATAATAAAGTGGGGTCAAGGCCGGACTGGGGCCAGTTGGCGGGCAGCAAAAGGATCTCGGCCCCTTTAACGGCCGTCACCCTGGTAATTAAACTATGCCAGGAGTCGGCGCAGATGTGGAGCCCCACGCGACCCCAAGGCGTAGGCCAGACGTTGTCTTGGATCTGGTCGCCTGGAGCGGCCCAGCGAGACTCGGAGTTAATCTTCCGGGAACGGCCTAAGATCCGCCCCTTATCGTTTAGAAAAAAAGCCGAGTTGTATAAGGTCCCAGCCGGCTCGGCTAGCTCGGCTAAACCCACGGCCAAATAGACTTTTAGTTTGGCCGTTAAGCTTCTTAAGGCCTTTAAGGCTGGTCCAGACTCATCTTGGGCGTAAGGCAAAATACTTTCGCGATTTTCGAAACAATACCCCGAAAAAGCCATCTCCGGGGCCACCAGCAGCTTGGCCCCCTTAGCCGCGGCTTCCTTAATCAGGTCGATCAGGAGTTTTAAGTTTAGCTCCGGCTGACCGGGCGCGATAGACATGTGTAAAAGGGCCGCTTTTAAAACCTTAGCCCGCTTCGTTACCCCATCTTTAAACCCCATAAACTATTAGTTAAAACCAAAAAAGTCCCCTTTTAAGCCCTTAAAAAAAATCCTGGATCGCTAAACAACAACCCAGGATTTCCAAATTTAACCCTGACAAGAAGCCGCCTTTTTTTTGGCGCCCGATCTAACCCGAAATGGGGCGATATTCCGCGCCAAAAAGACGAGTCTAAAACGAAAAAAACGGGTTTCTGGCTCTCGGATCGCTTTCAGCGAAAAACCATTTTTAAGCTCTAAAGTGGCTTAAAGGTCTTATCGCGCCTCGCCGATGACAGTGGCTGGTCCGCTCCCGCGTCGTTTTTTTGGGATTCCCCGTTTTGACCTCAATTAGGGCCCTTTTTTCGTTATCGATCTTTATTAAATTTTTAAAGGCTCCCCTTTTTAAGCTTTAAAAGCTTTTTAGCCTTAAGCCTGGCCTTTAAAGCTAAAGAGGGGGAGTGAAGTTAAGCGGTCAAAAAACACAAGACATCCTCATACAAAAGGTCATTGTCCACAATATAAGACTGGTGGTCATGGCCAGCTATAATTTTTAGCCTAGCGTCTGGTAAGGCCTTGGCGATGGACGGGATGACTTTCGGCTTAAAAAGATCGTTTTCCCCGGCCACGACTAGGCAGGGGGTCGTTATCTTGGCCAAACTAGCTAACTTAAGCCGCGGCTCTTTTAGCAAAAGCGAAAGCCAAGGGTTGGCGGTGGCGACAATCAAGAGCTTTATGAGGTCAACCGCCTTTGGGGTCAGATCGTCCGGCGAAAGATTAGGGCCTAAAAGAACCATCTTAGCTAAAACCGAAAGTCTGGTCAGCCCTAAAATTAAACCAATAATGGCCCCATCGCTAAAGCCCAAAAGGTGGACTCGACCAAGGTTACGGGCCTTGATAAAGGCGAAAACGTCCTCGGCCATGACGTCGTAAGAGCGCTCGCCGCTCATCTCGCTTTGGCCATGGCCCCGACTATCCAAGGCGTAAAGGGTAAAATGGTTGGCTAACTTAATGGCGATCTTATCGAAAATATGGTGATCCTCGCCATTGCCGTGTAATAGCAAAAGCGGCGGACCCGAACCAGACTTTTCGTAAAAAAGATGGACCCCGTTAACTTTTAAGAACAAACTATTCTCGCGAAGATAAAATAAAGGCTCTAGTCTCATTAAAAAACTAGATAATTAAGCCTTTTTAAAAGTATATCAAAATTGACTTACTGTTTTTTTACGGCTTTGGGAGTTTGAGGGGCTATATATTTAACTATTAAATCCATAGTTATACAATCTTCACCCTCTTCGAAGGTGGGTTCTTGTCTTTTTTCCACGTAAATTTTAATTTTCTTACCCACGTTCTTTTCGTCCTCAAAAAAAGCCAGAGATTGGAGATCCAACATGAAATCCTGGGTCTGGCCGTTGACCTTGACCAAAGCGTGGACGTAATCCCCGGTTTCCAACCCCTCAAACACCCCTTCCAGGACGTAAAAGTCTAAAAGTTTCGGGGGACAGGACAGATATATGGACGAGGCCCGGTCAATGGGGGTGGTTAAAATATTGACCGGCGCGACGTTAGAGGACAAATCGTAACTTTGGCCGTCAATAGTCCCGGTGACCTTATTGATCAAAAATCGCTCAAATTTTTGGGCGGTTTTTAGGGATCCAAAAAGGTAGCGGGGAGCCTCGGCCAAATTCGTGGGGCCTGAAAAAGCGACTTCGCCCACGTTGGTGGTCAAGCTGATGGCGTCTAAGGATTTAAATGTTTTACCTTTTAGATCACTTATGTCTAAAAGAAAAAAATAAGTAATTAAATCTACGTTTTTTTTATCAATCTCGCGGGGGCCAGGCCACAAATAGATGGTCACGCCGTCCACGGGCGAGGCCGCTTTTGGTTGAGCGAAGCTTACCGGACTAGCTAAACCCACGACCAAGAGGGCCATGAGAGAAATCTTAACCAAAAAGACCGCCAATTGACCAACTGGCTTGTTTTGACCTAACATTTCAAAAACCTCCAAATAGAAGAAAATTGATATTCTTTAATGAGCGATAAGAATGTTATTGGCCATATAAAAGCTATTACAAAATTACGCCTGCCTCAAAAAACTTATTGATTTTAAAGTACTCTAGCAAATTCGCGGCGAATTGGCTAATAGGAGGCCTGGGGCCAAAAAGAGCTATACTGGTTTTCAAAAAGATTTTCTAAATTAAGCAGCCTTAGCCAAGGCTATCTCGGACTTGGACTTAACCTTTTTTGGGGTAGCAAAAGTCGTCTCATTTAATTGAACTAAATCATCAAAAAATTGAACATTGTCAGAAATTAGGCTGTCTAGGGCGTGGTCTTTACA
>JAIROO010000148.1 GCA_031257535.1 Deltaproteobacteria bacterium
AGGTCTTGTTTATACACAATGTATAGTGGTAGCTATACATTTATAATAGCATTTATAGTAGAGCTACGCGCCTAAAATTTCAAAACAAGGGGTTTTTACGAGACCATCATTAACCTTAAGTCTTTTAGTTCATTTTTTTGGTAGGCCAATTTACTAAAATTTAATAATAATATTTAATATTTCATATAATTGGTTTTAACTCGACCCGCTCCATAAAAATCGTGGCCTCAAAGTCCTTTTGGAGGTCTTTATCCACGACGAGCCCAGTCATTAGAAAACCATTTTCTGGGATCGCGACCTCGGAGCTTAATTTTACTTGACCATCAATTAAAGGCAAGTTAAGGCTTTGGCCATTAAACGACAGACTGACCGAAGATAACTTTAAGGCGGTATTTTTAGCCTCGACCTTTAAGGCGACGTTAAGGTTAGCCTTTTGACCCCAGAGATTTTTAGGGGCCAATATTTTTATTAAGACATAATTTTTTATAAAAGCCCAATCTTCATTGACTAAAATACCATAAATTTTCGCGTAACCATGCTCGTTTAGCCACGTTCGGTCAAAAACAAATAAGCCGTTATAAACTCTTTCACTTAGCTCGCCGTTAAACAGGCCCTGATAATTTCGGTCAGAAATTATAGTAAATAACGAATCTTTGGTTAACAAGTATGGCCAAACGTTTGTTGGACTAAAATGAAGATTACCGTAGGTGTAACTAAATTTATGCTTTGAGTTAAATTTAAAAAACTCAGCCCCAAAAAAAGCGTCGTCTACCCTCATTAAATTAAGTTGAAAATAAGTCCCAGGTCGAGCCCGGGTGATTATATCTCTTAGGGCTGCCAGATAAGTTCTAGCGGACATGACTTTATAAAATTTCTCTGGAAACTCGGTTAGATCCTTTAGATTATCAAAGCCAATTCCCCAAAATAAGGAGAAAGCGGCCAAAAAAACCAAGGGGACGTATCTTATAAAATAATTAGTAAACTTGAAAGCTACAAAAATAATTAAGGCCGGATAAATAAACGCCAAAGGAAGTCCCACATAAGAAATAAATTTCCATACTTGGTATCGATTGTCAAAAAAGTAATAGCCAAAAAAATACAAAACTATGGCGGCGCTAAAAATTAATATTAAAGCCTTAATAGATTTAACGTTTTGGTCAGAAGATTTAACGTCTTGGCCTTCGCGTTTAGAGTCAGATTCGTCTTGATATTTAAACCCTAAGCGGTTAGCTAAAAAACCTAAAATGAAAAGTCCAAGGAAAAAGATAAAATACCAATAAACCGGGGCCGCGGAGCTTAAGACCGTAAAATACTCGACCCGATAAATTGGTAGGCCCGACAAAAGCCAAGGACTTAAAAAGGATATTTGCCAGCCCTCGGTTTGGGTCGCGGTTTCAAAACTCCGCCTAATTAACCAAAAAGCCATAAAAGGCGTTAAAATAAAACATAACCCGGTGGTTAAGGCGACTGGTTTTAGCCCCCCCCACAGGGTCGCGCCTATACGCCTAACCAAATTATGACCTTGGTCCCAAAGACAAAAACGACGAATTCCTCCAGCCAGGACTAAAAAAAAGACATAGGCTATAAAAGCCCCTTGATAAGCCAGAAAAAGCCAAAAAATTGGCCAAAAAAAACTAATATACTCTTTTTTACCTAAGTTTTTGGGCCATTGAAACATTTCCCTTAAAGCCACTAAATAAGCTAGGCTCCCCACCAATTGGCCGACTAAACCTTTAAAGATCAAAAAATTGTAAAAAGCCCCGCCCGTGACCCCTAAAGTTAAAGCCAGACTCACCCAAAAGCCTAAGCCAAAAATCCGCCTTAAAAACCAATGGATGACCAAGCCCGCGCCTACGACCATGGCCCCCATAAAGCCAAAGACGGCCCATAAAGCGGTTTGCCCCGCGGCCAAAGCGTAGGCGGCGAACAAAACTTGCGCGCCAAAGGAGTCTTTGGTCATGATTAGGGAGTTATAGGTAAAATTTAAAACCTTAGGGTCAGCCCCTAACCAATAATCGGTCAACAAAGCCCAGTTTAGGTAATCGACGCTGCCAAAAAGCCAGACCTCAAACCGCCCAGAGGGCCAAATAGCGGCGTAAAAAAAAGACAAGACCCCGGCTAAGATAACCCCCGCTAGCCAAAGCTCATGGTTTTGGAGGATTTTTTTTACGGCGGCGAACTTATCTTTTTGGCGCAAAAAAATAGGCAGATAAAAGACGACGATTTCTAAAATCGCTAAAAAGGCCCCTGAATAAAGGAAAACAAGAAGATAAAGACGAAGGTTAGATAAAACGAGGGTTAAGACCCAAGAGCTAAAAGCTAAAATCGCTCCGCCCGCGGCCAGGGTTAAAGGGTCGCCATACCGGAACTCGTCGCCTTTGACGCTTAACCGTAAACCTTGCCGCCCCCAAAAACTTAAGGCTAAGGTAAAAAAAACAAAAGTCGAGACGAACGAGCCCACTTGGCTCAATATATTCAACCAGTAATTGGTCATTTTTGTTCCAAAGAAGATGAACTTATAAAAAACCCATTTGATTTTTTAATAGCTCGTTTATATATTATATATGATAGTCGGTATAATTTAATATTAGTTTATATGGTAGACCCACGCGGCCTTAAATTTCAAAACCAGGGTTTTTAAGCGGCCATCATAGAAAAGACCTTACTTTTATCGATTCCCATAGCCAAAAAGTCTCTAATTAGCAAAAAAATCATTAACTAAAGTAATTAGATTGCCAATAGCGATATTAAGCTAAAAAAAGGCCAGCGCGATTTAAACAAACTATTTTATAACCCCAAAATCGTCTCTAAATACCGGTCCAGCCCAAAAGGCCACTCGGGCGACCTGATGCCAAAGGTCCGCCGAAACTTGGCGTTAGACAAAACGGAGTTAGCTGGCCGCGGGGCTGGATATTCGGGATTTTTTTGAACTGGGATCAGGTTTTCGGGTTTTAGGGTCATTAAAGCTCCCCTATCCGTGGCCCATTTTAGTAGATATTGGGCTAAACCATACCAACTAATCGACCCTGAGGCCGTTAGATTGTAAAGCCCATAAGCTTTTTGGGGTTGGAAGGTGGCTAAGATGGAGGAGATGGCTAAAAATTCCGCGCTAGTTGGGGCCCCAACTTGATTATCGACCACTTCTAAGGTCTCCCGGGTTTGCGCTAGACGCAAAAAGGTCGATGGAAAGTTCCGACCGCCCGGGCCATAAATCCAGCCTGTCCGAAAAATAAAATAAGACCCGCCTATCCGCTCTATAGCCTTATCGCCCTTTAGTTTAGCTCGGCCATAAACGTTTAAGGGGTTGGCCTCGTCGGTTTCCAGGTAAGGCTCCTCTTTGGTTCCGTCAAAAACGTAATCCGTGGAGAAGTGAATCAGCTCAGCCCCATGGTCTTTGGCCCAAGTGGCCAAGGCCGCGGGAGCCTCGCCATTAATGGCCATCACCGTCTCTTCGTCGTTTTCCGCGGCGTCGATCTTGGTGTAAGCGGCGGCGTTAAAGATAAGTTCCGGGTTTAACTGATCTAAAAAAGAGCCTAATTCATCTGGATAGCGTAAATCCGCCTTTTCCCGACAACAGATGGTCGTCTCTCCCAAAAGAGGCAAAACTCCAGCCAAAGCTCGGCCCAGTTGCCCGCGACCTAATAACAAGATCCTGGCCATTTTAACGCCCTCGTAAAAACCCCCTTTTTTGAGGGCTCGTTTATATACATTATATAGTGGCCATAAAATTTTTGATTAACTTATAAACTGGAGCCCCGCGCCCAAAATAGCGAAACAAGGGTTTTTCAAGGCCAGCCATTTTAAGTTCAAGACTTAGAGGCTTTAAAGTCGGCTAAAACCGTTCCCGCGACCTTTAAACCGTCGCTAATGGCCCTAACCACTAAAGAAGGACCACTCGCCGCGTCCCCAGCCACGTAAAGATTAGGGCTTAAGCGCCCATGGTGGTCGGGTTTAAGCTCCTTGGCCGCGGCTAAACTCCCGGGCTCAGGCCCGGTAAAACCCATGGCTAAAAGAACCAAATCCGCGTCTTTGGTAAACTCCGAGCCCGGGACCGGGACTGGTTTAATTAAACGGCCATTTTCAATGAGCCACTCGACTTCCACGGCTTTTAAGCCATTTAGTCTTTCTGGCGACTTTGGATCCGCCGTAAACTCCAAAGTATTAACCCCCCAGCGACGAAACCCGCCTTCCTCATGGCTAGAGGAGGTCCTTAAAACCCTAGGCCACTGGGGCCAGGGATTGTCTAAAGCCCTTTCTTTTGGCGGTTTAGGCATTATTTCGTATTGAGACACCTCCACCGCTCCTTGCCGCCAAGCCGTGCCCACGCAGTCGCTACCCGTGTCGCCGCCGCCAATGACCACCACTTTCCGACCAAAAGCGTTAAGATCCGGGGGGATGGTGGCCTCCTCCCCAGCGTTAACCCGGTTTTGAGCGGCTAGGTAATCGGTGGCGAAACTTACCCCAATTAAATTCCGCCCCGGGATTGGTAGATCTCTTTTCCGCCTGGCTCCGATGGTTAAGATCAGAACTTGGTGCCGCTTCCACAAAAGCCTCTCGGAGATATCAAGACCCGCCTCGACCCCGCACAAAAATTTGACTCCCTCGGCCATCATCAGCTCTAATCGCCGATCAATTACCTCTTTTTCCAGCTTAAAGTCCGGGATGCCGTAACGCAAAAACCCGCCGGCTTTGGCGTCTTTTTCGTAAACCGTGACCTCCGCCCCCGCCCGCGACAGTCGGTAAGCCGCGGCCAAACCCGCTGGACCCGCCCCAATGACCCCCACGGACAGATCCAAATGACGAGACTTTATAGCCCTTTTAACCAATCCCAACTCAAAACCGCGTTCAATGACCTCTAACTCCACTAAACGGGCCGGGACCGGATGTTCGTGAAGCCCTTGGACGCAGGAGCCTTCGCACAAGGCTGGACAGATCCGCCCGGTAAACTCGGGAAAGGGGCTGGTCTCTAACAACCGGCCTAAAGCGCTGGCCCAGCGACCGCTTTTCGCCTCAAGGTTAATTTCGGGAATGAGATTATACAAAGGACAGCCTAAAGCGTGGCAAAAAGGGATCCCGCAGTCCTGGCAGCGGTTCAGTTCTTGGCGCAAGGCCATCTCGGTGGGGCGAGTCTCCACTGGGCGATAATCGCGGAGGCGCTCGGTTACGGGTCTATATTCGCTCATAACTAAAATCCAGTCGACGAAGGCGTAAAAACAAATGAAAAGTCAAAAGAGGCCCTAAAAAAGGCCTAAAACGCCATATGGGCTCTAAAAAAACCATAAAGGCTCTAAAAAAAAGGGCCAAAACAAAAAGGCAAAAAAAGCCGAGATCGCCTAAAAAGGCCGCTCTTTAAGCCGCTGGATCCGGAGGCAAAGACTTTAAGCGACTTTCCAGGTTAATGCCTTGGCGGTACTCCATGGGAAAAACTTTAATAAACCTAGCTTTTTCCCGAGCCCAGCCTTTTAAGATTTTTTTGGCGATGGCGCTATTGGTGTACTTTAAGTGACGGTTAATTAGAGCGTTTAGCTCCTCTTCGTCCTCGCGGTCCATTAGATCCAGATCGACCATCTCCAGGTTACAGTGATTGTCGAACAGACCGTCTTGATCGTAGACGTAAGCGAGACCCCCACTCATGCCCGCGGCGAAATTAACCCCGGTCGGGCCTAAGACCACGACCCGGCCGCCAGTCATGTATTCGCAGCCATGATCGCCCACGCCTTCGACCACGGCCAAAGCCCCACTATTCCTGACCGCGAACCTTTCGCCCGCTAAACCGCTTAAGTACAATTCTCCGCTCGTGGCCCCGTAAAGAGCCACGTTACCGACAATGGCGTTTTCCGAAGGCGTAAAATCCTCGCGGGCGTCAAACGGGGGCCTAATAATTAACTTGCCCCCCGATAGGCCCTTACCCACGTAATCGTTGGCCTCGCCAAAAAGCTCAATGGTCACCCCTTTAGCCACAAACGCCCCAAAGGATTGACCGGCCACCCCGGACAGCTTTAAATGGATAGTGTCGTCCGGTAATCCCGCGGCCGCCCATTTACGGACGACCCGACTGGAGATCTTGGCCCCCACCGCCCGATCGGTGTTTTTGACTTCTCGGTCGAGAACTATAGGGGTTCGGTTCTCGATGGCCGAAGCGACCTCGGGCAATAAGCGGTCGTCTAAGGAGTCAGCCGGACTTTTGGGCGCGTAGGCCTCAAACGATAAACCTTCTTGGGCGGGTTTATACAAAACGTCGGCGAAGTCTAAACCGCGCTCCATTAAAAAGGTCGAGTCAGAGCGGGGGCTTAGGCGGTCGACTTGGCCGATCATCTCCTTGACCGTCCGATAACCTAAGCTAGCCATGATTTCCCTTAGTTCTTGAGCCACAAAAGTAAAGAAGTTAACCACGTGCTCGGGCTTGCCCGCGAATCGAGCTCGCATCCGGGGGTCTTGAGTGGCCACGCCGACCGGGCAGGTATTGGTGTGACATTTGCGCATCATCAAGCAGCCCATAGCCACCAGTACCGCGGTCGCGAAACCAAACTCGTCGGCCCCCAGTAAAGCGGCCACGGCCACGTCTCGACCGGTCTTCATCTGGCCGTCGGCTTGGAGTCTAACCCTAGTCCGGAGATTATTTAAAACCAGCGTTTGCTGGGTTTCGGCCAAACCAATCTCCCAAGGCGAGCCAGCGTATCTAATGGAAGACAAAGGTGCCGCCCCAGTGCCGCCATCAAACCCCGAGATTAAAATGGACTCGGCCATGGCTTTAGCCACGCCAGCGGCGATGGTGCCAACTCCCACCACGGAGACTAATTTAACTGAGACCGTGGCTTTATCCGCGGCTTGATGTAAGTCGTAAATTAGTTGCGCGATGTCCTCAATGGAGTAAATGTCGTGGTGCGGCGGCGGCGAGATCAATGTCACCCCCGGAGTCGAGTGCCTGACTCTGGCTATTTCGCTATCGACTTTATGACCAGGTAATTGCCCGCCTTCCCCGGGTTTCGCCCCTTGGGAGATTTTAATTTGCAGTTCTTCGGCGTGGGCTAGGTACTCGGCCGTCACCCCAAACCGACCACTAGCCACTTGTTTGACCGCTGAGATGGTCGACTGACCGTCGGGCCGAGGTTTATATCTTTCTGGATCCTCCCCGCCTTCGCCAGAGTTCGACCGAGCCCCTAAGCCGTTCATGGCTAAAGCCATGGTCACGTGAGCTTCCCGCGACAACGAGCCAAAGGACATGGCCCCGGTGGCGAAGCGTTTCACGATCTGGCTGACTGGCTCAACCTCGTCTAAAGGTACTGGCGGCCGGTCTAAACGGAAGGCCAGCTGACCTCTTAAGGTAAAAGCTTGGCTTGACTGGTCGTTAATTAAGGCAGCGTATTTTTTATAGAGCTCGTAATCGCCGGTTCTGACCGCTTCCCTTAAAGCCACCACGCTCTCGGCCGTCCACAGATGAGGTTGGCCGTCATGACGATAACGATAAGCTCCGCCCACCGGCAAAGGTTCTTCGGGCCCGGTTAGATCGGGTTTTAAGTAGTTAGCGGCTAAAGACAAGCGAGTGGCCGCGCCCTTTTCCAGCTGAGCCAAAGACACCCCGCCCACCCTCGAGGGGATGCCGGGAAAATACTTGTCCATGAGATCGGAGCCTAAACCCACGGCCTCAAAAATCTGGGCTCCTCGATAACCTCTTAAAGTCGAGATGCCCATTTTGCTCATGATTTTTAACAAACCTTTTTTTAAGGCGTTAACGTAATTTTCGACGGCCGTGGTGGGACTTAAATCCGTGGCTAAACACCGGCGTCGGGCTAAATCGGCCACCGTCTCGTAGGCGAGATAAGGGTTAATGGCCGAGGCGCCTAAGCTTAGGAGCATGGCCATATGACTTACTTCCAAAGCGTCCCCGGTCTCTAAAACGACCCCAATGGAGACGCGTCTTTCGATCTCTATTAATTTCCGATTAACCGCGGCCACGGCTAACAAAGACGGAATAGGCAACTCAGGTTTAACCCCGTCGCTTTTAGGTCGCCCCGCCGCCCGGTCGGAGACGACTATGATGTGGGTGCCCGCTCGAGCCGCCCTAGCCGCCTCTTCTTCTAAACGATTTAAAGCCTTGGCCAGAGCCTCGCCAGGCTTTTGGTGAGGCGAAGGCGGCGCGAAGGTCGCCGAGATGGTCGCGCAATTAAAGTCGTCGTACCGCAAATCCGCGAGCCGCCCCAAGTCGTCGTTGGACAAAAAGGGATGAGTTAGCTTAATAAGACGGGCTTGATAAGGCTCTTCGTTTAAAATGTTGGGATCGTAACCAATGAAGGTCATGAGGGACATAACCAGTTCTTCCCGGATGGGATCAATAGGCGGGTTAGTTATCTGGGCGAACTGTTGTCGAAAAAAGGAAAACAAGGACTGAAATTTTTGGTCCAAAACGGCCAAAGGCGTGTCCGCGCCCATAGAACCATTAGGCTCGGCTCCATTTTGGGCCATGGGGCTTAGGATAATCTCCGTGTCGTCGCGGGTATAACCAAAAAGGGTTTGCCGATAAGCCAGATCTTCTAAACTTTGGGAAAAATCCGGGGTTAAGGCGAAAAAACCCGGAATGTCGATCCGATTTTCCGAAACCCAGCGACGATAAGGCCTTCTTCTGGCCAATAAACTTTTGACTTCGGTATTTTTTAACAACCGCCCAGACCCCGCTTCGGCTAAGATCATCTGACCTGGCCGTAAGGAGCCTTTTTCCACGATTTTGTCGTTGTCAAAGGTTAAAGCCCCGGACTCGCTCGCGAAAACCAAAAGCCCGTCGTCGGTTAAGCAATAACGGGCTGGCCTTAAACCATTGCGATCTAAAGCCGCCGCCACTTTCCGGCCATCGGAGACGACGACGGCCGCTGGACCATCCCAAGGCTCCATCAGGCCGGCGTGATACTCAAAAAAGCCCCGTAAGTTGGTGCTCATGGGATATTTTTGGCCCCAGGCTTGCGGGAGGAGCATGGATAAGGCGTGCTCTAAAGACCGTCCACCTCGAGTTAAAAACTCCATGGCGTTGTCTAAGCTAGCCGAGTCCGAGCTCTCCGGCTCAATCACTGGCAAGATCTTTTTAATGTCGTCCCCGTATAAAGGCGAGGCGAAACTCGGCTCCCGGGCGGTTAACCAGGCCCGGTTGCCTTTGATGGTGTTAATCTCCCCGTTATGGGCCAATCCCCGAAAAGGCTGGGCTAAACGCCAAGAAGGAAAGGTGTTGGTGCTATATCTTTGGTGAATGACGGCTAAGGGCGCCTGGAAAAGAGGGTCGTTTAAGTCTGGGTAAAAGGCCCCTAACTGCTGGCCAAAAAGCATGCCTTTGTAAACTACGGTCCGCGAGGAAAGACTGGGGACGTAAAACTCGTCGGCCGAAAAACCCGCCTCTTTGGCTCTCCGCTCTAGACATTTGCGCAGAACGTAAAGCCGTCTTTCCAAGGCCTCAAAGTCCAAGGGCTCGCGATTAGGCGAATCAACCACGAACTGCCAAACCGCGGGACAGGTTTCCCTGGCCATTTGCCCTAGGGCCTCGGGCCGAGTCGGAGTCTTCCGCCACTTAAAGAGACGAAAACCCAAAGCTTTAACCTGATTTTCGACTAACTCACGAGCTCGGTCGGCGGCGGCGGGATCTTGAGGCAAAAACAAAAGACCTAAACCATAAGAGCCAAACGGCGGCAAGTCTGAGCCAAAATGTTCCCGTAGAAAGAGATCCGGCAAGGTAACGAGAATACCAGCTCCATCGCCGGTATTGGCGTCGGCTCCGGCCGCGCCGCGATGGGTCATGTTCACGACAAGTTTTAGGCCTAAACTCACCACCTCATGACTGGCCTGGCCATCCAGTCGGCAAAGGCAGCCGACTCCACAAGAATCCCGCTCGTAAGCTGGATCGTAGAGACCGATTTTCTTTGGATAAGACATAAAAAACACCAAAAACGAATTTTTAGCCCGGGAACCTGTTTTAAAGAGGGAGAAAAAGGCTAAAGACCGCGAAGCCGTCCTTTCGCGAGAAAGGGTAAGTTGGCCAAAAAATTAGGCCAAAAGACGATTTTACCGCGCCTTTAGGCTAAAAACGCCTAAAAATAAGACGCGGTCACTTAAGAGAAAAAGGCGGGAAAAAAAGGCCACAAAGGGCCTTTTTTTCCCGTCAATTTTCACTGATCTTATCATTATAGCATAGTTACGTTAGTTACGGCCAAAGAAGATCGCGCTCAAAAAAACGCGACAGGGGCCTTGACGTTAGCTTTGACGGCGATAGGTAAAAACCCCCGCCTTAGCTAAAGCTCGCCTAAGGCGGTAATTAAGGAGCCTAGTTACTGCCAAAGCATCTCGCCGTATTTGGGCAGCGGCCAAATGTTGTCGTCCACGGCCAGCTCCAAAGCGTCGACTTCGACCCGGATCTTAGCCAAGAGCGGCAGAAGAATATCCCTAGCTCCCTCGGCCTTCTTTAAGTAGCCTTCGGTCGCGTCTAGCTCAATGTGTTTTTGATCCAGCTCCTCCAAAAGAGCGGTTAAAGCCGCGGTGTGCGCGTAAACCTTTTTATAATAGCGCTCCTCGGGTTTGACCGCCGCCGCTGGGCTGGGCAGATCAGCCACGGCTTTGACCAGATCGGCCGCCTTTTTCAAGGTCGTCAAGGCCACGGGCAGGATGACCGACCAGCCTAAGGACTGGACCAGCTTGGTTTCCACGTGGACGACCTTCACGTAGTTCTCATAAAGGACTTCTTGCCTCGCCAAAAGCTCGCGTTCGGTTAAGACGCCAGGCCGAATAAAAACGTCTTTGACCTCGGGATCGGAGTAATGGGTTAAAGCGGCCACGCTGTCTTTAAGGTTCCAAAGGCCCCGATTTTTGGCCTCCTCCTCCCACTCGGGAGCGTAGTTGTTGCCGTTAAACACCACGGGTAGGTGCTCTTGGAAGAATTTAGGCAGAACCTTGTGGGCGGCTTTTTGGGGATCGCTTTCCCCGGATTTTTCTAGCTCCGAGCAGATATCGTCTAAAGCGCAGGCCACGGCCGCGTTTAAGGCGATATTGGGGGGAGCGATGGACTGGGAGGATCCCACGGCCCGGAACTCAAACTTGTTGCCGGTAAAAGCGAAGGGGCTGGTCCGGTTCCGGTCGGTGATGTCGCGAGCCAAAGGCGCCATGGCCGAGACGCCCGGAGCCATGGCCCCGCCGCGCCAAGTCTCGGCGTCGGCTTTGTTGTCGATGAAGGCCTTAATCACGTCGGTCAGTTGATCGCCCAAGAAGACCGATAAAATCGCTGGCGGGGCTTCGTTGGCCCCTAAACGAAAATCATTGCCCGCCCCGGTCACCCCAATGCGGAGAGGAATCGCGTATTTGTGGACGGCCCTTAAAACCGCGGCCAGAAAAACCATAAACTGGCTATTAGCCCAAGGAGCCGGCCCAGGATCAAAGAGATTTTGGCCTTCGTTGTCGGCTAAAGACCAGTTGTTGTGTTTACCCGAGCCATTAACCCCAGCGAAGGGCTTTTCGTGGAGCAGACAAGCCAAGCCAAACTCCGCCGCGGTTTCCCTTAAGATCTTTAACAAGAGCATGTTGTGGTCAACGGCGAGGTTAATGTTTTCGTATAAAGGAGCCAGCTCAAACTGAGCCGGAGCCACCTCGTTGTGCCGAGTCCGGGCCGGAATGCCCAAAGCCCACAACCGATTTTCCGCCTCCGTCATGAAAGCCAAAATCTTGGGCGAGATAGCCCCAAAGTAGTGATCCTCGAGTTCCTGGCCTTTGGGAGCCGGGGCCCCAAAAACAGTCCGGCCGCTCATGATCAGATCGGGCCTTAAGTTATAGAGCCGCCGGTCAATCAGAAAATACTCCTGCTCAGGCCCGACGTTAGCCCTGACCCTGGTTACCCTATCGTTGCCAAAGAAGCGTAAAACGCGGATGGCTTGCTTAGAGACGGCCGCTTGGGACCTTAAAAGAGGGGTTTTGGCGTCTAAAGCCTCGCCCGTATGCGACACAAAAATCGAAGGCACGTAAAGGGTTAGCCGGTCCCCGGATTTTAGTAAAAAGGCCGGGCTTGTGGGATCCCAGGCCGTATAACCCCGAGCCTCGAAAGTGGACCGGATCCCGCCAGAAGGAAAAGAGGAAGCGTCTGGCTCGCCCTTGACCAGCATTTTTCCCGAAAACTCGTTAATAATGTCGCCGTGGGAGGTTGGGGTTAAAAAAGCGTCGTGTTTTTCCGCCGTTACCCCGGTTAAAGGCTGAAACCAGTGGGTGTAATGGGAAGCCCCCCGCTCGATGGCCCAGTCTTTCATGGCGCTGGCGATAACGTCGGCGTCGGCGGGGCTGATGGGCGCGTCGTTGTCAATGGTGGACAGGAGCCGCTCATAGACCGACTTTGGTAGCCGCTCCCGCATTAGCTTAAGGTTGAACAGATCCCGCCCGAACAGCTCGGCTGGGGGGGGACTAACGGAAACGGGGAGAACAGGTGGTTTAGCGGCCATATGAGCCCTAATAGCCCGACGAGGACTGTCGCTTGACATCGCGTGAAAACTCCTTGAAAGAAAATTGTCAGATATCTGGTTTCTATTGCAACAAATATGCGCGAGTTCGATCTGGATCCTTTTTTAGGTAAATTTTAAATGATTTCAATATGTTATGTCTTTGGAAGCACCTGGGACTATAAAAATTTAGCCACATATTTGTCGTTTTCGTTATGACAATTTCACCTTTCCCGTAGTTTTGGCCAAAAGCCGTCCCCCCTGGTCTAGCCACCTTTTTTGGTCGCCGCGCAAAAAGCCATTCTTAGAACTTAAACGCAATTATTTTACTAATAATACAAAAATAATTAGACTTTAAAAAGATTATAAGCTCAAAAAAAACGGAAAGATTAAAACGATATTAGATACAATAACTGAAAACTAAATCAAAAACAAAAGGAAGCCCCTGGCCGTAGCCAGAGGCTTTTAAAGATAAAAAAGGCGATAAGACCTTAAGGCTTAGTAAATTCCAGCCAGGCCTTTACCCCGAAGAGCCGCGTCAAAAGTACCTAAATGGTAAAAAGCGTGGGAGTGGAGCTTAATGACGGAGACGACGTTGGTCCAGTCGACGCCAATCAGCTTAAAAACGTCCTCGTTCCGGGCCAAAAGGTCCTTATCGGAAAGGGAGCGGATAAAAGCGTCGGTCTTGGGTTTTTGGGCTGTCCAACCCTTGACCGCTTCGGCCAGAGGCAGAACCGGGTCGTTTTGGGTTTTAAAAAGAGCCGAATCGTCGGTGGTCCCAGCGGGATTGGGGGTAATCGGCCCGGGTAAGAAACGGTCGTTAATCCATAAAACGTGCCAGAAATACTGCCAAATAGGCCAGTTAGCGAACTTTTGGACCCAAAGATCCTCGGGACAAGCCTCTAAAAACTTGGCCTGCATCCCAAAATAGTCGTCGCTAAGCTTAAGTAAAGTATCGGTCATGACGGAAGCCATAGTAAATCCTCGCGTAAAATGGCCAAAAACGGCCAAAAGAAAAAAACCAGCCTTAAATAATCAAAAAAGGGACCAGTTTAACGACCCACCTTTTTTGACCTTAAAAAATTTTATTCATTTTTCGTTTAGCGAAATTGTAATTTATTAAGGACCAAAAGGCAAACGCCCGCCATAAGGAGAGCTTGGGGAAAATTTTTGACGCCACAGTAAAAACACCTTTTTGATTTTTGAAGGCTCGTTAAAATACAGTATATAGTGGTCAATATAATATTGATAGACTTATGTAGAAAACCACGCGCCTAAAATTTCCACGCCAGGATTTTTACTAAGCCATCCTTTAAGAGGTTGACAGAACATTTTTAATTTGTTAATATAATTACTTTAAGAGACTCGAGGTCTTTACCACCACATTAAGTATATAACATAAACCTTTGACAATGACGAATGACGTTATTGAAAAAATTATATTTATTTATGCAATACATAATTTAAGATTTATATAATAATATCTAACGGTTAATGTTTCACAACTAAGCCAACCTTTTTAATTTTTAAGGGTTTATTAATATACAGTATTAAGTATCCGATAAAATTTTATATTCGTTTTTAGTTCTACGGTCCTAAAATTTCATCGCCAGGTTTTTTACTAAGCCATCAAATAAGTTTTTATTAATCTTTTTGGTTTATATTTTTATCTATCAATTTATTTTTTTAATATAAGTGTTAATATATGTTTTCGAAGTTAAAACAAATGATTCATGATAGAATTCACCGTAAATCCGTATATGTTACGTCCATATATTGGGATTCAAAAGCTGAAGGATATGACGCTTCAGCCGTTTCAATGTGGCCTAATACTATTTTAAACGAATATTACAACAATGAATTAATGAATATTATTGATTTACTTAAACTAGATTATAACATTTCGAATGTTTTAGATCTTGGCTGCGGAACTGGGATTTTTTCTAGATGGTTCGCGGCCCAAGGAGCCCAGGTCAAAGGTATTGATTTTTCCGAAAAGGCAATTCAAATAGCTATTAGTAAAAGTAATAGTGAAAATATAACTTATCATGTCTCTTCAATTTTTGACATCAACGAACAAATAAAGTATAATTTAATTTTTATTAAGAGCGTTTTATCAGTTGCTTGCTCATCGAACGACCAATTAATTTCTGTATTTAATATTTTAAAACCACTTATCGCTGATAATGGTTCACTTTTTATATGTGAACCTATTCATAAAGGTTTTTTATCACGAGTATTAAATATAAATATAACTGAGTTTACTAATATTTTATCTGCCCAAGGTTTTAAAATTTCTTTTGTTAAACCAATTTGTTTTTGGCCTGTTCGTTTATTGTTATGTTATGTGCCCTGGCCTAAATTCATCACTTCGCCTATCTATTATTTAGGCGTATTCTTACAAAAATTGCCTTTATTGTCTAGATTAGGCGATTACTGGTGTATATCAGCGACTTTAAAAAAGTAAAACTCTCTTAAATAACGTTACACCTCCTGTGTTAATTAGGCTTATTACCCATTTAGGCATCTTTTTTCGCTCCTTTATAGCCACCTTAAGTCAATTTTTTCGCCCATTTATCGCCTTTTTTGGCCCCACTTTTCGTCTATTTTTTCTGTCACCAGCCGCCCGTTTATGAACTTTAAGCCTAAAGACGTAAGTTCGCCTGGCTTGAAAGTCTAGCCTATATATGGTATTTTGTAGTTAATCTGACCAAAGTTCTTTGGCCTACCCGAAATATCGGGTCTAACAGTTCCCTTCGGTATATTCGTTTTATGCCAAACCGTCCTTTAGCCGCCCTCGATCTTGGCTCCAACACTTTCCGGCTAATTTTGGCCCAAAGCGACGATTTTGGCCAAGGGCTCCTTAACCGCCGAGTTTGGCAGGAGATCCCAAGGATCGCGGAAGGACTCGCCCCTGGCGGCTCCTTCGCGGCCGAGCCCTTGAAAAGAGCTATAGCCGCTCTAGAGACCTTTCAGACCCAAATTGACCAGAGCCAACCCAGCCGCGTCTTAGCCGGGGCGACCATGGCTTTTCGCTTAGCTAAAGACGGCGAGGCGGTCTTAAAGGCCATCCAGAGCCGTTTTGGCTGGGAGACTCGCCTATTAAGCGGCCAAGAGGAAGCCCGTCTTTCGGCTTATGGCGTCTTAAGCGGCCTTAAACCCCTCCTCGAAAGCGGCCTTATTTTTGATATAGGGGGCCGCTCAACCGAATTTATTAAAACCCATGGCCAGACCTTAGTTACCGCTCAAAGTCTAAATCTAGGGGTCGTCAGCTTAACCGAAGACCATATCCACGCCGATCCCCCTACCACCACTGAATTGGCCGCCTTAACCAAAAGCGTCGCCGCTTCTTTAAAGACCTTAAACCCCGATCTTTGGCCTTTAGACCCAAACGCGACCCTGGTGGGGACGGCGGGCACGGTGACCACGGTCGCGGCCATGCTGATGGATATGGCCGACTACGACGGGGATCTCGTCAATAATCAAGTCTTCAAGAAAGCGGACATTGTCAAGCTTTTTGACCGTTTAACCCGCCTCCCGATCGCCCACCGCCAAAGGACGCCAGGGCTGCACCCCAAAAGAGCCGACGTCATCGTGGCTGGACTGGCCTTAGTCCTCGCGATCTTAGACTTTTTTCAGCGGGATACTTTAATGGTTAGCGACAACAGTTTATTAGAAGGTCTGTGGCTAGTCGCCGCCGGCCGAACCCATCTTTAGCCACTTAAACGCCTAATTAATTAGGAGGTGCGGCTTTGCGCGAACTCGTTATTTCAGAAGGTTTAACCTTTGACGATCTCCTTATAGCTCCCGGTTACTCCGAATGCCTACCCCAGGCCGTTGATTTACGCGCCCCTTTAACCAGAAACATCAATTTAAACATCCCCTTAGTGAGCGCGGCTATGGACACGGTCACCGAGTCGGCCACGGCTATAACCATGGCCAGGCACGGTGGACTTGGGGTTATCCACAAAAATATGCGGATCGAGGACCAAGCCTTTGAGGTGGAAAAGGTCAAAAAAAGCGAGTCCGGCATGATCGTTGACCCCGTCACGGTCAAACCCCAAGCCAAAGTCGTTGACGTCAAAAAACTCATGGAGCATTACCATATATCTGGGGTTCCAGTAGTGGAAGACGGCGAGTTAAGGGGTATCGTCACTAACCGCGACCTTCGCTTTGAGACGGACTTTAATCGACCAGTGGACGAGGTCATGACCAAAGCCAATCTGGTGACGGCTAAAGAAGGGATCACTTTAAATGAAGCTAAATCTAAACTTCATGAAAACCGGATTGAAAAGCTCTTAGTCGTTAATGGAGATGGTCATTTAGTTGGCCTTATAACCATTAAAGATATTGAAAAAGTTCGTCAGTTTCCTCAAGCTTGTAAAGACGCCCGCGGTCGTTTACGGGTAGCCGCGGCCATTGGCGTCGGTTCCGAATCCATCGACCGAGCTAAGGCTTTAGTCAACGCCAAAGTCGATCTTTTAGTCATTGACTCGGCTCATGGCCACTCGAAAAACATTTTGGATATGGTGAAAACCGTTAAAGCCACTTTCCCCACGATTGACGTTTTAGCCGGAAACGTGGCCACGGCCGAAGGAGCGGTGGCTTTAATCGACGCCGGGGCCGACTGCGTCAAAGTCGGCGTCGGCCCCGGTTCCATCTGTACGACTCGAATCGTGGCTGGAGTTGGGGTGCCCCAGATGACGGCCATCATTGAATGCGCCAAAGCCGCGGCTGAGCTGAGCCGCTCCATCGTGGCCGACGGCGGGGTCAAGTATTCGGGCGACGCGGTCAAAGCTTTAGCTGGCGGCGCGGACGTGGTCATGATAGGCTCTCTTTTCGCCGGGACCGAGGAAAGCCCGGGCGAGAAGATCCTCTTCCAAGGCCGAACTTATAAAACCTATCGCGGCATGGGCTCCATTGAGGCCATGCGTGAGGGCTCGGCCGACCGTTATGGCCAAAAAGTCGTGGACGAAAACTCCAAGCTCGTCCCCGAAGGCATTGTGGGTCGCGTGCCTTACCGCGGAACCTTATCCGAGTCCATTTATCAGCTTACCGGCGGCATTCGGGCGGGTTTAGGCTACGTCGGAGCGGCCAATCTCGCCGATCTCCGCCGCAAAGCCCGCTTTGTGCGGATTACCGCGGCCGGTTTAAGGGAAAGCCACGTTCACGACGTTATCATTACTAAAGAAGCCCCCAACTATCGTCTGGACTCAGACTGATCTAAAAAAGGCTTTAATCTATAAGGATCATTTCCGATGGCCTTGTAAAAACTCATGTTTTGAAATTTTAGGCGGGTGGCTCTACTATACGTTAATCAAAATTATAGAGACCACTAACAAATTGCGTATAAACAAGCCCACAAAAATTATAAGGGGGTTTTTACAAGGTCATCATGTCTTTCGTTCATCTCCACGTTCACTCCTGCTACAGCCTATTAGACGGGGCCATTCGCGTTGAAGAGTTAGTTAAAACGGCCAAAGCCATGGGCATGCCGGCCGTGGCTTTAACCGACCATGGCCAGATGATGGGTTTGTGGACCTTTTATAAAGCCGCCAGAGCCGAAGGGATTAAACCCATTTTAGGGGTGGAGACCTACGTGGCTAACCACGGCCGTCACGCTCGCTCCCAAAACGAAAGCCGCCACCACCTTATCCTTTTGGCCCAAAACTTAGTCGGCTACCATAACTTGTGCCGCCTTATCTCTTTGGCTAACTTAGAGGGTTTTTACAACAAACCAAGGGTAGATAAAGAGATTTTAGCCCAATACAACGAGGGCCTCATCGCCTTGTCGGGCTGCCTTCAAGGCGAATTGCCCCAGGAGATCTTACGGGGCTCGAGCCAAGAACGCTTAATAGACGTAGCCAACTCCTTTGAGTCGATTTTTCCGGGCCGCTTTTACTTAGAACTCCAAGAAAACGGCATCCCCCAGCAAACTCAGGTCAACGAGGCTTTAATAGAGCTAGCTCAGATCGCCTCTCTGCCTTTGGTGGCCACTAACGACTGCCATTACCTATTAAGAGAACATCATAACGCCCACGACGTTCTCTTGTGCGTGCAAACTCATAAACTCCTGACCGACGAAAACCGTATGCGGATGCCCACGGACGCTTTTTACTTTAAATCGTCCGAAGAGATGGCCGAAGACTTCGCCTATTGTCCCGAGGCTTTGGCTAATACTCTGGCTATCGCCGAGTCGTGTGATCTGGAGTTTCCCGAAAAATCCTATCGCTTTCCGGTCGTCCCCTTGCCCCCCGGTCAAACGGCCGAGGCGATCTTAGTCGCCAAAGCCCAGGCGGGCCTAAAAAAACGCTTAGCCAAAATGGCGGAAAAAGGCCAAGTTTTAACCCCAGAGAAAGAGGAAGCCTACTTTCAGCGGCTAGACTACGAGCTGGACGTTATTAACCGGATGGGTTTTCCGGGTTACTTTCTGATTGTCGAAGAATTTATTAGCTGGGCTAAAAACCACGACATTTTGGTTGGTCCTGGTCGCGGCTCGGCCGTGGGCAGCTTAGTTTCCTACTCTTTGGACATTAGCCAGGTTGACCCCATTCGCTATGATCTTTTGTTTGAGAGGTTTTTAAACCCCGAGCGGCAAAGCATGCCCGACGTGGACGTGGACTTCTGCGCCGATGGTCGGGGCCAGGTTATCCGCCACGTAGCCGAAGTTTACGGCGGCCACGAATATGTGGCCCAGATCTTGACCTTAAACCAAATGAAAGCCAAAGCCGTCATCAGGGACGTGGGCCGAGTTTTAGGCATGGATATTAAGGAAGTTGACCCTATAGCCAAACTGATTCCCGCTAAAACCCCCACTAACTATGAAAAAAGCTCGGTCGTCACCATTGACGTGGCCCTAGATTTGGAGCCTAAGCTCGCTGATTTGGTCAAAAACAACCAAAACGTCCAATCTTTGTTAAATTACGCCCGACTTTTGGAAAATTTACCCCGCCACGCCTCAGTCCACGCCTCGGGCATCGTTATCGCCGACCGGCCGCTGATGGAAGATATTCCTTTATGCCGCGACTCGCGAACCGAAGACGACGAAGATTCTAACCAAAAAGGTCAAGGTATCACCCAATACGAACTCAACGGCGTAGAGGAAAACGGCTTTATTAAGTTTGACTTTTTAGGCTTAAAAACTCTCTCTTTAATAAAACACTGTTTGGCTTTATTGTCTAAAAAAGGTATAACCATCGATCTAGAGGATATCCCCTTAGACGACCCGAAAGCTTTTGAGCTTTTACAATCTGGCCGGGTCAACGGAGTCTTCCAACTGGAAAGTTCGGGCATTAGAAAGGTCTTGGTCCAGCTAAAACCCCAAAGCATCGAAGACATTAGCGCTCTTTTGTCCCTTTACCGCCCTGGCCCTATCGATGGCGGCTACGTGGACGTCTTCCTAAACGTCCGCCAAGGCAAGTCTAAGCCGCCCTCGTTTTTGCCTTTAGCCGATCCTGTTTTAAAAGAGACTCACGGGGTTATCGTCTATCAAGAGCAGGTCATGCGCTTAGCCCAGGTCTTAGCTGGCTTTTCCTTAGCCCAAGCCGACGAGTTACGCTCGGCTATGGGGAAAAAGAACGCGGCTAAAATGGCCAAAATGAAAGTCACCTTCTTAGAGGGGGCGATCAAAAATGGCATAAACTCCGAAACCGCCGCTACCGTCTACGACACCATGGCCAATTTCGCTAAATACGGTTTTAACAAATCCCATTCCTTGGCTTATTCCTTCCTTTCTTACCGGACGGCTTGGCTTAAAGCTTACTATCCCAACGAGTTTATGGCCGCTCTTCTAACCTCGGAAATGAACGATTTTAAGAAGCTTAGCCGATTTGTCGCCGACTGCCGAAGAGAGGGTTTACAAGTCTTACCTCCCAACGTTAACGTCTCCGATTACCCCTTTACCGTCCAAGATGGGCAGATTGTCTATGGCTTAGGAGCCATTAAAGGCATGGGTCAAATCGCGGTCGAAGCCATCGTGGCTGGACGAGAAGACGGTCCTTACGAGGATCTATTTGATTTTTGTCAAAGAGTCACGTCCAAAAAAATTACCCGCCGCGTTATTGAGGCTTTAATTCTCTCCGGCTGCTTCGACTATTCTGGGATCGCCCGGGAAGTCATGAAAGAAGCCTTACCCACGGCCATGAAGTCCGCCAAGTCTTCGGCTAAAAAGAAAGTAGTCGAAGCGAGTCTTTTTGACGATCTACCCGTGCTAAATCCGCCCAGCAAATGGCCTAAAGTTGAACCTATGAGCCTAAAAGAGCTACTTAACATAGAAAAGGATTATTTAGGCGGTTATATTAGCGCCCATCCTTTAGGGGAATTCGCGGCCACTTTTAAAGCCATTGACACTATGTCCTTCAACCAGGCGAAAAAATGCTTGGTCAAAACCCCCGTGACCTTGGCCGGCAATCTGACTCGAGTCATCTTTAAAACCGACAAAAACGGTCATGAGTACGCCTTCGCGACCCTCGAGGACCTCGACTCGTTTATTGATCTGGTCATCTGGAATTCACAGCTACCGCCAATCAAACAATATTTGATCCCCGAAACCACGGTCTATATTTCTGGCAGCCTCGATCCTGGCAAAGAAAATTTCGGGCCTAAGGTTAACGTTAATGAACTCCTGCCCTTAGAAATGGCTCTAACAAGACGCTTAAAATCCTTTTATATCCGGACTCCCTTAGAAGATCTGCCAGCGGTATCCACTTTTTTAAAGCCCCATTTAAAGCTCAGAGACAACGTTTACTCGCCCCACGTCTGGCTGGGAATTTTAAACGAGGAGGGCGAGGCTTTGTATGAACTGGATAAAACCGTGGAGTTTTCGCCCAAATTATTTACCGAGGCTCGCGACGCTCTAGGCTATTTTGGGGAGATCCATTGTTTACCCCCTGGTCGACCTAAAATTGGCGAGGGGCGACCGCTTAGTTACAATGCCCTCGCTTAACCAAAAAGCCCAAAGGGCCAAAGCCCTAAAACTTTTAGACCGTCTCCCTTTAGCCACCGTCCTCTGCTTGGGGGATCTGATGCTTGACCGCTATATCTATGGTCAAGCCGAGCGTCTTTCGCCAGAAGCCCCGGTCCCGGTCGTTCGCGTTCAAAGCCGGAAGATTTCTTTAGGCGGTTTGGGCAACGTAGCTAACAACTTGGCCGTCTTAGGCGTTACCGTCAAAGCCGTGGGTTTAGTTGGCGACGATCCCTTTGGACAGGAGCTAAAAGGCCTTTTAACTAAGGCCTTAAATCCTGAAAAGCCCTTGATTATCGTCGATCCAACCCGCCCGACCACCGTCAAAACCCGTTTAGTGGCCGGGATTCAGCAACTGGTTCGTTACGACGAGGAGTCGACCGAGCTCTTGGCCGACCCCATCGCCCCAAAATATGAGACCGAAGCCATAAAACTTTTAACTAAGGTCAAAGCCGTGGCTCTTTCCGATTATGGGAAAGGGGTTTTAAGCCCTAGCTTACTCTCTTCTATTCTGGCCCAAGCCAAAGAGCGAGGTTTACCTACGGTCGTCGATCCCAAAGGAGCCGACTACGAGCCTTATCGCGGCGCGACCTTAGTCACCCCCAATTGCCAAGAGCTGTCCTTAGCCGTAGGCAAATCCATCGCCAAATCCGATTCCAAAGGGCTCGCCGAAGCTGGCCGGAAGCTTATGGAACGCCACGGCCTAGAAAACCTTCTTATCACCCGGAGCGAAGAAGGCATGACCCTTTTAGAAAAAAACGGCCATACTCAAATCATACCCACTCGGGCGAGGGCGGTTTACGACGTCAGTGGAGCTGGGGACACGGTCATGGGAGTTATGGCCGCCGCTTTAGCCGTGGGGGCGACCTTAGCCGAGGGAGCCGAACTCGCCGCTTTAGCCGCGGGCGTGGTGGTGGGTAAAGTGGGAGCGGCGGTGGCGAGACCTGAGGAAATTAGAGACTCTTTGGCTTGTTAAAATCGTAAAAAATCAATAAACGCGCTATATACAGTTGTCATAAAATTTTGTAGAGACTTATGTAGTAGCGTCGCTCGGGAGACATCTTAAAAGAAGGGTTTTTACGAAGGAGTCAAGAAGGTTCGGCGGGAGGTTTTATGGCTTCTTTAGTTTTTTGAGGTTTTTCGCCTCGATTCCCCAGCCGTTGGGCCGCAGCCAAGTTTTTCGCGACCCAGACCTCTATTAATTCAGCGGCCCGCTTTAAGGTCTGGTCCACCAGCGCGGTTTCCAAAGAGGAAAAAGGAGCCAAAACGTAATCCATGGCTTTTTCTAGAAAAACCGTCTTTTCAGGCCGACCGATCCCCAAACGGAGCCGGTCAAAATTTTTGGGGAGGACCTCTAAAATTGACTCCAAACCTTTGTGACCGGCCGTTCCTCCGCCTTGGGAAAATTTTAGCCTTCCTACGGGTAGATCCATCTCGTCGTGAACCACCAAAAGATTGGTTGGGCTAATCTTATAAAAATCCAAAACGCTTCTCACCGCAGGGCCTGAGTTATTCATATAGGTTTGGGGCCAAACCAAAAGGGCCTTAACGCCGCCAGCCTCGCCCCAAGCTATTAGATTAGGGCCACTTGACCGCGAGTCGGTTAAGCCGAGTTTTTCCGCGAATAGGGCCACGGCCATAAAACCGGCGTTATGGCGGGTGTTTTGATATTTCGACCCTGGGTTACCTAGGCCGACGACCATTTTAATTTCTTTATCAGCCACTTAGACGGCCTTTCCCGCGTTGGGACTTAGGGTCTTGACCATTATGAGAAAAAGGTCTTTGGCGCTATAATAGTCCAAGGACTAAAAAAGGCGCGGAGTATTTTAGTCCTTTTCAGCCCTGCCGGTCAAGATTTCACCTAAATAACCTAATTTACCTCATTCACGCTCTTTAACTGTCAATAAATATATTTAGAAATTAAAATAGCTAACTGCCGTCGTCTTATCTCACGTTCTATCCGACTTAGTTCATCAATTGTTTCAAAAAACGCGAAAATATTCCCTTTCTTTTCACCGGGCTAGCGTCAATTTTTTTCGCTTACTGACGTTTTCGTCTTGCTTTGCTCGGCTTTCTAGCTTAAACTTCAGAAGATAAGCCTTTAAAAAATCTCACCAAAGTTAGCTGGTTTTTAAGGCCTTTAATTTTCCAGGTTTTTTCTCTGGTTTTCGGCCCTTTAAACCTTATAATTATTTTTTAGAGGAATAATTGACTCTCCAATTTGACTCTCTAAAAGAGCCAAAGGGGAATTTATTTGACTTTAAGTCCTTGCTTTTGCCTTTATTAATTTCTTTTGACCTTTTTATAATTATAGCTGATTATTAAATATTAGCTATTTCTTTCTTTTCTTGTTTTTATTGCTTTTATTGGACTTTAAGTTCAATAAATCTATTATGGAGTAAGCCATGACCAAACACGTCTGCATAGTTTGCGGTTACATTTATGATCCGGCTCAAGGCGATCCTGACAATGGCGTGGCCGCCGGCACTCTTTTCGCCAAAATCCCTGATGACTGGGCCTGTCCTATTTGTGGGGCGGGTAAGGATCAATTCGAAGAAAAATAAAGGACCATAATAAGCGCGCGAGATTTTTTCGCGCGTGACGGTTGGTTCCCGGTGGACTTGGTTCCTTTCGAGGTATTTTATGATCTATCCTTTTAACGCGGCCGAAGCTTTTAAAATGGCCATATCAATTGAGGAAAACGGGCTGGAGTTTTATCAAAAAGCCGCGGAAATCGTCGGCGCCGGCCCCATTGGCGATCTTTTTCGAACTCTGGCCGAAGAAGAAAAACACCACAAATCGACTTTTACCGATTTTTTGGCCAGCGTCAAGGATCAAGGGCCCACGGTCTTTGACCCAGATAACGAAACCGACGCTTACCTCAAGATGATGGCCGATCTTCACGTTTTCCGCCAAAAGCCAGGGGCGGTGGCCGAGGCTCTAGCTAGCGTCAAGACTCCCCATGACGCTTTAAAGCTGGCTATTAACTTCGAAAAGGACTCGGTGATTTTTTTCGTGGAATTGAAGGCCGCCGTGGGCGACGCGGCCGATCGCTTAGGCGTCGAGAAACTCATCCTCGAAGAAGCGGGGCATATCCGGAAGCTGGCCAGGGTCTACGCTAAACAAATTTAAACCTACCCAAATTCTTCCGAATTCCTTTTTCTGGTCGCTATTTTTCTACCAGATCTGGCGGTTTGCTCGGTAAACCGCCAGATAATTAACTCTAAATTCTCTCGCGTTAAACGCGATTTTTATATTAACCACCTAATAATTTGGCCTTAAATACTTCGTGACAACCACGATTTTTACTATCTGTCAGCGGTCTTTTCGGCCGCGACCTATCTAAGACCTAATTTAATTCTATCCTGATTTTTTCTCGCGCTTTTATGTTTTTTTTCACGCGCTTTCGAGGTTTTTAACAAATGGAACCGATTAAAATAGTAGATAATATCTACTGGGTTGGTGCCGTCGACTACGATATTCGAGACTTTCACGGCTATTTAACTCCTAAAGGCAGTTCTTACAACGCTTATTTAATCATCGACGATAAGATTACCCTCATTGATACGGTTAAACACGGTTTTGAGGAAGAGCTTTTAAGCCGGGTCGCCAAAATCGTCGATCCCACTAAGATTGACCAAGTCGTCTCTAACCACGCGGAAATGGATCACTCTGGCGGCCTGCCGGAGATCCTGAAAACGATTGGTATCGAAAAACCGGTCTACGCCTCCAAGCTGGGCGTCCAGGCCTTAGGGGCCCAGTTCCAAAACGCGGGCCTTAATCTTCAAGCGGTGGGCGAAAAACTCTCCGTTGGCCAACAAGACCTCCACTTTGTGGAAACTCGGATGATCCACTGGCCGGACAGCATGTTTAGTTTTCTGCCAGGCCCGGGGATCCTCTTTTCTCAAGACGGCTTTGGTTTTCATTTAGCCTCAACCCAACGTTTCGACGACGAGTTGGACGAACACTTTTGGGGTCCACTAGCCATAAATTATTTCGCCAACATTCTGACTCTTTACACCGCCCCCATTAGCAAAATCTTGGAAAAAGCCGTGAGTTCGGGTTTATTGGGTCAAACCAAGATCATCTGCCCGGATCACGGGCTCATCTGGCGAAAAGACCCCGGCCGCATCGTGGCTCTCTACCAAGAGTGGGTCCAGCAAAAACCTAAAAACAAGGCCGTCATCGTCTTCGACACCATGTGGCACTCCACTGAGTTCATGGCTCGGGAACTGACCGACGCCTTAGCTAGCTTAGGGGTCGAGGCCAAATATCAAAGCCTAAAAAACGTCCACCGCAGCCAAGCGGTCACCGAGTGCTATGAGGCCGCGGCCATCGTCGTCGGTTCGCCGACTATTAATAACCAAATGTATCCCTCGGTCGCTGACTTCCTCCAATACGCTAAGGGCTTGAAATTTCAGAATAAAATTGGCGCGTCCTTTGGGTCTTATGGCTGGAGTGGGGAAGCCCCTAAACTAATTCAGGCGGAACTCGCGACCATGGGTTACGCCCTCCCCTCCCCGGAAATTCGGTATCGCTGGGTGCCTTTGGAAAAAGACTTAGGCCCCATTAGGGATTTGGCCAAAACCTTAGCCGAAGCTATTAAAAAGGCGGTTGGTTAACCCTTTAAAGCCTTTCAAAGGCTAAAAAAATGGGCGAATCTTAAACAATATTTCGCCCCTCTTCGCCAAAAAGGCGTTTAATGGCTAGCGTCGTCTTAACAAATTTTGCCGACAAAGAGCCTTTAAACGCCTTTTTTGTTGCCAAAAATCGCTTTAGACTCCCCAAAATAAGGGTAAATTTTGGCTAACGTTAAGGCCAAAAATCTAGCCGCTCCTAAGGTTATGTTATACTTATGGGAAGTTAAACGGTTAGAGTCAGCCAAGAACCTTCTGGCTAAGAACCGGAAATTACCTTAGACTTAAGGCTTTAAAACCTGTCCGCCTTGATGGCCTAGAAAACCCAGGTTTTGAAATTTTAGGTGTATGCACTACTACTTAAGCCGAACTATAGCTTTTTAAACACCATATATTGTTTATAATCAAGCCTTCAAAAATTAAAAAGGAGTTTTAAAGATTTCATCCACCTTAATGATCTTTTATTGGTTTATCTAAAATATGCGTTTAGCTACAATAATAATTTCCGCCTTATCTTTTACCTCTCTATTTATGCTTTTAACACTATCGTTACAGTTTTGGGGTCGAAGAATCCTAAAATTAGTTAAGATTAGGGATACAGAGACGAGATATGGCCAGCCTTTAACCCTAGTCGCGGGTCTGGCTTTACTCGTTCTTTTGGCTGAAATTCTTTATACTTGGCTTAATGACTATAGTTTATTTTTATTAATTTTTTATTTATCTGGTCTTATTGGCTTAATAATAGAATTATACTTATTAATTAGAATTTATAAATTAAAAGAGACATTAGCAAAATTTTTTAACGTTGAATTTATATTAATATTATTATTTTTCTCGTTTTTATTGGCGGGCCTCTATTCAGCCCTCTGGTCTTCTGGCTTAATGGAAAACTGGATGGGTTACAGTTTTGATTATTATACTTGGATTTACCTAAGCGATCTTTTGACCGGGGGCAACGTCAACGACGCGATTGGAGCTAATATCCTTCTCAATCGCCTTGTTTATGACGCTTTTGGAACTTATATTATTATCAATTTTGTGGCTACGGCTCACTTTAACCTGCCACTTGACGCCGCCGCGTCGATCTCGGTGACCTTCTTAGTCTGGGGGGCGGCCGCGATTTACGCCTTAATCCGCCAAGTTTTTGGGCTCAATTTTTGGCTTTCGGCTCTTTTGACTTTGGGCGTGGCTTTCGGCGGTCTTTATAATTATGTGTCTATTTGCGGCATGTTCGGCCATCAACTGGCTTTGGTGGCCTTTTTAGTCGCTTTGACCCAATTCTTTCCGGCGTTTGGCGAGGACTGGCCGACTAGTCAGGTGGCTAGAAGAGTATTTTTCCCTCTTTTTTTCTTACTTCTTTCCTATCAGGCTGGTTACCAGCTTTTCGCCATAATAATCGTCTTCGCTGGCTTTTTATTGGCGTATTTCAATCTAACGCGGCAAAAATTTATCTCAAAGGTAATTAAATCGATAGGTTATGGCCTGAGGCCGGTCCTTTACGCGACGATTGTAAGCGCGATTTTAGCCCCAGGCTCATTCGCCTACATGATTCGTCGGATATTTGAAGTGGCCGCCCAAACCGCCGGCTGGGGTCTACCTTTTTTTAGTCCTTGGCATTTTTCCGGGATTCCATATTACTCGCCAAATGCTTTTCTAGTTCCGGCCAAACTCCTTCCGGCCGATGGTTTAACGTTAGCCACTTATTTACCTTTAATAGGCCTCACCGCGGCTTTGGCTTTTATGGTTTACTTTACAACCGCGAGAGCGAACCAACCCTTACAACCAGCGAACGATAAGTCCCTTAAGGCTGGCCCAATCCTCACCCTGACTATCGTTTACCTATTATCTCTGGCGGGTTATCTGGGGCTTTCTTTCTTTTTCGGGCACTTTTACCAGATCTGGAAATTCCCGGTTTACGTAATTCTGCCCTTATCTTTTGTCCCTTTAGGCCTTTTCTTTTTAGCCCTAAAACGCCTTGCGGTTAAAAAATTGACTAAACTGCCCGCTTTAGCGGCTTTCCTCTTAGTTAGCGTTTTAGGCTTAAAATTTGCGGCTATGCCAGCTTTAACCGATTGGCCTTTTAAATATTATTCTATAACATCCGCTAATTCTTTTATTAACGCTCTTAAATCAATAAAATCTACTATTCCTAAAAATTTTACAGTCATTATTGATTTTAAATCTTACGCTCGTAAATTTATTGCCGCTCTAATGTTTACAAAAGATCAATTTAAGAATATAAATTTAATTTTTTATTCATTCTATTTTTTAGGCGATGCATTTTTTTATAATTTAATTAATAATAATACAATTATCGTTTCTGACTCAAAATTTGATCATATATATAATTTACATAATACAAAATTTCAATGGGGCGACTTATATATTTATGATTACGATAAGATTAATAACAACGGTTATATAGCCTTCAAAAGTGGCTCGTTTAATTTCGATTGGACCATTGATCTTTTACCACTTCATGCGGCTATTAAGCTACCCAAAGATAAAATCGGCCAAGAGCTAAATATCTCGGTCACCCTAAAACCTAAAGACAACGCGCCGCCAAACTCCAATAACCGCGCGGCCAGGCTTGGCATACTCCTCTCTAGCGGCGAAACTATCTGGTCCGACTGGGCCAATTCCAAAGGTAACGAAGGGCCACGGCCAAAAATCGCGGTCCCAGCCGAACTGACGGCTAAGGGTAGTTTATGGGTCATTGTCGAGCTTAGTCCAAGGTTAAATGAGCCTTATAACCCAAAAGAGCCTTCCTTAGCGTCCCGCATAAATGAATTTGATATTCTAAATTTTGATATAAACTAATAATTTTTAATTTATCGCGTTAAATATATTTCTATACAAATAATAGTAAAATAAAATACTATATAGTCATTACAATGCCGTCTAAAACTCCACCTAAAACTAACGCCACGCGGCTTTTAGACAATCTTGACCTCGCTTACGAGTTACTCGCTTACAAGCCGGGGTCAGACTTATCAGCCAACGCGGCGGCCGATCTACTAGGATTGCCTAGGGCCATTGTTTATAAAACCATCTTGGCTCGCGGTAACCTAACTGGCCCTCTTTTCGCGTGTCTTTCAGCCGAACGAGAGCTTGACCTAAAAGCCTTAGCCATAGCCACCGGGGACAAAAAAATAACCCTGGTCGCCGTCAAGGAGTTACAGATCTTAACTGGTTACGTCCGCGGGGGTTGCTCTCCCTTGGGGGCGCTAAAAAAATTTCCGGTTTATCTAGACGAGGCCATCTTAGGCCCCGAAAAAATAGCTATTAACGCCGGAGCCAAAGGACGACTTATCCTAATCCGGCCAGAAGATCTTCTCGTGGCCACTAGGGGAACTCTAGCCGTCATCGCTAAAAAAATTTGAAATGTCCATATCTTTGGCTGTATAATAAAAATATAAGTTTGAATGCGTCGTCTTTCCTCTCCCTCTGAACTAAGCTAGCGTTCTTTTCGCGCGCCTCGCTCCAATCAACAGGGCCTTAAGCGCGATTATGTCGCTTGTTTTGGTTAAATTGGCGCGGCGAGCCAAAAACAGGCTCCCAGCTCTCTTCACGGAACCTTGGCCAAAAGTCTTCGGGAGTCGTTAGACGCCTAACCCTTAAGAGGGACAATTTTTAACAATCCTTTAACTCGTAAAGAAGGAATAAAACAATATTACCGGTAAAAGGATACCATCAACCAGATAAGTATTTTTTCTACCCACTTTATGTCTAAATTGACTTGAAATTTTGATCGCCAAAATGGTCCGTTTAAAGCGGCCTCTACATTAAGTGAACGCTTACAAGTTTATGAGCCCGCTTTAATCTTTTTTAAGGGTTAAACATGAAGGACCTCAAACCAATTTACATCTTATTTCTCTGGAACTTAGCCACAAGTGGGGGCTCGATCTGGCTTAAAGACAATCTTTTAAGTAGCGTCAAAGCTAAGGACCGTAAAATATTACAGAATCTTAAGCTCATTTTTGAGTCCCAAGATAAAGACCCCGCCGTTCCTAAAGCCAAAGCCAAGACTCGGATTCAGCTGGCCGAGGCTGGCTGGGGCTATCTCGCCGACCATATGAGTTCGCCAATTAACTCTCGCTCGCCATATAGCTCTGTCATTTTTAGCCAATTCCTAGGCCGCATAAGCCTCTTTCTGGAAAGCCGCTCCCTTAAACTAGCCGATATTTTCTCGCCTCCCCCGCTCCCGGAACCAGACGAGGTTATGACTAAAGCTCTGGCTCTGCCCCTTGTTCGGGAACGTTTAGAAGCCATCCGAGCGACCAGTTACAACCCTGTGGCTGGCCTACGCTTAGCGGAACTAAGGCCCCAGTTAACCACCATCCCTCGCGATATCTTGGATGAGTCTCTTATTGAACTCCAAAACCAAGGTTATCTAACTCTTCATGATCTAAGCGACTACCCTGGCCAATTGACTGAGGCTGATAAAAAAGCGGCCCTTTATTTATCCGGCCATCCCCGTCATCTCATTTATCTAAAAGTTGGAGTGGCTTAATGGACTCTACGTTAAACGAGCTAGAAGTTTTCTTGATGGCCGATTTCGAGAGCGTGTTTTCATCTGAAAGCGTCTGGAAAGACGACCTCATCGACGTGGCGGAAATTCACCAGGCCGAAAGAGCGATATTTAAAAGGGAGCTTATCCGTCTACTCGCTAGGCCTTCGGACTCCTCGCCTTCAGGCCTACGCATATCAGGCGACGCTGGCTCAGGTAAAACCCATTTGCTCGCGGCTTTTCGCCGAGAAGCTTTCGCGCGCGAGGCTTATTATATTTACGCTGGTTTTATGAGAGCCAACGACTTTGACTCTTGTCTCGCCAAAAAAACCTTAAACTCATTATCTCAGATCGGCCCAGATGGACGAACGCAAGCGGGGAAGCTGATCGAAAACCTTCTACTCGCGGCGGATGTCAACGATATGAAAGTGGACGACTTGGCCGAATTGTCGCCCAACGATTTTAAAGACAATTTTAAACGGGTCGCCAACTCCCTCAAAAAGAAATTTCTCGGAGCTCTCCCGAGCGAACAACATTTAAAGGCCTTTTTCCTTTTCGCCTCAAACGATCTCTTTCTTTCAGAGGTAGGCGAAAATTGGCTTTTAGGGAACAATTATGACAATAAATTTAAAACCTTTGATTTACCCAACCTGAAAGTCAATCCTTTACAAGTCGTTATAGACACTACCCGGTTAATTAACCTGACCAAGGGAGCCACTGTCTTGGTCATAGATCAAATCGACGATATCTTTAATCAGCTTTTAAAAGACAACCTAAACCAGACGGCCGCGGTTCAAAATTTCTGCTGGAAACTGGCCTCTCTAGTTAACGACTCCCGTCGTTGCTTAGTCGTGGTCGCCTTTTTAACCGCCACCGCCCGCGATATGAACGGAATGGCTCAAAAAGCGTCTCTCCAGAGATTTCCGAACTTGTTTAACCTCTCGCCTTTATCTGACCTTAACTGCCTGGAATTACTAACTCGCGGTCGGATGGAAGCAGCCTTTCAAGAGACCGGTTTTAAACCGCCCTATCCAACTTGGCCTTTTCCGCCTAGTTTTATTAAGTCCAAACAGGGGTTAACGCCGCGAGAATATTTGACTCTCTGCAATAATTATCAGACGCAATGCCTGTTAGCGGGCAAAATTATCGGCATTGACGAACCCAAAATCGCGATTTCTAAGAACCGATTGAATGAAATTATCAAGTTCTTCAATAATTGTTTCGCGAGCACTAACGTTAGCCACTGGCTAGACCCAAATGCCGAAGACACGTTCTGGCCAAAGGCTTTAAATGTTTTCGCCAAGTGTTTCCGCGCCGAAAACGAGGACAACCTCCCCAAAGACGAGGCTCTTATAGATGAGTCTTGCGCTAGCGTATCCCCCAAAGTTCCGCCTTCGCTCCACGCTCTACTTCACTACGAACACCAAAAAGGTCAAGACATTGACCGTTTCTTAGGGATCCGGGCTTTATTTCAGACAAACCCTAGAACTTTTATTACTCGTCTAACGAAAATCATGAAGGAAGTTGGCGAGGGCAATCTAAACCGCCAGTTTATTGTGATCCGGCCAAATGTCAATTTTTCTGGCTCCAAAACATTGGCCTTGGTGGATAGGTTCAGCCAAGATGGCGGTAAATTTATCCAACCCACTGATAAGCACATAAAGTTCTTGTCCGCGCTATTGGAAACGAGCGAAAAGTTTCCTAAATTATGGCTCGAATTCGCCAAAAATAAGCGTTTAACAAAAAAAATAGATTTTTTACAGGATGAGCTAAATTTATTGCTTAATGGCCCCTCAAAGGACCAATCGCCGACCAAACCTAACGTAAATCAACCACCGAGTGACGCTCAACCGCCGCGTAGCGACGCTCAACCACCGAGTGACGCTCAACCGCCGCGAGACGAAAAAACTCCGTGTTCAAAAAACCCAAAAGGTCAGAAGGGCTCCACTCAGTGGATATATGTTGGTCAAAATATGACCAACCATAACGAAGATTTCTATCTAAATCCGCAAAATTTAAACAAACACACTATAATCTTTGGCGGCTCTGGCTCCGGCAAAACGGTTCTTATTCGACGCCTAGTCGAAGAAGCCGCTCTGTTGGGGGTACCGTCCATTGTCGTTGATATTGGCAACGATCTGGTCAGTTTAGGGCAAAAGTGGCCTTCCCAACCGACTACCTGGAGTCAAACTGACGCGGAGAAGGCTAAAGAGTATTTCGCCAAAACTAACGTCCGAATTTATACCCCAGGTTTAACCGGGGGTCGGCCGGTTATCCTGGCCGCCTTACCCGACTTTTCGACCCTAGCCAAAGACAGCGATTATGAAGGTGAAATCGATTTAGCCACTAATTTTTTGGCCAGCTCCATAAAGCTTTCCACTCAATCCAAAAAAGCCGAAATCGAGAAGGCTTTACTGAATAAGGCCGTAGAAAGCCTAGCCCAAGCGGGACAATCTGACTTAGACGCTATTATCAATTTTTTGGAAAATCTCTCCAAAGAAGCCGCCGAGATCAGCCAAAACGCCGAACAGATAGGCCGCGAACTCGCCAGCGCGTTCAGAGCCTTAAAGATTAACAATCCCCTTTTTAGGAGCGGCCAAACCATCAATATCGACCAAATCTTGGCCCGGGAAAATGGGCAAACCGCTATTTCCGTTTTTAATCTTTCTGGCTTAGGCCCTCTAGATTCCCAGCGCGCCTTCGTCAGCCAGTTAACCCAGACCTATTTCCTCTGGGCCAAAAAAAAGCCCTCGTCTACGTTGCAAGGGCTTTTAGTCATTGACGAGGCTAAGGATTTCGCCCCAGCCTTAAAATCCTCCGCCGCCAAAACGGCCATAGATCGCTTCGCTAGTCAAACTAGAAAATACGGTTTAGGGCTTATTTTAGCCACCCAAGAACCGAAAAGCGTCGACAGCCATATAGTCAACAACTGCGCCACCCAATTTTTCGGCCGACTGTCATCCCCCGCCAACATTCAGACCGCGGAACAAATTTTAGGCGTTAGCCGGGTCATCGGAAATTTAAAAAAAGGCGAGTTTTATACCCTCGGCGAGGACAACGTCAAACCATTAATTAAAATTTCTCTGGGATTATCGGCCCATCAAGGAGCAGTGAGCGAAAAGGAATTAATCAAATTAACGAAAATTTTCTAATTTCGCCGAGATCTGGCTTTTAGGCAATATCCAGCAGCTAATTTAGCCGACTTATGACTTATTAGGTATCAACAACACAATATTAAAATAAATATTATCATCAACTTTTGTGAACGGTTTGTTCTTTGCTTGGCCAACCACTATATAGTTCTAAAGCAATAGTAATAAAACTGCGGCTAAACCAAAGTATAGGTATTTTACTCTCCTAACTAGTTATCTAAAGCCAAAAATTATTGTAAGCGTTCACGGCCCCTTTTAGCCATCATGAACCAGGCAGTCGTCTACCGCCTGAAAGCTCAAATCTACCTTAAGGTTGCTTGGTTAGGAGCAAGCTTTCACATACAGAGAGAGCCTTAAGCCCGAAAAGATTAGTCTAAGCGCGCCTTACGTCCTAAAGGTCGCGAAAAAACCTCAAATACTATCAATGCGGCGGTCAAGCGCCCCAAAGCAAGGCCTTATAGCGTCAATAAATCTTGGCTAAGACATAGGCTCTTTCGACTATGCCCACAGCCATTTTTTTAGCCACGGGAAATTCTTGATCAAATCCAGCGGCGTATTTCCTTAGGCTTATTTGTTTGATCGCGCCGTCCACCGCCTTATTAAGGAGCTTTTTTATGTCTTCTTCGGTCGCCTCGTCCTTTTCGCCGGTAATTTTTTCGAATTTGATTTCGACTATAAAAACCGCCTTTTTGGGAATCTCAATAAATAAATCGAAGACTCCCTCCGAGACGCTGACCTCGCATTTGACCTTAAAATGGAGGGCCTTTAAAACGGAATAGATGAGGGCGTGATGGTAACCTTCCAAAGCCCTTTGCTCTTGATAAGGAACCCACCGTAAAATAGTTTCCAAATATTTCGCGACGGCCGCCTCGTCAAAAGCCAAAAGGGCCGTCTTGATATTGGCGGCCAACTCAAGGATATGGCTTTCTCGGCACCCGGTCATAGCCGTCAAAAGGCTCGCGTTTAAGGCCTGGTCGACTTCCAAGTTGGGGCAACGGAGATTAAACTTGTCGAATCCAAGCTTTTTTTCGATCGTTAGATAACCAGTTTGGAAAAGGAGAGGGGCGAGCGTAAGTTTGGCCACGTCTACCGCGTTTAAGCTGGACTGACGCAGCTCATAGCTTTCGGCTCGGACGTAATCAATCGGATTTCGCTGGATAAGCTCCAGAAGGAAACTAGGCGTTCCAGTATAGAACCAGAAAGATTCCAAGGATTT
>JAIROO010000203.1 GCA_031257535.1 Deltaproteobacteria bacterium
GCCAAAAATTTTGGCCGGCCAATTAACACAAAAACTAATCGAAAAAGCCATAATTTTAGTCCACTAACCGTGTCCTTCAAAAAAAATAACCCGTCCTTAGCGACAAAAAAACCTAAAAACCCGCGCTTTGGCTTAAAAGTCAAGGCTAAAACCCCGGTCAAAGCCAAAAAACCCAAAGACCCTTTGGCCCTGCCCAAACCAATAAACGTTAGCCCCGCCGCCTTAAAATTCATCTCTAAAATCGGTTTCCCCGAGGAAAAGCCGTTTGTCCCCGATCCTTTTCAGCTAAAAGCCGTGGAATTGGTTAAGACCATGGACGTCATCGTCTCGGCCCCCACTGGCAGCGGCAAGACCTGGATCGCCGAGCGAGCTTTGGCCTTTGAGCTAGAACGCGGCGGTCAGGCTTGGTACGCCTCGCCCTTAAAAGCTCTGTCTAACTCCAAATATTACGAGTTTCGGCGGATTTTTGGGGAAGACAAAGTGGGTTTACTGACCGGGGACTTAAAAATTAACGCTGGAGCCCCCATCGTCGTGGGGACCACGGAGATCTTGCGCAATCAGCTCTACGACGCCTTAGCCATGGACCGCGACGGCTTGGTGGACCGCGATCTGGTGGTTTTAGACGAGGCCCACTACTTAGGCGACCCGCAAAGAGGAGTCGTCTGGGAGGAGACCCTCATCTATTTGCCGACCCGGGTGAGGCTCTTACTCCTGTCGGCCACAATCGACAACGCCGACGAACTGGCCGCCTGGCTCAGTCAGAACCGCGGTCAGCCGACCCAAGTGGTCTTAGGCGGCGAAAGACCCGTGCCTTTAGAGCCCTTAAGCTTTACGCCAATGAGCTTCGCCACTTTAAACGAGGCCGTTAAAAACCTCTCCCAAAGAAGAAGAGGTGGCTACTACAAAGGCCCCACGTTTCGGGCGGGGGAGTCTTTACGGGCTTTGGACCGCTTAGAGCTGACCCCGGCCATTTTTTTTCTGACCTCCAGAAAACAGTGCGACGAGGCCATCGTCGCCGCCGGTCAACCCGTTGCCGAGACCGAGACTCGCCGCCAAAAACGCCTTTCCGTGATCCAAAAGTATGAGACGGACTTTCCGATTTTAAGCCAAAAACCCCAAATTCAAATCTTAAAAAGAAAAGCCGTGGCCTCCCATCACGCTGGCCATCTCCCCGTCTTTAAGACCTTAGTCGAGGACTTGATGAGCCAAGGCTTATTGTCGGCCATTTTCGCCACCAGCACGGTCTCGGCCGGGGTTAATTTTCCAGCCCGCACCGTGGTTATTCCCCAAAGCGACCGCTACAATGGCCTTAGCTTTGACCCAATTACGGCCACCGAGCTAGCCCAGATGACCGGTCGGGCCGGTCGTCGCGGCAAAGACAACATTGGCTTCGCCGTGATTATCCCCGGGCCCCATACTGACTTAAAGTACTTGGCTCACCTTTTTAAACAACCCCCTGAGCCCATCTTAAGCCAGTTAGTCGTCAACTTTCCTATGGTCTTAAATCTCTTAAAGGCCATGGAATTAGGCGAGGCCCACCGTCTTCTGACCCAGTCCTTGGCCGCCTGGCAGCTGTCTAAGCTCAAAACCCCCGGCCAATTAAAAAAAGCCACCAAAATAATCTGGCGCGACTTTATGAACCACGTTAAGTTTTTAAAGCTGAAGGGTTTAGTCGACCAGAACGACCGCTTGACCGCCTGGGGGGAGTTAACGGCCAAGATCCGCTTAGAGCACCCTTTAATAATGTTCGAGGCCATCAAAAACGACTCGCTCCCGACCCAGGATCCGGCTCTCTTGGCTGGGGTCGTGGCTAGCTTCTTAAACGAGAAACGCTCCCTCTTCACGCGAAAGATCCCGGACGACCTAACAGTGGCCTTAGCCACCGTGTTTGGGTCCATCGCGGACATGAGCCGGGATCTGATAAAACACGATTTTGAGGTCCCAACCAGAGACCCCGAAGCCGCCTTAGCCGTCTATCGCTGGGCCAACGAGAGCCCATTTGAGGAGGTGGCCAGGCTTTATGGCTTAGGCGAGGGAGACGTGGCGAGGCTTATTCTGCGGGCGGCCGAGCACTTAAACCAGTTACGCGATCTCCCGGGCCAAGAAGAACTGGCCCAGACCGCGACCGTGGCCCGGCAAAAGCTTTTACGCGAGCCGGTTCTTTAGCCCCGTTAACCAAAAAGAAATATACTGCCACCCGAAAATATTTTCCTATTTTGAATGCTTAAGTCATTAACGAATTCTCGTTATTTGGCCACCCAACATTTTATCCTTTTGAGGTAAAAAACTTCATCTATTTATGAAAAAATTTTATCAAATAAATTTGCTACTATATAATTTTTAGCAGATATTCCGCAGGTGAAGAGATTTTTCGCCTTGTATGATTTTTGTCCCCATGTAGCCAGTTATGCCGGCATGTTAGCTCTTAGCTTCTGACCATAAAGAAAAATCATTTCGTTACATTTATACATCTGAAAATCATATATTTAAAGCTAATTTAATAATTTAGATAATGATAGGGGTAGGGAAGGGTTGCCCCTCCCCTCCCACCGAACCGTGCTGGCGGTTTTCCCGCACACGGCTCTCCAGTCGGTGAGGTCTCGGTGAGACTAACTAGTTTGTGTCAGATTGGAGGCATACCCGCCTTAAATCGCCGGG
>JAIROO010000302.1 GCA_031257535.1 Deltaproteobacteria bacterium
GAAGTCATGATCGACATCCAAGAAGTCCGCAAACCCGAGATCTCGGCCCAACTAGTGGCCGAGAACGTGGCCCAGCAGCTTCAAAAACGAGTCACTTTCCGGCGGGCCATGAAAAAGTCCATCTCCTTGGCCTTTAAGTTTGGGGCTTTGGGGGTCAAGATCCACTGCGCGGGTCGGTTAGGCGGGGCGGAGATGGCCAGGCGGGAGTGGTACCGGGAAGGCCGCGTGCCCCTGCACACCTTGCGGGCCGACGTGGATTACGGCTTCGCCGAGGCCAAGACCACCTATGGGATCATTGGGGTTAAGGTCCACATTTTTAAAGGCGAGATCATTAGCGACAAGGCTGAGAACGACGCTTTAAAATAGACGTCGCTTAAGGCTTTAGGGTGGGACCGCCCGCCTTATATGGAGTTCTGAAAAGACATGCTTTCCCCGAAAAGAACCAAATACCGCAAAAAGCAAAAAGGCCGCCGGGGTGGCCCGGCTAAGGGAGCCAGTCAGCTCGACTTTGGTCGGTTTGGCCTCCAGTCCCTGTCCCGCGGCTATATGACCGCCCAGCAGATCGAAGCCGGCCGCGTGGCCATTAACCGCCACGTGCGGCGTGGCGGGCAGCTGTGGATCCGCGTCTTTCCCGACAAACCAGTCTGTAAAAAGCCGGCTGAAACCCGGATGGGCAAAGGCAAAGGGGCTCCTGAGGGCTGGGTCGCGGTCGTGAAACCCGGCCGGGTCCTGTTTGAAATGGACGGCGTCCCAGAAACCGTGGCTCGGGAAGCCATTAGACTCGCGGCCAACAAGCTGCCCTTTGTGACTAGATTTGTCGTCAGGGGGGATATCCTGTGAACATTAAGCAAATCCGCCAATTGGATCTCACTGAGCTAAAACACCGCGAAGAATTTCTCCTGGCCGAGCTCTTTAATTTAAGGGTCCAATTGGCCGTTAACCAATTAAAGAACGTCAAACGCCCCTGGGCGGTCAAAAAACAGATCGCCAGGATCAAAACGGTCATCCGGGAAAAGAACCTTTCAGTTGTCAAGACTTTAAGCGAGAGGTAAGAAGTGGAAGACAGACGGCCTAACCAAACCATAACGGGCGTTGTGGTTTCCGACAAAATGGACAAGACCGTGGTGGTCCTAGTCAATCGTCTGGTCAAGCACCCCGTATATAAGAAATATATCCGCCGACGGGCTAAGTTTATGGCCCACGACGAGAAGAACTCGGCTCGCCTGGGCGATACGGTGGAAATCATTCAGTCCAGGCCCCTATCCCGCCTCAAGCGCTGGCGATTAACCCGGATCCTGGATCGCCAGGCCTAGGGGATTTGGAGAAACATCATGATTCAGCCGGAAACCAGACTGACCGTGGCCGATAATTCTGGGGCCAAGCAGCTATACTGCGTCAAGGTCCTAGGTGGCAGTCGCCGTCGTTACGCCTCTTTAGGCGACGTCATTGTGGTCTCGGTCAAAGAAGCCTTGCCCGGCTCTAAGGTCAAAAAAGGCGAAGTGGTCAAAGCCGTCGTCGTCCGCACGGCCAAAGAAGTTGGCCGGGCGGACGGCTCCCATATAAAGTTTGACGACAATAGCGCGGTTTTAATCAATAACGCCCGCGAGCCCATTGGCACCCGCATTTTTGGCCCAGTGGCCAGAGAGCTAAGGACCCGGCGCTTTATGAAGATCGTGTCTTTAGCCCCGGAAGTTTTATAAGCCTTTTTTTTTGGAAGTTTTTTAAAAGTTTTTTTAAAAATTTACTTTTTTTCTCAAAACCTTTTTGCTTTCAAATAATACTTATTAAAACTAATAGTTATGGCCTAAATAACTAAATTGGCCGCCTTTTTGGTGAGAAGATGAGAAAAAAAACGGAATTTAAAACCGATTTAAAAACCGGCGATCGCTTACGCGTTTTTTCCGGTCAAGAAAAAGAAAAGATTGGAACCTTAAAACGGTTTATTAAGACCAAAAACCGCGTCCTGGTCGACGGGGTCAACATGGGGACCAAACACGTCAAACCCAACACTCAAATGGGCGAGGCGGGCGGCCGGATCTTAAGGGAAAGGTCCATTCATATTTCCAACGTGGCCCTCATCTGCCCTAAATGCGCGGAACCCACTTGGATTCGCCACGAGATCTTGCCCCCGGTCGAAGAAGGGGCCAAACCCCGAAAGCTGCGGATCTGCCGCCGCTGCAAGGCCCGCATCGACGAGTAACCTTTTTCCGGCCCTATTTTTATAGGTCCATCGGCTCCGCGGCCGAAGGGACGCCCTTTTTTAAAGGTGGCCAAATAACGCGAGGAGACCATGCCCAGACTAAAAAAGTTTTACCAAACCGAAGTTTCGGAGCGTTTAAAAAACCACTTTAATTACGTCAACCCCCACCAGATCCCTAAGGTGTTGAAGATCACTTTAAACATGGGTTTGGGGGAGGCCATTAAACCGGGCGAAGGTAAGATCTTAGACAGTAGCCGCCTGGAATTGACGGCTCTGGCCGGTCAGTGGGCGGTCATCACCAAAGCCCGGCGCTCCATCGCGGCCTTTAAGCTTCGGGAAGGCAACTCCATTGGGGTTATGGTCACCTTACGTCGCGACCGCATGTACTATTTTTTGGATAAACTTTTAAACGTGGTCCTCCCCAGGGTGCGGGACTTTCGGGGGGTCTCCCCCAAAGCTTTCGACGGCCGGGGCAACTATACTTTAGGCTTAAAGGAACACATCATCTTCCCGGAAGTCAATTACGATAAAATTGATAAAATCAAAGGCTTAAACGTCACCATCGTCACTTCGGCCAAGACCGACGAGGAAGCCCGTTTTTTACTCGCGGAACTGGGTATGCCCTTCCGCAAAACCGCCTAATAAGGAGCCGGAGCCCCCGATATGGCCAAAACTTCCATGATCGTGAAGGCCGCCCGCTCGGCCAAGTTCTCGTCCCGGGCCTATAACCGCTGCCCTATCTGTGGTCGGCCCCGCGGATTTCTGCGTAAATACAACCTTTGCCGAATTTGTTTCCGCAAAATGGCCTTGGCCGGGGAAATTCCGGGCGTGGTCAAGGCTAGTTGGTGATCTATTATGTGCATGACCGATCCCATCGCCGACCTCTTAACTCGGATCCGGAACGCTCTCATCGCCCGCCACGACCGGGTGGACATTCCGTCTTCGCGCTTAAAAGTCTCCATTGTCCGCATTTTGAAGGACGAGGGTTTCATTAAGAACTTTAAGATCAGCCGGGACAACAAGCAGGGCCTTATCCGGGTCTTGTTAAAGTATAACGAGCGCAACGCTCCGGTTATTAATGGCCTGACCCGGTTGTCGCGGCCTGGTCGCCGTCTTTACCTAAAGTCGGCCGAGATTAAACCCGTGCTCTCCGGTCTGGGGGTCATGATCGTCTCCACCTCCAAAGGGGTCATGACCGACAAGGAAGCTCGGTGCCACAACTTAGGCGGCGAATCCCTCTGCCAGGTCTGGTAAGGGCGTCTTAGGAAGAGGATGACATGTCCAGAATAGGTAAACTACCGGTTCCCATCCCCCAGGGCGTTAAAGTCGAGTACGCGGCCCCGGTTATAAAGGTGACCAAGGGTCAGGTGGTCTTAACCCGCTCTTTACACCAGAACATTAACTTAACCGTGGAAAAAGAGCGCCTCCTTTTAACCCCCAAAGACGAGTCCCCTAGTAACCGGGCCTTGTGGGGTTTAACCCGGACCTTAGTTAACAACATGGTGATTGGGGTCTCCACGGGCTTTAAGAAGGTCTTGGAAGTGGTGGGCGTGGGTTGGCGCGTGGAAGCCCAAGAGAACAAAGGCCTCCAGATCTTAAAGCTGACCTTAGGTTTTTCCCACCCCGTGGAGTTTCCCCTACCGCCGGCCGTTAAAGCCGAGGTGGACGCTAAAACCTTAAAAATTACCCTGACCTCGCCGGACAAGGAGCTTTTGGGCATGACCGCGGCCAAGGTGCGGGCTTTCCGCAAGCCCGAGCCCTATAAAGGCAAAGGCGTGCGCTACGAGGGCGAGACCATCCGCCGCAAAGTGGGTAAAGCCGGCAAAGCGGGGGGTAAATAAATAATGGTTAGTGGCCTTGACTTAAGCTATAATCTGACTTTTTTCTGGGACTATATGGCCCCCAACTTTTATCAGGTGACTTATGCCTAAAACCAGCGAGCGGGTCTTGGCCCGGACCAAACGCCAAAGACGGGTCCGCCAAAAAGTCCGCGGTGGCCCGGAAAAACCTCGGTTATCGGTTTTTCGCTCGGCCAACCATATTTACGCCCAGCTCATAGACGACGCCAAAGGCGTCACCTTAGCCGCGACCTCGACCTTAAGTCCGGCCTTAAAAGAGGCCTTGGCTGGGTTAAAAAAGACCGAAAAAGCCCATTTAGTCGGAAAAACCATTGGCGAGGCTATCTTAGCCTTAGGTTTAACCAAGGTGGTTTTTGACCGTAATGGCTTTTTATACCACGGCCGGGTCAAGGCCTTGTCCGAGGGAGCCCGGGCGGCGGGCCTTAGTTTTTAAGGGAGTAACTCGTGTATCGGCCTGAAGATTCTGAAAATCTTATCGATAAAGTCGTCCACGTCAACCGCGTGGCCAAAGTCGTCAAAGGCGGCCGGCGCTTTTCTTTTTCCGCCATTGTCGTGGTCGGCGACGGCAAAGGCCGAGTTGGGTTTGGCTTAGGCAAAGCCAGCGAGGTCCCTGAGGCCATTCGTAAAGGCTTAGAGCGGGCCAAGAAAAACGTCATTGAGGTTGATTTAGCCGGCACCACCGTGCCCCACACGGTGGTGGGCGACTGTGGCAGCGGCTCGGTTCTGTTAAAACCCGCGGCCAAAGGCACGGGCGTTATCGCCGGCGGCTCGGTGCGGGCCGTGGTCGAGGCGGCCGGGGTGAAAGACATCTTAACCAAAGTCTTAGGCTCCAATAACCCCCACAACGTGGTCCGAGCCACCATGGCCGCTTTAAAGAAAATGCGCTTAGCCCGCACCGTGGCCAAAGAGCGCGGCGTGCCCTTGGAGCGCTTAAGAGTCTGAGAGCTTAAGAGTCAGAGGGCCAAAAGAGTCTTAGGAGCTTAAAAGTCTCTAGGACTTAAAAGTCTTGGGCCCTTAAGAGTCTTTAGGGCTTAAAAGTCTTGGGAGCTTAAAAGCCTAAGAGCTTAAGAGTCTTAGGCGCTTAAAAGTCTAAGAGCTTAAGAATCTGAAAGCTTAAGAGTCTTTAGTAGTTTTTTTGACTAAAAAAAGCTTTTTTTGCCAAAAAATTGTTTTTGACTAAAAAACAGGCTTTTAGCTAAAATGACGACTTTATAATTAAAGGTTTTTTGATATGGGCGAGAACGAGTCCAAAACGCTAAAAATAACCCAAATACGTAGCTCCTTAGGCCGGAAACCCCGGCATCGCCGAACCATCCGGGCTTTGGGCTTAAAGCGCGTTGGCGACAGCGCGACCCCACCCGACAATCCCGCCATTCGCGGCATGATCGCGACGGTTGGCTATTTACTCAAGGTCGAAGAGGTTACGCATGAGACTATCTGATTTACGCCCCGCCCCTAAATCCAAGAAAAAGCCCAAGCGGCTTGGCCGCGGCGAGTCCTCAGGCACGGGCAAGACCGCGGGTCGGGGACACAAAGGCCAAAAAGCTCGCTCCGGCGGCGGGGTCGGCGTGGGTTTTGAAGGTGGTCAGATGCCCCTCCAAAGGCGTCTCCCCAAACGTGGTTTTACCAATATCTTTAAAAAAACCTTCGCCGTGGTCAATCTTAAAGACCTCGAGGGTTTTCCGCCCGACAGCTTGATTGACTCCGAGGTTTTAGCCACCTCTGGCCTCATCCGCGGGGCCACCTTACCAGTCAAGGTTTTAGCCAACGGCGACCTAACCAAACCCCTTAACCTCAAAGTCCAAGCCGCCTCTAAAAAGGCCTTGGAAAAAATCACGGCTTTAGGCGGCCGGGTTGAGATTCTCACCCTGTAGTCTTTTGGAGTAGACCCTTGTTTGGATTCTTCAATCAGAACCCTAATCAGGCCTCGTCCCCCGCGTCCCGCGATTTAAGATGGCGCCTCATTTACGTTCTTATTATCTTGGCCGTGTATAGGGTTGGGGTGCACATTCCCACGCCCGGAGTCAACACCGAGGCTTTGGCGGTTTTCTTCGCCCGCTTCCAAGGGACTTTGCTGGGCTTATTCGACATGTTTTCTGGCCGAGCTCTGTCCCAGTTCTCCATTTTCGCCATGGGGATCATGCCTTATATCTCGGCTTCGATCATTATTGAGCTCTTAACCGTGGTCTGGCCCCATTTAGGTCGCTTAAAAAAAGAAGGCGGCCAGGACGGACGCCGTAAGTTAACCCAGTACTCCCGGTATTTAACCGTGGGTTTATCTCTTTTTCAGGGTTTTATGCTGGCCGTGGGTTTAGAGCGCATGGCCGTGGACGAGCGGACTTCGGTCGTCATCGTCCCAGGCCTGTCCTTTCGTTTAATGACCACCCTGACCCTAGCCGCCGGGACCTGTTTTATTATGTGGTTAGGCGAGCAGATTACCGAGCGCGGCATAGGCAATGGGATCTCTTTAATCATCTTCGCCGGCATCGTCGAGGCCTTGCCCTCGGCCATTGGTGGGGTCGTTAAGGGGGTGGGTCAGGGCGAGCAGTCCATCTTGGCCATGGTCGTCTTAACCGCGGGCATGATCTTAATAATCGCCGGGGTAGTCTTCTGCGAGCGAGCTCAGCGTCGCATCTCGGTCCAGCACGCCCAAAAAATGGTCGGCCGCCAAATCGTGGCCCCTCGCTCCGTCCATTTACCCTTAAAGTTAAACCCAGCCGGGGTTATTCCCCCCATTTTCGCCAGTTCTTTAATCATGTTTCCGGCCACCTTAGGCCAGTTCATGGACCACCCCTTTTTCAAGACCATGTCCGATTGGCTCAATGAGTCGTCTATAATTTATAACCTCATTTACGTGGGGCTCATTGTCTTTTTCTGTTACTTTTATACGGGCGTCCAGTTTAACCCCACGGACGTGGCCGACAACATGAAAAAGAGCGGTGGATTTATCCCCGGCATCCGCCCGGGCCAGAAAACCGCCGAGTACATTGACCGGGTTTTAACCCGGATCACCTTGTGGGGGGCCTTATACGTCTCCTTTATCTGCGTTATGCCATCCTTGGTCCGCACCCAGTTTCGGGTGGACTTTTGGTTTGGCGGGACCGCCCTTTTAATCGTCGTTGGGGTCGCCTTAGACACCATCGCCCAGATCCAGTCCTATATCGTTAACTATCAGTACGATGGTTTTCTCAAAAAAGGGCTGTCGGGCATGGGCAAAATTAAACCTCGCCGGCAACTGTAAAAACTTGACAAAAAACGAGAAAAAAGTTAAATATCCAAGTTTACGGTCAATCCTAGAGGTCAAGGGAAGATCGCCTCGATGGGGAAGAGCTTTTTTTAAGCCGCGCCTAAATAATTTTGGCTTTTTCGCGAGCGAGCTCTTGACCTTTCGCCCTTTTGGAGCAAGGGTCCAATGAACCTAATACTTTTAGGTCCGCCGGGAGCGGGTAAAGGCACCCAGACCGCGGCCTTAGTCAAAAGATATAACCTGCTCTCAGTTTGTACTGGAGATATTTTTCGGGCTAATTTTAACGCGGGCACGCCTTTAGGCTTAGAGGCTAAACAGTACATGAGCCAAGGGCTCTTAGTGCCGGACGAGCTAACGGTCCGGATTGTCGTGGACCGCTTAAACCAACCCGACGCCCAAAACGGCTTACTCTTGGACGGCTTTCCGCGGACGGTTTACCAAGCCGAGGAGCTGGAAAAGTACTTAGCCAATAAAGCCCAAAAAGTCGACCACTGCCTACTCTTGGACATTCCCCAAAAAGAGCTCATGGTGAGGTTAACCGGTCGCCGCTCGTGCCGCTCTTGTGGCCGGGTTTGGCATTTAAATTTCGCCCCCCCGCCCGCGGATCTGACCTGCCCAACTTGTGGGGGCCAGATTTACCAGAGAGACGACGACGGGGAAGTGGCCGCCTCGAATCGGTTAAAAGTATATTTGGCGCAGACCCAGCCCCTGGCCCAGTGGTATAAGGACAAGGGCTTGTTAAAAACCGTCTTAGCCTCAGGCTCGCCCGAGGAAGTGGAAAAGGCCATTCGCTTGGCCTTAGAAGAAAAGGACCAAAAATGAAAGTCCGTTCGTCGGTCAAAAAGATGTGCATGAAGTGCAAGATTATCCGCCGCTTTGGTCAGGTGCGGGTAATCTGCGAAAATCCCAAACACAAACAACGCCAGGGTTAAGACGGCGCGACTTTTTACGGAGGGTTCCATTTGCCCAGAATTTCCGGCATTGACTTGCCCCGCCACAAAAAAATAGATATTGCCTTGACCTATATTTATGGTTTAGGCCGAACCAGCGCCCAAGCTATTTTAGCCAAAGCCAAAGTCGACGCCTCCATCAAGAGCGACCAGTTGACCGACGACGAGGTCACCCGGATCCGCCGGATTATTGACGCCGACTACAAGGTCGAGGGCGATTTGCGTCGCGAAGTGAGCATGAACGTGAAGAGGCTCATGGATCTTGGCTGCTACCGAGGGTTGCGCCATCGCCGGGGCCTACCGGTCAATGGCCAAAGAACCCACACTAACGCGAGGACCCGTAAAGGCCCCCGGCGGTCAGTGGTGGGCAAGAAAAAAGCCAACAAATAACTAATTAACCGGAGGCTACCATGTCGGCCCGCGCCGTCCGTCGAACTCGCAAGAAAAAAGAAAAAAAGATCGTGCCTTTTGGCGTGGCCCACATTCAGGCCACTTTTTCCAATACCATCGTGACCATCACCGACCCTCAAGGCAATGCCGTGGCCTGGTCCAGCTCGGGCATCCAAGGTTTTAAAGGCTCGCGCAAGTCCACGCCTTACGCGGCTCAAACCGCCGTGGAAGACGCCACGAAAAAAGCCCAAGAGCACGGCATGCGGGCTGTCGAAATCTATATCAAAGGCCCGGGCAACAGTCGGGAAGCGGCTTTAAGAGCCTTTCAGTCCTCTGGACTCCAGGTGACCTTGATCCGGGACGTCACCCCTATCCCTCACAATGGTTGCCGGCCGCCTAAGCGCCGGCGCGTTTAAGCCTTTTTCCGGAGGACACATCTTTGGCCAGATATACTGAAGCGGTCTGCCGCATCTGCCGGCGGGAGAACACGAAGCTCTTTTTAAAAGGCGATCGCTGCTACGCCAACAAGTGCGCGTTTGAGCGCCGCTCCCACGCTCCCGGCCAGCACGGCGGTCGGCGGGGCAAACTGTCCGACTATGGGACCCAATTACGGGAAAAACAAAAGGTCAAACGGACTTATGGGCTTTTAGAAAAGCAGTTTAGGTCCCTTTTTGACCAAGCGGTTCGCCAAAAAGGCGTGACCGGAGCTAACTTACTCATCCTTTTGGAGCGGCGTTTAGACAACATCGTCTACCGCTTAGGGTTTGCCTCTTCCCGCAACCAAGCCCGCCAACTAGTCACCCACGGTCACTTTTTGGTCAACGACCACAAGGTCGACATCCCCTCCTATCTGGTCAAAGGCGGCGACTCCGTGACCTTACGGGAAAAGAGCCGTCAAAACTTAAACGTCCAGCAGTCCTTAGAGACCGTGGCTCGCCGCGGGACCCCAAGATGGCTCGAGCTGGACAAAGCCGCCTTTTCTGGTCGGGTCAAAGAACTGCCCTTACGGGAAGATCTCACCATGACGGTGTCCGAACAGCTCATCGTCGAGTTGTACTCGAAGTAGGCTTGATTTAGTTAAGTTAGGCCAATATTTTGTCCTAACTTACTCTAATAGATTCCTTTTTTTTTGGGCGCCAAAAAGACTTCGGCCTTATTAAAAAGTTTCGCCACAATCGCCCTAAATCGCCCGTGGCGGGCGTCTGGGAGAGGGTATGGAAAAAACCTGGAAGGACTTAATTAAACCCCAAAAAGTGGAGATCGAGGAATTCGATCCCCGCCGCAATTACGGCAAATTCATCTGCGAGCCTTTGGAAAGAGGTTTTGGCCTCACCTTAGGCAACGCTTTAAGACGGATTATGCTGTCCTCCCTCCAGGGAGCGGCTATTATTTCAGTCAAAATCGATAACGTCCTTCATGAGCTCTCGACTTTACCCGACGTGCTTGAGGACATTTCCGACATTATTCTAAATTTAAAAGAAGTCCGCTTAAGGTACCGTGGCCCCAGCGTCCGGAGTTTGAGGATCGAAGCGGTCGGGCCTAAAGCCGTTAAAGCCGGCGACATCATCACTGATCATATGGTCGAGGTCTTAAATAAAGATCACCACATCGCCACTTTATCCAATAATGGCAGCCTTAACATGACTTTGGAGGTCGAGGCGGGCAAAGGTTACGTAGCCGCGGAAAAACCGGCCGAAGCCGAGCAGATTATTGGCTTAATCCCCATTGACGCGCTTTTTTCGCCCATCCGGAAAGTCAACTTTAAAGTCACTAACGCGAGGGTTGGCCAAAAAACCGACTACGACCGTTTAGCCTTAGACGTCTGGACTGACGGCAGTATAACCCCGCAAGAAGCCGTGGCTTCCGCGGCCTCTATCCTTTTAGATCAGCTAACTATTTTTACCGTTTTCGAAGAGACCACGACTCCTCCCGTCCGGGTAGTCGACTTAGGCGGTATTACTGGCAACGAACAGTTTCTTCGCTCCGTGGATGAGTTGGAGCTATCGGTCCGCTCGGCTAATTGCCTGAAAAACGCCGACATCTACACCATCGGCGATCTGGTCCAGAAGACCGAGCATGAAATGCTAAAAACTAAAAATTTTGGCCGGAAATCTCTTAATGAGATTAAAATCGTTTTAAATAATTTAGGTCTACGTCTAGGCATGACCGTTGGCGGCTATTCCCGGCCAGAAAACCGCTAAAGAGGATTTACCATGCGGCATCGCAAAGCCAACGTTAAATTAGGCCGTACGGCCTCTCACCGCCGGGCCATGCTGCGCAATATGGCCACCAGCCTAATTGAGCACGGCAAAATCATCACGACGGTCATCAAAGCCAAGGCCTTAAAACCAGTTATCGACCATTTGGTGACCTTAGCCAAAAAAGGCGATCTGCACGCCATTCGTCAAGCTGGGGCCATTATAACTAAACAAAGTATTCTCGCTAAGCTCTTTAACCAAGCTAAGGAAAACTACTTCAGCGAAAGAAATAGTGGCTACGCCTCGGTCATTCGCGTGGGCCTTCGAGCTGGGGACGCGGCTCCTTTAGCTCGAGTTGAGCTTTTAGGACCTGACTATATCTCGGCTCAAGCTGACCAAAAACGCCAGGCTAAAAAGACCATAAGCCGCGACCGCCGCGTCGCCGCCTCCAAAGGCGAGTCACTTCGGCCCTCCGCCGCCTCCGAGTCCCGGGCTAGACGCGTCGCCGCCTCGAGAGCCAAAAACCTCCAAGCTTTAACCGAGACCTCGACCGAGACGGAGACTGAACAGGTCGAAGAAGAGCTACTAGCTACGGCCCAACCATTCGCGACCGAACCCGAAACGACTGAGCCCGAGGCGACCAAGCCCGAGGCGACCGAGCCCGAGCCGACCGAGCCAGTGGCAGCCGAGCCAGAAGCGACCGAGCCAGAAGCGACCGAATCAGCGGTAACCAAGCCCGAGGCGACTAAGCCAGTCGCGACCGAACTAGAAGCCTCCGCGGAGGAGGCGAAAGGGTCGGACGAGACTATAGCTGACTCGCCTTACGCGGACCTGACCCCGACTCCCAGCGGGGACGACGAAGAGGAAGACTCCTAAACCACAAGGCCCTCTCCTGGCGACGCGGCTCTCTTTTTTTAAGAGCCCGCTCCAAGAGGCTAGTCGCCAAAGTTTCCTCCGCCAGAGAGGGCCATAAAGCCTCTCTGGCTTTTTTTTTATGATTTTTGGCCTTATTTTTAAGTTTAATATAGAATTTTTTAGATTTTATGAAGTTTATTTAGAAATTTTCGAGAAGTTTTTTGCGATTATTTAATATTTTATGAAGTTTTTTTGCGGAAATTGATTATTTGTAGAAGTTTTTTTTGCGAAAATTGAATATCTCCTAAAGTTTATTGCGTTATTGGATATCTCCTAAAGTTTATTGTGTTATTGGATATCTTTTGAAGTTTTATGCGATATTTGAATTTTATCTGATTTTTTATCGTAAATTTAATATATTTTGAAATTTATTTAGATTTTGCACATTTTTTACCGTTATTTAAAAAATTATTTAAGTTTTGATTTTACGATTGATTGTTAAAAAAATTTTTGTAAGCTAAAGATGTGTTTAACTAACGAAAATATCCTAAAAAAAGGCCTCCTCAATTTTTTTTTGTTAAAAGTTACCATTTATGGCTAGGTCACAAAAAATGTCCTGAAATAGCCATTAAGCTGATAGACGACAATTTTTAGGGCCTATTTTTATAAGCCAAATTTAGGAGTCCTTGTTTTTTTAGCCTTTTTGATCTTTTAAGAGCGTCAAATTTTCTGTTTTTTTAGCCATTTTTGGATCTTTTTTTAAGGCCTTTTTTTCGACCCAAATGATTGATTTTTTTTAAATATTGGCGTAAAAATATTATAAGGGGTTTAAAATTTAACCGGTCTTAGGCCGGGTTTTTGACTTCTTAAATATTAGTTATTTTTCTAAAAAAAACAAATTTGTGGTATTTTTTACCTTTTCTTTATTTGAACAGGTAAATGTTCCTTAAGATCTAAGACCTTTGTTTTTTCAAGAAAATTTGTTTTTTCAAGAAAATTTGTTTTTTCGAGAAATTTTGGTTTTTTCGTTTTTTTTTCTTCAGACTTATGGCTTTTGATTTTTAAGGTTTTTTTGGGCGACCGGCTTTGGTTCTGATTTTTGGCCTTGACCTAAAGACCTTGATTTTAGATGTTTTTAAGGTTTCATTTTTTTGTTTTTTTCTACCTATTAGCGTTAAAATAAGCTAAGGTTGCCTGGCCTTTTTTCTAAAGTGGCCACCCCTAGTTACGCCCAATAAATTTTGGCTCACCTTTTTTTAAGGGCTTTTTTGATTTTTTGGCCAAAATAAACTTTACGCGTTTTTTTGGCTAAAAATTAGCCCTTTTTTGGCTTTAAGTTAAAAGCTTGGCCTAAAATAAGAGCCTTTTTTGACCTAAATAATAGCTTTTCAGCCTTTAATTTAGAGTCTTTTGGGCCTTAAAAAACTATTTATTTTTATATTACGCCTTAAGGAGTCCGGCTTTTAGTTTTCTCAGATTTAAGGTCTTAAACCGCCTCCAAATTTGTTTAAGCTTTAAGGCCGGTTTAAATATATGAAGCTTTTCCGCTCTTTTCTCAATTTCTTTTCCCACGATCTAGCCATTGATCTGGGCACGGCCAACACCCTAGTTTATCTCAAGGGTAAGGGGGTGGTTTTATCCGAGCCCTCGGTGGTCGCGGTCAAAAAAGACGGCAAAAACGGCAAAGTCTTGGCCGTGGGCCACGAGGCCAAGGCCATGCTCGGTAAAACCCCCTCGGGCATCGTGGCTATCCGGCCCATGAAAGACGGGGTTATCGCTGATTTTGAGATCACCCAAGCCATGCTCCGGCACTTTATCCGGAAAACCAATTTCCGGCGTTTTGTCAAACCCCGCATTATCGTGGCCGTGCCTTCGGGCATTACTCAGGTGGAAAAAAAGGCCGTTCGGGAGGCCGCCGAGCAAGCCGGAGCTTCTGAGGTCTACCTCGTTGAGGAGCCTATGGCCGCGGCCATTGGAGCTGGTCTACCGGTCACCGAACCCACAGCCAACATGATCGTTGACATAGGTGGTGGAACCACGGAAGTCGCCATAATTTCCTTGTCGGGTATTGTTTACGCCAAATCGGTCCGCATGGGTGGCGACAAAATGGACGAGGCCATCGCCCAGTACATTCGCAAAAAATATAACCTCTTAATTGGCGAGCGGACGGCTGAGGTTATTAAACAAGAGATTGGCACGGCTTACCCTTCCGACCTAGTCGACTCTTTAGAGGTTCGAGGGTTAGACACGGTCACGGGCATCCCCAAAACCGTGGCCATTGACTCAGAGGAGATCCGCAAAGCCATTACCGAGCAAGTCGACTCCATCCTGACCACGGTCCGGAGCGCTTTAGAGCAGATCCCCCCAGAGCTGGCCGCCGACATCGTGACCAGGGGTATTGTGCTGACCGGCGGTGGGGCTTTATTACGGCGCTTAGACGTTTTATTAAGGGAGGAGACTCATCTGCCCATAATAATCGCCGACAACCCTTTTACCACCGTGGCCATGGGCAGTGGCAAGGCTTTAGATAACCTTGACATGCTCAAAGAAATCTCCATCCCTTAAATGCCGCCGCGCTTTAAAGCTTTTTCGCCTCTGTTTCTATTTCTTTTGGCTTTGGCTTTAATGTCGGCTTACGCTCGTAATCCGAAAGGTCCGACCAGCGAGATCGCGCAGACCCTGCCCTTAATGATTTTAGCCCCGGTTAACTCTGGGCTCAACTACGTGGCCGACGAGGTGGAAAACGTCTGGCTTAATTACTTCGCCCTTTTAAACGCCAACGCCGAAAATCAATCGTTAAAACAGACCGTGACCCGTTTAAGGCGCCGCGTGGTGGAGCTGGAAGAGGACCGTAAAGCCAACGAGCGGTATCAGGTCTTATTAAACTTAAAGGCTCAAAACCCCAAGGAGTTTTTAGCCGGCCGGATCTTAGCCTGGGACCCTGGGCCGTGGTTTCAAGCCGTGGCCGTGGACTTGGGCTCGCGCGACGGGGTAACTCCCGAGGCCGCGGTTTTCTCCGACCAGGGCCTAGTGGGCCGCGTGGTGGAGCTGGCCCCTAACGCGGCTAAGGTTTTATTGGTCACGGATCGCTCCAGCGGGGTGGACGCCTTTATCCAAAGAAACCGAGTCAATGTTTTAGTCACTGGCTTAGGAGCCGGCCGTTTAGAGCTGGAGTACGTCCGTAAAGGCGAGGACGTGCGTTTAGGCGATCTCGTGGTCTCCTCGGGCTTAGACGGCATATTTCCAGAAGGTTTGGCTATAGGAGTCATCTCCCAAGTCGACAACGCGGGTTTAGGGATTTTTTTAAGGGCCGAGTTAAGGCCCTCCGTGGACTTTTCAAGTTTAAAAGAGATCTTAATTCGCCCCACCAATCCCTCGCCCTTTGACTGGACCCAATTAGGCCCCGCGGTTTTGACCATTTTTGAGAAAAAAGTCTCGCGGCCCCGGTCGCGTTAACATGGCCTTTCCTCGCTATAGCCCGGCCGCGCCTTTACCTTTTAGTCGGCTGTGGCCGTTTTTTTTACTCGGCCCAGTTTTAACGGCCCTAACCGGTCGAGCGGAGGTTGGCGTAGCTCTCGCGGGTTTTCGGCCAGAGTGGCCTTTTTTACTGACTTTATATCTGTCTTTAAGGACCGAAGGCTATCTAGCTTATATAGGGGCCTTTTACTTTGGCCTATTTCAAGGGTATTTAAGCCCTACTCCGCCTGGGCTCTACTCCCTAAAACTTTTGGTGGGCGTCTTGATCGTCAGAGGGGTAATTCGTAAACTAGAATTAGGTGGCGCTGGGTCTTTGTTTCTTTTAACCCTTGGCGTTTACGGGGGATTGGCCGGGGGTTTAGAGCCCTGGCTTTTGGGTCTGGTCAAACCCGCTCCCAAAGCCGCCCCTTATCTGACCGCGGAAACCCTCTTGTTAACGGCCCGGATCTGTTTGATTACGGCCCTCGCCTGTCCCTTGGTCTTTGGAATCTTAGACCGTCTTTTTAAACCTAAGGAAGCTCCATGACTACCAAGGCCCCCACATTTGGCGGCGCCCCGCCTGACTATGGTTCCCAGATCGTCTGGCTGAAGGTGGCGGTGGCCTTGACCTTGTCCGTCTTAGTTTTGCGCCTTTGGTATCTCCAAATCGTCTCGGGCGAGGAACATCTTTTAAAAAGCCAAAAAAATCACTCCGCTTTAGTCGAGATTCCCACCCAAAGAGGTCTTATCTTAGACCGCCATGGTCAGACCTTAGTCGACAATCAGCTTAGTTACGACCTCTTCGTCACCCCAGGGGAAGTGGCCAAACCCCGCGAGTTAACGGCTGAGGTGGCGCGCTTGATTGGCCGCGACCCCCAAGATTTAGAAAAAAAATTCACGGCCTTAGCCAAAAAACAAAAGTATAACTCCCAACAGTGGGTCTCGGGCCTGACTCGAGCCGATCTGGCTATTTTAAAGACCCGCTACTATGACTTAGACGGGGTGACCATCCAGATTAACTCGGTCAGAAGGCCCACCCGTGAGAACTTCGCCCCCCATCTAATTGGGTTCTTAGGCGAGATTAGCCCCAAGCAATTGGGCGAGGATCCTTATCAAGGCTTAAAACAAGGGGCTTTAGTTGGCCAAAGCGGCTTAGAGCAGAGTCAAGAGTCCCTCCTCCATGGCCAAAAAGGTCAGCGCTTAACCACGGTCGACTCCCATGGCCGGGTCTTAGAAGAGCTAAAAGTCGACTATCCCTCGCCAGGCCACAATATCCGCTTAACCTTAGACAGTCGGCTGCAACGGGTGTCCCAAGCTCTCTTAGGAGAGCGAGCCGGGGCCATTGTGGTTTTAGACCCCAGGAACTTTGAGATCTTAGCCATGGCCTCTAGCCCCACCTTTAATCTCCACGACTTTGTGGGCGGGGTCTCGGCCGAGCGCTGGAAGTCCTTAAACGAGGATCCCTTTAAACCCATGGAAAATAGGGCCGTGGGTGGCCAGTATCCCCCGGGGTCGACCTTTAAAATCGCCATGGCCTTAACCGCCTTAAACGAGGGAGTCATAACCCCGGAGACGATCTTTGGCTGCGCGGGGGCGGTTTACTTAGGGGGCAGTCGCTTTGGGTGCTGGGCGCGAGGAGGTCATGGGGCGGTCAATCTCAAGCGCTCTTTAAAGGAGTCTTGCGACGTTTATTACTACGAGGTAGGCCGTCGCTTAGGGGTGGACCGCTTAGCCAAAGGCGTTAGGCAAAACTTTGGTTTAGGGCGAACCTTAGGGGTGGACCTAAAAACCGAGCGGGCGGGTCTAGTCCCCGACCAGGCCTGGAAACTCAAACGCTTTGGCAAACCTTGGAATTTTGGCGAGACTCTACCTGTCTCCATTGGTCAGGGCTACTTACTAACCACCCCTCTCCAAGTCGCCCAGTTTACGGCGGTCGCGGCTAATGGCGGCACGTTATATCGACCTCATTTGGTTAAAGAGGTGCTGGACTTTGAGGGGAGCTTAGTTAAAAGGACCGAGCCTGAGGTCATTAACCGCTTAGACTTACGGCCCGACTACTTTCAAGCCGTGCGCAAAAGCCTAGAAGCCGTGGTTATGGAAGGGGGCGGGACTGGTCGGCGGGGTCAGATCCCCGGCGTTCGGGTGGCCGGCAAGACCGGGACCTCGCAGGTTATTAGTCTTGACCGCTACCAGCTCTACTCCCGCGGCGGAGTCTTGCCTTGGAAGTATCGCGAGCACGCCTGGTTTACCGCCTACGCTCCAGCCGAAGATCCCGAAGTGGTGGTGACCGTTTTACTAGAGCACGCGGGCGGGGGCGGCGCGAACTCGGCTCCTTTGGCCGCCAAACTTTTAACCGCCTATTTTGACTCCTCCATTGACGCGACCGTGATGCCGCCTTATCAAGTTCAACCAGACAAACCTACTGGTTGGCGTGGCGACTTATGAAAAAGATTGACTTTGACCGCTTAGCCGAAAATCTACGCTGGCCGCTTCTGGTCTCGGCTCTGCTCCTTATAGGGGCCGGTTTAGTCACCCTTTATAGCACTTCAGGCCTAGGTCGAGAGGTGGCCTCTAACCATTTCGCCAAACAAATGGCCTTCGCCACCTTAGGGGTCATTGGTTTATGCGTTTTTTTCTTTTTTGACTATAGACGGTTAAAAATCATCGCCTGGCCCTTGTTTGGCGTGTGTATAATCTTACTAATCGCGGTCAAATTCGTGGGGATCACCGCCGGTGGAGCTCAGCGTTGGTTGCCTTTGGGGCCTTTTCGATTTCAGCCCTCCGAGTTAACTAAAGTCGGCTTAGTCCTGATTCTAGCCCACCTCTTCGCCAGACGCTCGGAGCTTAAGCCATTAGGTTTTAAAGATCTGGGTCTACCCCTACTCTTAATCCTCACGCCCTTCGTTTTTATCTTAAAACAGCCTGACTTGGGCACGGCTATCCATCTTCTGTTAACGGTCAGCCCTATTTTTCTGTTCGTGGGTTTACGAAAGCGCGTGATCCTGACCATTATAGGTTTAGGCGCGGCGGCCATAATCTGGATTTTTTTCTTAGGTGGCCAAGAGTTTTTGTTACAGCGCGAGGTCATTAAGCCTTATCACCTAGCCCGCTTTCGCTTTTTTCTGGCCCCTAAAGCCGCGCCCACCGAGCAAGGCTGGCAAATCATCCAAGCCGAGAGCGCTATAGGTAGTGGCCAGGTCTTTGGCCAAGGTTTCTTAGAAGGCTCCCAGCATCGCTATGGTTTTTTACCCGCCCCAGAGACGGATTTCGCTTTCGCCGCTTTAGCCGAGGAATGGGGATTTGTGGGGGCCAGCGCGACCTTACTTTTGTTTTTTTGTCTATTTTGTTCGGCTTTAGGCGTGGTCCGTCATAGTGGCGAGCCGTTTGGGGCTTATTTGGCCTTAGGCTTAATTAGCTTAATTTTTTGGCAAATGACCATTAATTTAGCCATGGTCTTAGGCTTGTTTCCGGTGGTTGGTATCCCCTTGCCCTTTATTAGTTATGGCGGGAGTTCTCTTTTAACTAGTCTTTTAGCCATTGGCGTTTTAACTAACATCGGTTTGAACCGCTTTGTTTTCCAAGACGAGACCGTCAAACCCAACCCCTTGGTCTGGGAAAAGGCCTCCCCCCCCAAAGTCCCGAGTTTAGCTCCGGTCCGACGCTTAGGGCCGCCCAACCCCAACGAGCCCGAGCCCTACCCGGATCATCGACTCACCCACCGCGAACCCTGGCTCAAATACCGGCGTAAACCTTTCTTGCCTTTTTTTCCGCCTAGCGACGATTGACCGTTTTACCCTTTTTATCGCCAAAAAGCCTACCTCGCCAAAGGGCCTTAAAATCGGGAAAGCCAGACCTAAGGGCCGCCTTTGGCCTTAAGCCGCGCGCCAACAATCGTAAATCTCTAAAATTGGCGTTTTAGAATACTAGCGAAAAAGCCTTAGTTCTAAGCGGCCAGGATCTTTTTGGAACCGTGTTTAAAAAAAAGTTCGGCTCTCAAGCTCGCCAGTAATTCGAGCGGCCCTAAGGCAATGGCGGCCTAAACTAGCCAAACCATTTTTAGCTTACCTTCAACAATTCTAATTTTGGGGGTACCCGCCTACAAGGAGTCGCGCGCCTCAATAAAAAAAACTAAGAGACTCGAGTAAAGAGCGGCAAAATAATTAATTTGCCGCCTGGATTGACCAGCTAACTCCAGCGTATAACAGGCAGGCGTCGAAGCCCTAAGGAAAAGATATATTTTTATGATGTTTAAGACATAATAATACATATAGTAGAGCAGAGAACTGGCGCGAAGGTGAATTAATACTCCGTTTCCAGTTCCCTCTTAACAAACCGGCCAAACAAATTTCTCGCTTATGTTAAGTCCTGGATTTTGGCGAGTAACATGGCAAAACTCTTGAAAATCAAGGGGACCCAAAAAAAACTCAACATAATCTATTGATAAAGCCAAATGACGCTTATATTATAGGAGAAGGGAACGAAAGCCGTCACCCAAAGGAGATTACCTCATTGTTTTGATGGCTAGCAAGCGCAAGACTGGTTTTTTAAGAGATAATATATTAAATAAGTTGCCTATTGTGATAGATCAAAATAATAAAATTACAGATTTATGATTAATTATTTTATTACATTAAAAAAAATTTAAATTAAGTTTATTTTGCGTTTATTTTAAATTATTTCGTTAAAAGATTAATAATAAACTTTAACGATATCCCTAAAAAAATTTTTCCACATATATTCATGTATACTAAAGCCATGAATACCTGAAAATTTAGTATTATAATTATTTAGTTATATTCTTAAAAAGTTTATAGTATATCATATATAAGTCAATATACTTTTTATGTTATGTATCGAGTGATAAATAGTCATTATTACTTGACTTTGTTAATTTTATTATGGAGATAGACTATAATATTGTCTTAATATACTGTAAATATCTCAGCTCCTAGCTGACCGATCCTTTTTCGATGTAACCCTATTTTCCATGTTGTGGCTCTCATCGGCGCGTCATCAAAGGCTTCCCAAGTCTTGTGAGTTTCTTTGGCCTTGAGCGTCTTCGTTTGGCGTGAGCTTACTCAGTTACTCAGTTTTAATACTGGCTGGAGAACAAATAT
>JAIROO010000312.1 GCA_031257535.1 Deltaproteobacteria bacterium
TTAGCAGTTAAATTGCACTTAATATATTAAAATTAAGCGACATTATCTATGTCGGATGGGTTGGTTTGTCCTTTTTTTTATAATTGATATTTTTTTTAAAATTTATGTTTCACGGTAAAGAAAGAATTAGCCAGGCTAAACTGCGCGTCGGCCAGGCCTTGGTCCGCGGCCTTTTGAAACCATTTTACGGCGAGGGCCTTGTTTTCGGGCGCGCCTTCGCCGAAATAATAACAGTTACCAAGGCTAAACTGCGCGTCGGCCAGGCCTTGGTCCGCGGCCTTTTGAATCCATTTTACGCCTTCGGCCTTGTTTTCGGGCGAGCCTTTGCCGAAATAATAAGCGAGGCCAAGGTTAAACTGCGCGTTTAGGTGGCCTTGTTCGGCGGCCTTTTTATACCATTTTAGGCCTTCGGCTTTGTCTTGCGGCGCGCCTAGGCCGTGAAAATAAGATTCGGCGAGGTTAAACTGGGCTTCGGCGTAGTCTTGGTCCGCGGCCTTTTTATACCATTTTATGGCTAGGGCCTTGTTTTCGGGGACTCCATCGCCTAAGTCATAAGCGAGGCCAAGTATAAACTGGGCTTCGGGAAGGCCAAGTTCCGCGGCCTTTTTATACCATTTTAGGGCTAGGGCCTTGTTTTCGGGGACGCCTTCGCCGTGAAAATAAGATTCGGCGAGGTTAAACTGGGCTTCGGGAAGGCCTTGTTCCGCGGCCTTTTGATACCATTTTAGGCTTTCGGCCTTGTTTTTGGGCGCGCCTTCGCCTAAATCATAAGCGAAGCCAAGTTTAAACTGGGCTTCGGCGAGGCCTTGGTCCGCGGCCTTTTGAAACCATTTTACGGCTAAGGCCATGTTTTCGGGCCCGCCTTCGAGTAAATATAAAGATTGACCAAGGAAAAACTGCGCGTCGGCGTAGCCAAGGTCCGCGGCCTTTTGAATCCATTTTAGGGCTTCGGCTTTGTCTTCGGGCGCGTCTTCGTCGAAATAAAAAGAATGACCAAGGAGAAAACACGCGTAGGCGTTGTCTAGGTCCGCGGCCTTTTGAATCCATTTTAAGGCTAGGGCCTTGTCTTCGGGCGCGCCTTCGCCCGAATAATAAGCGAAACCAAGGAGAAACACGGCGTCGGCGTGGCCTTGGTCCGCGGCCTTTTGAATCCATTTTAGGGCTTCGGCTTTGTCTTCGGGCGCGTCGTCGCCGTAAAAATAAGATTTACCAAGGGTAAACTGAGCGTCGGCGTGGCCTTGGTCCGCGGCCTTTTGGAGCCATTTTAGGCTTTCGGCTTTTTCTTCGGGCGCGTTTTCGGCTAATTTATAAATGAGACCAAGTTTAAACTGCGAGTCGGCGTCACCTAGTTCAGCTGATAAACTTAACCACTTAGCGGTGTCTTTAAAACTGTTCTTCACTAATTTACCTTATAATAAAGTTTAGATGTTGTAAATTATTAAATATAGTATTATTTATTAGATGAATTTTTATCTAATCAATAGACTGTAATAAAACGTTAATAAATAACATAACCGTATAAATATATATAACCTAAGCGTGAGATGGATTCTGAATCTCTATTATCAGCCAGTTTAACTAAACTTTCTAAAACTTAAGATTCTTCATATTGATATCAGAGCGTAGCAAAATCAATAATACTCTATCACGGTTTATTACCTTAAACTCCTCGCTAAAATCGCCAGAGTTGTTTTAATTTATTTTTTTTAGTAATCGGCGTCAATTACGTTTGGGGCTTAGACACCGTAACTAAGGGTTTTATTTAGCTTTTAATAGAGTATACATTAAAAACCGCGGAAATCAAATCTCGCCGGATTTAGGATTTCCTCGCGATTTTCATTTCACGTTAAGGCCGCCCATAGCCTTTTCATAACCTTTAAAGTTCCATTTTTGCGCCTTAGGCTATATATATTCCAGGTCAAAGGAATAATTTTTTAAGCGAGGATCAGCCATCGTTTGACGTTTTGGTCAATCTTTTAGCCCTTTGTGGATAAACAACAGTAAGATCTTCCGTCGAATTTGGCGCTTAAGTCGCGAGCGCCTCTTGTTGGTCTTGGTCGGCTAACCTGTTTCTCTTGGTTGGCGAGCCATTTTTTTATCTTAGTCGGCTAGTTTTGTTTTTCTTGATCCGCGAGCCTTAGTTCTAGAGCCAAAAAAGCCTAAAATTAGAACTAAAGGCCTCGCCTCGCGCTTAACCCGTCCTCTTACCGTAATGGTTAAGGTTTTGTTATAATGCCTTTTTCGGAAGTGGGCTACGGCTTAGGCTAGCTTTGGTCGCGACCGTCACGGGGGGCTAAGGATGGTCGCTCGCTCTAATAATTTTGACTACAATCGAGCTAAACGGTTTAAAAAAAGGATTTTATGACCACAAGTAAGGCCAGTGACCTCAAGACGGAAAACCATAGCGACAACGCGACCTGGCTCTGGGTTTTAGCCGCGGCCATCACCGTTAACCGCGACAAACTCTTAATTTTAGAGGACGAGACCGGGGAGTACGTCCCGGTTTTTTTGGCTAAAGAGGCTGGCGAGGCTTTTTTAGGCCGCCTCGACCCTTTATGGCGACAAGAATATCAGGCCCAGGCGATGCATATTTACGACATAAAAGCTTTAGCCTCTACCGAGTCTTATCGTCTTTTGACTTTAGACGGCGAGGGACGGATTTTAGACGGTTTTAGCCCGACGGAAAAAGCTTAAATCTTTAAAAAGCGGGCCAAGGAGGAACTCATGCTGGCCTTAGTGACCGGAGCTTTGGGTTTTTTAGGCGGTCAGATCGCTCGGCGACTTTTAGGCCAAGGTTATCGCGTCCGGGTCTTAACCCGACGGGAAGCCCCAGAACTCGCCGCCTTGGGGGCGGAGGTTTACTTAGGGGATTTAGACGACTTCGCGTCTTTACTAAGGGCCACCGACGGCGTGGACGGGGTCGTCCACTCAGCCGCTAAAAGTGGCGTCTGGGGACCTTTAGCCCAGTACGTGGAAAACAACGCCATGGGGACGGCCCGGATCTTAGAGGCGGCCAGACAGCAAAAAGCTCGCTATTTTGTCTATACCAGCTCCCCTTCGGTGGTCCACGCGGGGGAGGATTTAAAGGGAGTCGACGAGAGCGCCCCTTATATGGCCGACCCCGCCCAGCCTTACGCCTATAGTAAAATGTTAGCCGAGCGTTTGGTTTTAAGGGCCGACTGCCCCAGCTTTCGGACCTTGGCTTTAAGGCCGCATCTGATCTGGGGTCCAGGGGATCCCCATTTGTTTCCCCGGTTAGCCGCCCGCGCCAAGCGCGGGCGGCTGTTTCTTTTTAGCGGCGGGCCCTATTTAGTGGACGCGACCTATATCGACAACGCGGCCGAGGCCCATGTCCTGGCCTTAGACAGGCTAGTGGCCGGCGACCCAGTCGGGGGACTGCCGTTTTTTATCGGCCAAGACCAGCCTATTGAACTCACCGAACTTATAAACTCTTTACTAGCCACGGCGGGCTTGGGTCCGGCCAAACCTATTATTAATAAGCGCTTAGGTCGAGCCATAGGTTTTAGCTTAGAAAAACTGTGGCGCTTGGCTAAGGCGGTAAACGAGCCGCCCTTAACCCTTTTTACGGCCCGTCAGCTGTCCTCGAGCCACTATTATGACCTCACCCGGGCGAAGACCCTCTTGGGTTATCGACCCGGGGTTAGCTTGAGCGAAGGTTTAAGGCGCTTAACCGAGCGTTGGGCAAATCTGGCCGCGAAAAATAACGGGGCCTAAAGTCAGGGATTCGTAAAAAATCAATAGTTATTAATTTTAGACGGCTTATTAAGACCTAAATACATAGAAGTAAGTGAGTTATTGACTTACGCATATAGTTATAAAGACAGTTTAAACTTTTAATACAAAGTGATTTTACGGTTTTATTTTAAAATATTTCAGAATTAACTTGTATTTATTATCTAACTGAAGCTATTGAACATAAAATAGTCGCTATTTAACCTGATGACCGCGTAAAAACCCTGGCCTTGAAATTTTAGCGCCTAGCTCTACCGCGTAAGCCGATCTAAAATTAAAAAGACCACTATATAGTGTATTAACGATTCTTTAAAAATTAAAAAAGAGGGTTTTTACGAAGGAATCTAACCTGAAAATGGCCGCTATTGAACCTAAAAATAGCCGCCGCTTAACCTAAAACTGGTCGCTTTATAACCTTAACTAGCCTCTCTTTTTAGCTCTACGCGCCTAAACTGATAATTTTAACCTAAGCTATATTTTTAACTAAAAAAACCCCTAAAAAACCTTAAGGCTTTCGCCTTTAGAGGTTTTTTTAGGGGTTTTAAAGTTTTTAGCTTAGCTTAAACTAAAGTCTTATTTTAAGCTAGCAGTTGGTTGGCGACAACGGCCACCGCGTAGGCTAAGATTAAGTTAAAGAACAGGCTAAAGAAGAGCCAGCCCCAGCGGCCAGTCTCTTGCCTAATCATGGCTAAAGTCACAAAGCACGGGGAGTATAAAAGGGTAAACAACAGCAAAGCCACGGCGTTCGAGAATTTCCAGTTGGAGTCGTTTTCGATGCGTTCGGCTAAGGACTGATCTTCCTCGGCGTCAGTGGCCCCTAAGGAGTAGGCGGTGCCTAAGGTGGAGATAACCACCTCTTTGGCCGCGATCCCGCCCAAAAGGGCGATGTTGGTCCGCCAGTCAAAGCCCGCCGGCTCGGTGACCGTCTCCATGGCGATGCCCAAGCGACCGGCCAAGGAGTGGCGCAGCTTTTCGGCCGACTCGGCGTTGTCGATATCAGCCGTTAAGGCGCTCAGCTCGTCTTCGGATTTCCCCTCGTTCGCGGCCGTGATACTGGCTCTTTGGTTGTCGTACATGGTCATTTCGCTGTCCGGCAGATCCGGAAAGGTCATGGCCGCCCAAATCAGAATCGAAATCCCTAAGATAATGGTTCCGGCTTTTTTAATGTACTGCCAGGTCCGCTCCCAGGTGTGGATACAGATACCGGCTAAGGTTGGCAGGCGATAAGGGGGCAGCTCCATAACAAACGGGGTGGGTTCGCCCCGGATAATGGTGCTGCGTAAAAGGAGGGAGACCAGTAAAGCCGCGGCCCAGCCGGCTAAAGTCAGGATAAACATGACCATGGGCTGGTTGTCTTTAAAAAAGATGCCCGTAAATAACAGGAAGACCGGTATCTTGGCCCCGCAGGTCATAAAGGGCACGGTTAAGATAGTGGCCAGCCTTTCTTTTGGCGAGCGTAAGGTGCGCGCGCCCATGACTCCCGGCACGGCGCACCCGCCCGCGATGCCGCCGCCAATAATAAAAGGCATGATCGACGCCCCATGGAGGCCAAAAAACCGAAAGACCCGGTCCATGATATAGGCCACCCTGGCCATGTAGCCCGAGTCCTCTAAGAAGGCGATCATAAAGAACATGATCATAATGAGGGGCACGAACCCCAAAACCCCGCCGACTCCAGAGATAATACCAGCGGTGATAAGGGACTTTAAGGGGCCGTCGGCCATTTTATCCCCTATAAATTCCGACAGCCAGTCAAAGGCCCCGGACAACCAGTCGTTGGGATACTGGCCCACCTCAATGGTAAAGAAGTACATGGCGTAGAGGACCACTAGGAGAATAATGGGTCCTAATAAGCGGTTAGTTAAGATCTTGTCCAGTTTGTCGGACAGGGCGATGCGCTCAAAGGCCTCGCTGTCGCCAGTTAAAACCCCATCCTTAATAATGGAGTTAATCCAGCCATAGCGATAGTCGGCGATGACCGCTTCCGGGTAGGTGTTTAAGGTCGACCTTAAATGGGCCTCGACTTTAGCCGCGATGGCCGCTAGCTGGTCGCAGGCCGCGTTGTCGATTCGGCGACACCGGCCGATGATGTCTTTGTCCTTTTCTAAGAACTTCATGGCCACCCAGCGTGAGGGGTACTGGTCGGTTAAAAGCTTGGCTTTTTCCACCAGTTCGATCATCCGCGGCAAGACCGCGTCCAAATCCGGGCCATAAGAAATGACCAAGGGGTCAATTCGCCCTTTGGTCGCCTTGGACAGCTTCACGGCCTCGGTTAAAGCCTCGTCTAGGCCTTCGCCGCTCCGAGCCACGGCGGCCACGCATTTTAAGCCCGTCTTTTGCTCTAAGCGCTCGATGTCGATGGTCACTCCCCGCTCTTTGGCCTCGTCCATCATGTTAAGGCAAAGAACCAAGGGGGTGCCCATTTCGAGCATCTGGACGGAGAGATAAAGGTTGCGCTCTAAAACCGAGGTGTTTAAAACGTCAATGACCGCCCCCGGGCGATCCTCGGCCAAAACTCGCCGGGCGACCACCTCTTCTAAAGAATAGGCGGTCAAAGAGTAGGTGCCGGGTAAATCGACTAAGGTTACCGTGCTGCCATCGGATAAATGGGCCAGGCCTTCTTTTTTTTCCACCGTGATGCCAGGGTAGTTGCCCACGTGCTGGCGCGCTCCGGTATAACGATTAAAGGCCGTGGTTTTACCGGAGTTGGGGTTGCCGGCGATGGCGATAAAGCCGGCCTCCGTGTCCTTGTGTAGCCGTTCGCTAGTAGCGTCGTCAAACATAGCTCATCCTTCAAGGATTTTTTGGGGGTCAAGCCTTTTTAGCGCGAAAAAGCGAAAAAAAGCCAAAATTAACTAAAAAGGGCTAACTCCTAAAAAAGTTTGGCCAGCCTGGCATTGGCGTGATTACCCAAAAAAAGCGAAAATCATCCCCACGCGGAAAATTTTTTTCGTGAAGAATCAATTATATATATTACTTTGATAAGTTTTAGTTGTTTAAGTTGAATAAAAACAGTGTAAAGAAAAGCGTTTAAAAATGTTCAATCAAACAATTACAAAATAGTAAAAAAATATAACAAAAAAAGTAGTATAGTAAAAATATAATAATAAAAAAATATTTATAGAAACAATATTGAACATAAAATGCTCATTGAATCTAAAGTATTAATATTAGTTATTGACGAGTTAGACACTATATTACTATTAATTTCTATTATATTTACTAATGTCAAATCATCAGTTAATATTGCTTATCCTTTAAATAATCTAGTAATTCTTTACTCTCTATACTCATTTTATCGAGTTCTTTTTGCTCAGAATCACTTAATCCTAATCAGAATTTTTAAATACACTAACTAAATATTCAGCAGAAACATTAGGCGGAACTCTTTTTAATAATTCTAATAATAATTAAGATTTATTAATTATCGCCTTTTATTGTATTTTTTATTATAAAGTTTCTATAAAGTTAAAAAACATTGTTAAAATAAAAGTTTATTTACTTAAAAAAAGATTTAAAATTGTATTTTTAAAACCAAAAATCAATTATAATAAAAAATATTAAATAAAAATGTTTTGAAATCTATACATGGAGTAATATAGTCGGTAAGAACGGCCTAAAATAACGAATTTTAGGCCGACTTAAGACATTTTTAGAAGCGAACGATCAGTTATAAAGGCGATCAAATGACGACCAGAAAGGAGCGGGCCGCGAACGCGTAAGACTTAACCCAAAAAATTTGGCGACCTTAGCCAAAGTTTTTAAAGCTAAAGGCCTTAAGGGGTAATTGGCCCATTAGTTTTTCTTTAACGAATGGCTTTAGTTAAATTAGTCTCTTTAGGCCATAACTTTAACGAAATCGGCTTCCCGATTTCTTAAGGTCAAGGTAAAGCCCATTAAGCGCAAAGCCACTGGATCCTCTAAGGGAGCCCGACCCACGCACTGGACCTTGATCCCAGGGATGAGGCCCATGTCGCGAATGCGGCGACCCATTTCGCCGTCGGCCGTAATGCCGGTGATAGTGGCCACCTGGCCAACGTCCATCCTTCTTAAAGTCATAGGTTTGTCGGTAGCGGGCATTTTTAACCTCTATAAAAACAAGAAATAACGAAAAAAAGAAAACTTAAGAATCCGATTTTGGCTTGTCGAACGGGCAGCAGCAGGAATCAGACTCTAAGGAAGGGTCGTCGCTAAGGGGCCGGCCCTTTTTCTTGCCGCCGCAACCGCAACCGCAAGAGGGCTTAAAAAAAATCCGATAAACCGTGATCCCGGCCGCGGCCACAAGGATGGCCGCCACAATAATAGTCTGCATAGCTCGACTCCTTAAAGCGAGCTGACCTTTTTGGCCCGCTAAAAAACGCGCCTTTTGGTCAGCTTCGATAATCTCGTCCCGAGCGTTTTTTTTAGCGCCTTAAGTCGGAATTGAGAATCAAGTTCATTTTAGGGGAATTGAAGGCGTCTGTCAACAGATTTCTGAAAATATTTTTTTGATCCAGGTAAATAGGGGATTTTCCGGGCTTAAAGTTAGGTCGGCTGGAAAAAATTAAAGTAGTCACAAAGACTTGTTTTTTAGATCTAAATTATGATTTATTTGGTTTATTTTTCTGATTGTCCCTCTTGGGCTTTTTAACCTTTTTCTGAGGTCGGCCAAAAAAGGGGGGCCTAAACGGGTTAAGGACGATCGGTTAAGGCCTTAGCCCTTATATATCTAAAAACGTCTCGAAAAGGAGGGCTTAGGGCTTTGGCGAACATTTTTATTAATTTTTAGTCGTTAAGAACATTTTATTATTTGTTCGCGTAATAAAAAATAGACGTAATAATGTAAAAAAAAGGTTAAATTATCGAGCTAAGAATTTTAGGGCGCGGGCGGGCTTTTGGGGTCAGGTGGGTCAAAGCGTTGGTAAATTGGCGGCTGGTCTTTCTGGCCAAAAGCCTGGTTAGTTAAGATTTTTTAAGGGCGGGACGCGAAAACTTGAGGCTGGTTTTAGCTGGAATTTAAAGTTATTGGAGGTGAAAAGCCATATATAAGATATTTTAGACTTATAGTTACTATATAATTAAAAATTTTTAAGATGTGAAATATTCTAAATAACTAATATATAGTATATTCATAATGATTTTATATGATTATACGCTTTAAAAAATGATATATTACATACATTTTTTTAATGTATATATGACTAAAAATTAAAGTTATCTAGTTTTTATAACGCTTAAGGCGATAAGAAATTCTATAATTTAATTTAAAGCAAAAAATTATTTAAAATCATTTTTTTTAAAAAAATAGATTTTTTACTATAAAAACGTATTTAAAGATATATATAATCTTTAATAACTTTAATAATTATTTTAAAATTAGATAAAAAAAGAAAAAATAAAATTATAAGGCAAATAATCAGAAGGGGAGCGTTACAACTAGATTGATTTTTGGCCGCGGGGGCCTTTGGGGGGGCGGCTTTGGAGGGGCCACTTTGGCTTGAGGTCGATTTGGGGGTGGCCATTCGCCACAGTTGGTTCAAGTTTGAAAAAAGATGGTTGGCCACCTGAGCGCCGTCGCTCCTGGATAAGCTCTTATTGTCCAATAAAATATCCGATAAAATATATTGTTGATTGTTTGAGTCGCGTAAAAAGATTAATTTTAATGTATTGTTATAATTTGTTACAGGAAAAGAAATGTATAAATTTGACTTACTAATAGAATCAAAATATATCAAGAAATGCTTATGAAAACCTGCTTTAATTGATTGAAACAGTAAAAATTTTATTAAAAATAGTATATTAAAACTATTTGATATTTTTATTTGACTATAAATACCAACTACTCGAAAATAGATACTATTACCAAGTATGGTTTCAATACGCTTAATAGTGACCATTTGATTTAGTTTCTATAAGTAAAAAATATTATGATTATCTAAAATTATATTTTGATAACCTATAATTACTAAAAGGTTAGTTATATTAGTCGTTTAGCCTAAAGATTGATGATTGAAGAAATTCTATACACATCCTTGAAAGCCAAAATAGCGCGGAAGACGATATACGCGAAAGCTAAGGAATGAAGCCTGGAAATAAACAAAGGGCAATATCGTTGGGAAAACCAGTATGTGAAGACCGGCCCGACAATGGCTTTAAGGAAGACTTAAAGACTGAAAGAGAATGAGCCTCTCTCAAGAAGTTGGCCACTGACTATAAGTGGATTCAGAATTTAAGACGAAAATCTTCTTGGAGTTTTCCTAAGAGCGAAGGCGCGAAGACCTTTACGAAAGCCGGCTGTGAGAAATTCGCATGGCCGGTTTGATGAGGGGGAGACTGGAAACGGGACAAATGTTACCGCGCCAGCTCCCTACTCTACTTATAATACTTGATTTA
>JAIROO010000336.1 GCA_031257535.1 Deltaproteobacteria bacterium
CAACAAAATACTGCCAATGATTAAACCGCGAAAGGGTAGGCCGCAGCGCCACAAAAGCCCTAGTAACCGGCTGTCGGGGCCAAAAAGTTGTTTTAGGGCTTTTTGGGGCACTTTACAGCGGCCTTTGGGTGGCTAAGCGACTAATCCGTTGAAAATAACCCGGCCGGGCCGCTAGTTCCAAGGGGGGCCCAAAGTCGGTTAAGCGCCCGTCCTCTAGGGTGTAAATTAGGTCCGCGACTTTTAAGGTCGTGAGCCTATGACTAACGATTAAAGCCCCGCGATTTTTGAGCCAGGGTTTTAAACGGGCCAAAATCGCGTCTTCCACGGCCGCGTCCACGGCCGACAAAGTGTCGTCTAAAATCAAAAAGAGGGGGTCGGCTAAAATGGCCCTGGCCAGAGACAAGCGCTGCCTTTGGCCGCCGGACAAGCTTAAACCTTTCTCGCCAATTATAGTTTCTAAGCCTTCGGGAAAAACTTGGGGCGTAACTGGCAGGCCGGCTAACTCGGCGGCGCCCAATAATTCTTTTTCTAAGGCGTTGGGGCGTCCTAAAGCCAGGTTCTGGCCTAAAGAGCCGGCGAAAATATAGCCGTCTTGGGGGGCGTAACCAAAAAGACGCCTTAAATCGGTTAAGGGCCAGTTCTGGGAGGGCTCGCCGTTAAAAAGAATCTGGCCGCGGGTGGGCTCATACAGGGCGGGCAGGAGAGAAGCCAAGGAGCTTTTACCGGCCCCGGTGGGGCCGGTTAAAGCGCAGATCGTTTGGGCGGGGAAGGTTAAGCAAAGATCCCGAAGGGCCAAGTTCGGGCGGGACCGGTAAGCGAAGCTGACGTTTTGAAAGGCGATCTCTAAAGTTTTAGGCTTGGGCGAACTTCTGGTTAAGGGTCGACTAGAGGGCTCGCTCGCGCTCATGACCCGGTTTAAACGGTCTAAGGCGGCTAAGCCTTGCTGCATTAAGCCTAAGGTAAAACCCAAAGCCATCATTGGCCAAGATAAAAGGGCTAAGTAGGTGATAAAAGCCACGAAGTCGCCAGGGGTAATCTCCCAGGTTAAAGTGGCTTGGCCGCCTAAGTATAAGGTTAAAGCCACGGCCAGGTTAGTTAAAAGGGTCATGAGGGGAAAAAACAGACCCATGATTAAGGATAAGCGCACGTTAATTAAGGAGTGGGTCTGGCTAATCTGGTTGACCTCGGCTTGGGCCAAGGTCTCCAGATTCATGGCCCGGATGACTTTAACGCCGCTTAACTGCTCGCGCACGGTCTCGGTTAAGCGGCCAAAAACGTCGTGGACCTTTAAGACTTTTAAGTAAATCCTCTGGCCAAAAAACTTGGTGAAAACGCTAATCAAAGGCATGGGCAAAAAAGCGTATAAGCACAGCTCTGGGTTAATGGTCAGCATAAAGACCACGGCGGCGAGTCCCATAACCACGCCGTCCATGAAGCTGACCAAGCCAAAGCCCACGGCCATGCGCACCGACTCCACGTCGTTGGTGGCTAAAGCCATGAGGTCGCCGCTAGAGTTATCTTGGTGCCAGCTTAGGGACAAGCCTAAAAACTTCTCTTGGAGTCGGCGGCGTAGATCTTTTTCTAAGTACCGGGAAAAGCCATAAATAAGGTGGCGCCAGGAGTAGCGAAGGATGGCCACGGAAAGGGCCAGACCCAAGATGAGGCTCAAGACGTGGACCAGATCGACGATCTTGGCTTGGGGCTCGGCTAAAACGTCGATGGCCCGGCCAGTTAAGCGAGGAATGATCATCTGGAGCAAGTCGCAGGCGGCTAAGCACAAAAAGCCAGTCACAATCCGTCCCATTTTCGTTCGAAAATTGACGGCCACTAATTTTAAGCTTTTTTTCATCGCGGCGCTCGGAGACGCTGGGCTAAGAAGTCCAGGTGGTCGTCTAGCTCCTTGGCCCACAGTTTCCAGTCGTGGCCGCCAGAGTCCTCGCGATAGCGGTGGGGGACGCCCAGCTCCGTTAGTAAGCGGTTGTACTGGCGATTTTCGGCTAAAGTTAAGCGGTCCGACAAACCCACGGTCAGAAAAAGCCCGGTCCCGCTTAGAGCCTCGGGCCTTTTTCTCGTGGTTTGATAAACCGAGGCCGCTCGCCACAGGTCGGCTCGCTCGGGGTAAGGGCCTAATAAAGGCTTTAAGTTTAAAAAGCGATTAATGGCCTGGTCGCCGCCGTGGCTGGTCAGATCGAGGACCGCCGAAAGGGAGGAGACGGCTTTAAAACGACTCGGGGCGACTAAGGCGAAGCGTAAGGCCCCATGCCCGCCCATGGAGATACCCAGTAAAGCCAGTTGGTCGGGAATTAGGGGAAACTTAGCCAAAACGTCGGGCAATAACTCTTGAAAAAAATGAGTCGCGTAATTGGAGTGGGCTTTGATGGGGCTATCCAAGTACCAGCCGTCCGGCCCGGAGTCGATGGTCACTAAGGCTAAACCTAAGCTTTCGGCTTTTTGAAAAAGAGCCTGGCCAAAGTGGGTGGCGAAAGCCGTGTAGTTTTCCCCGACCCCGGGCAACAGAAAGACCGCGGGAAAAGGTCCCGGGCCTTTGGGCGCGAAGACTTGGTACTTAACTTCGCGACTTAAGGCTTTAGAGTTTAAAGAAGCCTCGACCAAGGCGGCCGAAGTCAAGACGGGTTTTTGGTCTTTTAAGGCGGCGGGGCCTTGAGATATTTTGGCCTCAGCCTTAAGGTCGGTCGGCCCATCAGGGTCGGTCGGGATGGGGGCGGTCGCCGGGGCCGTTTGGTCGGCGCCCGCGTCGTTTTGGTCGGCCTTGGGGAAAAAAGGCGGCTCGTGACCCTGGCTAAGGCTTTCGTCCGGCGGGTTTAGGTTAGTTTGGCTTGAGTTAGTCGGGTTTGAGTCGGTCGGGCTTAAGTCGGTCGAGGTCAAGTTCGCGGCTTGGGGCGGAAAAGCCCCTAAAACGTCGGCCGGGTTAACTTTAGGGGTTAAGGCGGGGTCGCTTATAATGGCCCGGCTCTCGGGGCTTTGGGCGGCCAAAAGAGTGGGGTCCGCCTTTTTAGTCTCCCCAAAAGTGGCCAGGTCGCTTAGGTAAGTCCAAAAAGCCTCGGCCATGATTCGGCCGCCGGCTTCGGTTAGGTGGATGCTGTCTTTGGCTCTAACCCTTTGTTTTTTATCGTTAATCGGTAAAAAAGTCGAGTAGCGGCCTTGGTCGTCGGCCAAAATGTCCCAGGCGTCGAAAAACCGGCAGTTAGGGCTTTTTTGACAAGCCGCCTTGGCCACTTGGTTAATGACCGCGGCTCGGCCGTTATAGGGCTCGCGACCCATAATGGGCAGACCCACCCAGATAACCTCGGCTTTTTTCGCCGCCGCGATCTTAAGGAGATCTTGGACTCTTTGGCCGTAAATCTCGCGCCAGCCGTCGCTGGTCACCAGGTGCCGACGGCGTTGGTCGTCGACTATGTCTTGGGTGTCGTTGGCCCCGATGGAGATAATGACTAGATCCGGCTCTTTGGCCGTTAAAAGGTCGTTAAAAAACTTAAACCAGTCAAAATAGTCCAGGCGACACAAACCAGTGGCGTACTTACCCTCGCGACTGACCACGAGGCCCTCGATTTGGGTAAAACGCTTTTGTAAGGAGGGGCCTAAACCCTCCAACATCATGGAGTCGCCCGTTAACAGGATCTTTTTAAAGACCGATTCGCGGGGGATGGGGTCTAATGGTTGAGTCGGGGTCGCCGCGTCCGGGCTTAAAGCGGCCGCTGGCTCTAAACTCGGGTTTAAAGCGGGCGGGGCGCTATTTGAGGCGGTTAGGCTAGGATCCGCCGCTGGAGCTTGATTAAAGTCCGGCTCTTGGGGGCGAGGGGTAAGACTTGGGTTAAGGGGGATAGGCCCCCTAACCGACGGGCTTTTGGGGGCGAGTAAGGGCGGCTTAGCTAAGACCGTCCCCACGATCTGGGTGGGGGTCAGAAAGGCCACCAGACGGTCTTCAGCCTGATTTAAGTCCGTGAGCTTATAATTATTGGCCGAGGTCCTTAAGTCCGCGGCCAGGTTTAGAGCGACCGTCGACCCCGCCCCTAAGTCGGCTCGCCCAAGGTCAGCCAGCCAGTCGGCTAAGCGGTTGGCCTCGTGGCTTAGGACTAAGACGAGGGCTAGGGCGTAGGCGAGGATGACCTTTAGGGGGGTCAGGCCTGGTCGTTTAAAGCGCATGGGCCTTTCCTCTTTGGTAATAGAGCCGCAAAAAAAAGAGGGCTTAGAAAAAAGAGCTTGACTCTTTTTAAAGAACTATTAACGCATAGTTATAGTTAACTAATATGGCCAGGGCTAACTAATACGGTCATAGGTGACTAATAATATAATTAGGCCGAAAGCGAGCTGACAAGCGCGGGCTATTATCTGTTAATATAGTTACGCGAGCTAGCCTAAAACCGCGATTAACTATTAATATAGTTACGCGAGCGAGCTGAAAAGCGCGGCCTCTGACTAATCAATATAGTTACGCGAGCTATCTCTTAAGGCGCGACTAATATAGTTAGGCCTTAAAAGCTAGTCAAGCCCAGCCCTTTTTTTTCGCCTAAAACTCCATAATTTCTTTTTCTTTAACCACGGCCGCCTGGTCGACTTTGCCCACAAACTCGTCGGTGATCTTTTGGATCTGGGTTTCGGCCTTTTGCTGCTCGTCTTCGCTAACGCTCTTGGCTTTGCGCAGCTCTTTGGTCAGGTCGTTGGCCTCCCGTCTAATGGCTCGCAAGGCCACCTTGGCTTCTTCGGCCGTTTTTTTGACGAGCTTGGTCAGCTCTTTCCGTCTTTCCTGGCTTAAGGCTGGGATATTGACCCGGATGACTTTGCCGTCGCTTTGGGGGGTTAAGCCCAGCTCAGACTTTAAAATGACCTTTTCGATCTCCGAGATGGCCGTGGGATCCCAGGGCTGAATCAGGAGCAGTCGAGCCTCGGGAGCGGTGACGGAGGCCATCTGGTTTAAGGGAGTCGGGGACCCATAATAGTTGGCCACCAAGCCATCCAGTAAGGTCGGGGTAGCCCGGCCAGTCCGGATTTTCTGGTAATCTTTGGCTAAGGCGGCTAAGGTTTTTTCCATGCGGGATTTGAGATCCGCGTAAACGTCCGCGAGCATAGCTATTCTCTCTTTAGTCGCCGATCTTGACTAAGGTCCCGACCGGTTCGCCCATGATGGATTTTTTAATATTGCCCTTTTTCTGGAGGTTAAAAACAATGGTGGTTAAACCATTTTCCATGGCTAAAGACATGGCCGTGGCGTCCATGACTTGGAGCCTTAGGTTTAAAGCCTCAAGATAGGTGATTTCCGTAAAACGCCGGGCCGTGGGATCTTTTTCCGGGTCGCGATCGTAGACGCCGTCCACCCGGGTGGCCTTTAAAATAACGTCGGCCCCAATCTCGTTGGCCCGTAAAACCGCGGCCGTGTCCGTGGTGAGGTAAGGGTTGCCCGTGCCGGCGGCGAAGATGACGATCCGGCCTTTTTCTAAATGGCGAATAGCCCGCCGCCGGATATAGGGCTCGGTAAACTGGACCATGGTGACGGCGCTTAAAACTCGGGTCTCTAAGCCTTGGCGCTCTAAGGAGTCCTGCATGGCCAGGGCGTTAATGACCGTGGCCAGCATGCCCATGTGGTCGCCGGTGACTCGGTTTAACCCGCGTTCGGCTAAAGCTTGGCCGCGGAAGATGTGGACAAATGAAGGAATTGTTTGATTTGATCGTCAGCTGGAAGAGAATTATGATTGAGATGGAAATGGACATGGAGATGGAGATGAAGATGGAGATGATCATCAAATGGAAGAGAATTATGATTCAGATGAA
>JAIROO010000016.1 GCA_031257535.1 Deltaproteobacteria bacterium
CCATTCAATCATGACTCCAATTAACTAGTTTGCCTCTCTTTACCCAAGTATCATCGTTTTTTTAATCATGGTCCCCCAGCCCTTGTAGGGGCTTAAATTCCAAAATTAGAATTGCTGTGTATAGTGTATTAACGTAGCCTCAAAAAATTAAAAAGAGGGTTTTTACGAAGGCGTCTTGGCGAGGGCGTTTAGTTTATTGGGGGATATGTTTAGGACAAAAATAATTTATAGTTCATTTTTTAAGCTAATTAGTAGTTTATTTAGAGAAAACAACTGAATATTAAATAAACACTATTGTTTATTAAATTAATATCCTCTTTATCGCCTAATAGCCAGTCGATAGACAGGCCATTAGAGTTAAAAGAGGTAAAGTTTAAATTAAAAAAGGCCCCGGTCAAGGGGCCTTTTTTTGGTTAAAGCCTTGGTTAAGCTTTAGTTAAGAAGTCCAGATCGTTGAACCTGTAACTCGGGCGCCGAAGCGGCGATCAAGACGTTTTTGCGTTTATTGATCAAGATATTTTCCAGATCCTCGCGGGCCACTAGTCTTAAGGCCTCGGTGGGGCAGACCTTTTGACAAGCTGGTCCCCCTTCGATCCCATGACAGAGGTCGCATTTGTGAGCCACTGAGCGCCTGGAGCCATCGGGATTAACCTCAAAGCCTAAGGCGACCATATTGACCGCCCCAAAGGGACAAGCCACGGCGCAGGATTTGCAGCCAATGCATTTGGCTCGGTCGACTAAAACTTTGCCGTCGACTTGGGAAATAGCCTCTGAGCGGCAGACCGCTTTACAGGCCGGGTTTTCGCAGTGCTTACACTGGACGGGGACGCTAACGGCACAAGTTTTAATGACCTTTAAGCGGGGATGGAAGTCGTAACCGTCCGGATTTATTTCGTAAATACGCTTGCCTTCGTGAGCCACTACGCAGGCGATGGCGCAGGTCCGGCAGCCGATGCACAACAGGGGATCGCCCTGGACGAATCCGTTCACGCGGCTGGCCCTCCTTTCTCGGTAGTCACGCCCATAGCCACCCGGATCTGGGCGTAGGCCATTTGGACGTCTTTTTCGGCTTTGGCTTGATTTTTGATTTTCTCCACCTTACAAGCGCAGTATTTGTACTCTGGGGTGTTGGAAATGGGGTCTAAGGCGGCGTTGGTTAGCTCGTTACAAGCTCCAATCCACCACTGGTAGGTCATGTAAACGGCCTGTTTTTTGACCCGATCCGTAGGTAGGCACCGGGTGAGGCAGTGACCGCGTTTGGAAGAGACTTTGACGATCTCCCCGCGCTTAACGTTTAACTCTTGGCACAGCTCTGGGTTCATCTGGATCCAACCCGGCTCGTCTTCTAAGTTACGTAACAAGCGGCAGTTGCCGGTCATAGTCCGGACCGAGTAGTGACCCACTTCGCGGTTAGTGGAGAGGATCAAGGGGAAGTCGTCGTTTTCTAGCTCCGTGGGGGGTTGCCAGTCAATGGACGAGAACTTGGCTTTACCGTCGGGGTTAGCGAACTTGCCGTCTTTATGGAGGAAGCTCGTGCCTTGGTCGGCCAGGTCCTTACTCCGGCAAGGCCACTGGATGTTGCCGTATTTTTCCAGCTTCTCGTAGGTGGCCCCGATAAAGCTGGGACACAGATCAATGACTTCGTTCCAGATTTCCTCGGTGTTGTTATACTTCATGGGATAGCCCATAGCCGTGGAGATCCGGCAGATGATATCCCAGTCGGTCAAGACGTCGGCGTCGGCCGGGGGATTTAAGACTTTGCGGATCCGCTGAAAACCTCGGTCGCAGCAGCTGTAGACCCCGTCGTGCTCGTTCCAACCCGTGGACGGTAAAACCACGTCCGCGAACTGGCCCGTCCGGTTCATGTAGATGTCTTGAAGAATTACCAGCTCCAGCTTAGCCAAAGACTCGCGGACCTCAGCGAGATCGGGATCGGACTGGGCTGGATCCTCGCCAAAAACGTAATAAGCCCGGATCTTTTTTTCTTCCGGCTCATGGAGAACGTAATGGGGGACTTGGGTTAGAGGAATCCCGACTTTATTGGACAAAGGGACGCCCCAAGCCTTTTCAAACTTGGCTTGGATCTCGGGGACCGTCACGTTTTGGTAGCCAGGATAAGAGTTGGGGAGAGCCCCCATGTCGCAAGCCCCTTGAACGTTGTTCTGGCCACGGACTGGACCGATGCCCACGCCCCAACGCCCGAAGTTACCGGTCATGATGGCGAGGTTAGCTAAACCCTTGACCACGTTGACGGCTTGGGCGAACTGGCAGACTCCCATGCCGTAGAGGATCATGGACTGGCCGCTGGTGGCGTACAGGCGGGCGGCTTTTCTGATATCCTCGGGGCTGATCTGGGTAATCTTAGTCACCGCTTCCGGGGAATAACGTTTGGTGAGCTCTTTAAACTCCTCAAAACCGTGGGAATGCTCGGCGATAAACTTGTCGTCAGTTAAGCCCTCGTTAATAATGACGTGAGCGATGGAGTTAACTAAAGCCAGATTCGAGCCGTTGCGGAGCTGGAGATGGAGGTCGGCGATGCGGGCCGTCTCAATCCGCCTTGGATCCACGCAGATAATCTGAGCTCCCTTTCTCTTGGCTCGCACAATCCTTCTAGCCACGATGGGGTGGGAATCGGCCCCGTTATAACCAAAAACAAATAAGAGCTTCGCGTCCTCGATCTCGTGGACGCCGTTGCTCATGGCGCCTGAACCTAATGAGTACAGTAGACCCGCTACTGAGGGGGCGTGTCATATTCGGGCGCAGTGGTCGACGTTATTGGTCCCGACGGCCGCCCGCGCGAATTTCTGCATGACGTAGTTGGCTTCGTTGCCCGCGCCCCTAGCTGAGCCGGTTAACATAATGGAGTCTGGCCCATGCTTGGCTTTAATGTCGGACAGACGGGTGGCCACGTAATTAATGGCCTCGTCCCAGCTGGCTTCCTCTAAGGGAGCCCCTTTACCGCCGCGACGGATCAAGGGTTTTTTTAGCCGTTTGGTGAGAATTTGCGGGTCGTTTATGTAGTCCCAACCATAATGACCTTTAAGGCATAAGGTCCCCTCATTGGTTCGGCCATAAGCGGGGGTGGCCTCTAAGATCTTGTTTTGGTCGGGATCGACTTTGAAATTTATCTGACAACCCGCCCCGCAGTAGGCGCAGGTGGTCAGAACTTCTTTTATTGGCATAAGCCTTTGGTCCTTTCAACCCCCAAAAAAACGGAAAACTTTTCCGCGATCGGAAAAATAGGGGCGGCTGTTTTAGCGTTTAACGTTTACGTCTAACGATTAGGTTAGAATAGTTTAGGCTATTTAATAAGCCATATTCAATTAAAAAATATAAAAAATAGATGATAGAGATGGCGCGAAAAAGACGTAAGTCGCGAAACTCGCTAATTCTAAAATTGTTAATGTCTTCTAGGTAGTTAAGATAAATTAGGTTAACTAAATAGATTGACTAGATAGATTAACAAAAAGATTAATTAGCTATTTTAGCTAAAAAGTTAAATAACTAGCTTGTCTAAAAAATTGATTATCTAATTTAGCTAAAAGAATAAGTCGTCAATAAGATAAAGGACTTAAAGTTACTCTAAGTAAATTTGGTCACCCACCGTAATAATGCCACTTAAAATTACTTTAGCTAGAATTAGGCCTTGGTTTGGACCTAAAAGCTCGATTAAAGCGTCTCCGGATCTTAAACGTTGACCAATGGCCAGATCCGCGAGATCCAAAGAGACGACTAGGTTTTCCCCTGACGCCCCATAGGTTAAAGCCGGGTTAGCGGCTTTTAGAGCCAGAAAATCCTTTTCCGCTAAAAGAAAAAGGCGCCTATTTAAGGCCTCAACGTCGCCGTTTAAACCTAAATTGGCCGTGACCTGACCTTGACCCACGTCTCTTTTGGGATGGCCCGCCTTATCGCCCGCGCAAATAGCTAAGATTCGACCGGTGAGGGTGGAGGAGCTTCTAACTTCTGGACAGTCCATAGGCCCTCCTTAAAATCGCGACGCTTTAAAAAAAAAGCGCTTTATTTTTATAAAATCTTTACATTCGGATTTGCTATAGCGTTATTATCAAACTGAGAATGTTCAAAAATAACTGCTTATACAGGCAAAATACTGAGAATCAAGTTGATTTCACGCTGATGGGCATAAATTTTACTTGTAATAGTAGGTGACAAACGGTTTTTTCGTCTACTATTTGCCCTATTTGAAAACCTAGGCTTCCTATACCTAGTTTTTCCGCCTCTTCTGTTTCTTCTGTGAGCCCGTCTTTGATCCAAAT
>JAIROO010000074.1 GCA_031257535.1 Deltaproteobacteria bacterium
TCTAGGGTTTAAATCAGGATTAACTAAATCATTTTTAGCCTCTAAATAAATTTTTTTATAAATAGATATATTTCTACGAACAGAAATAATAAATTTATGGTTATATTTATATAATAAATAGATATTATCCGCGCTATAATATCCTCTATCAAATATAAAACTTATATCTTTAATATTTAAATAATCAACATCAAACAATAATTTTTGAATAGTTGACACGTCAGATATATTGCCAGGTAACATGCGATAATAAACAGGTAATCTTGATTTATGACCTACTAACATTGCAATATTTATTTGACGTAAATGTTCTTTATCTTTATTACGTCCATATTTTGATGATTTTATCGATTTAGAATTTGGGGTTTTCGGCCTCATTTTTGATCCAGACGCGGCGGAGGGTTTATAGGTAGAGCCTTAGGGTCCATATTTTCTACGCTTATGGCTATAACCTATTTTTAACGCGCCTTTTTTTTGGTCAATTAGCCGGGCCTTTTTTGGGCCTAAAAAAAATCGCCTAAGGCGCGGTCGGCGTTTTCGCTCGCCTTGATATCGCCCGCGCCTTAGGCCGGCCAAAGGGGCGAGATTATTTTTAAGGCCAAAACGTTGAGGCCAAAAAATAATTTTTCTATCCTTAGCGGAAGCGCGATTTTTTTGTCCATATAAAGTGGCTAAAGGCTTTGATTTTTATCGCCCTTTAACGTTAAAGCCATTTGAATTGTTTTGGGACTTTCCCTAAAAGATTCGCGGTATTTTTCGGGCCAAATAAATGGGCCAGAGTTTTTTTTTTATTATTGGCGAAAAATTTTTAGGCCTCTTTTTTGTGCGAAATCCGCTTTTTTTTTCGCGGAAAATGAGTTTGACCTTGATTTTAATAAAGGGCAATTTAGTTTAGGAGCGTCAATTTTATATTTTCCAAAAGATAGTCAATCTAATACGTTCGTTTTACGGGGTTAAGGAGCCAGTAATGGATTTGTCTTCGCGACTGTTTTGAATTTTTGATTTTTCCTGTTAGCCATCCATTAACTTTCGTCAAAACTTGGCGTCTGGACTCAAGGCTCAAAAGTTGTTACATTTTAACGGTCAGTTTTTTTTTCGGCCGTAAGGTTTAAGGAGTTGACCTTGGCGGTCGCTTTTCGTAAAAAACGCTTAGAGTAATCCTTTAAAAAATTTTTTTTCTAAATTTAGGGCTTTGGTCTTTCTTACGCCCGTCTATTTTTGGCCGATAAGCGCTAATCAGGTTTTTATGGGCTCGTTAATAAATCGCCTTAAAACTAATAGCCTACAATTAGAACGACTTTTGGCCGATTTGAGCCAGACTTTCGAGCGGGCGGCTAACGCGCCGGCCGGGCCGGCTCGCGACCGGCATAAAGCCAAAGGCTCGCTTATACTTCTTTCGACCCGAGATCTTTACGAGTCTATGGCCCGGGACTATGGCCAATATATTGAGGCTCAATCGGTTTTGGCCCTCGCCGCTAGTAGCTTAGCCGAGTTTTTTCTGCTAGACGGCTTGTGGTCGGACGCCCACCGTCTTTTTTGGGAGCTAGGGACTTACGGCCCGACCCCGTTGGTTTTGGCGAGTCAGGCTAAGTTGGGCGTTAGCCTTATCTCCTATTTTATTAATAACTCTAAAGTTACGGAAGCCGAGGCGATTTATCGGGAGTTAGCCCGTTTTCGGGACGCGGAGTCTTTTTTAGTCGAAAAGGCCATGGCCGCGTTTTATCTTTTAAGCGCCTTGGCCGCGGATTCAACCGCGGCCAGGCGCTACTACGACGAGTGCCTAGATTTAGCCCCCCACCTCATAGTTAGCGGTCAAGCCGCCTTGACTTTGGTCGGGGCTAAAGATCCGAACCGGCCGCGATCGAAAGCCGTTAGACCCACCTTAGTCTTAGTCGCCAATGACTCCCCCTCAGTCATAAAAGCCAGGGACGAGCGGCGCGAAGCCTTAATAAATATTTTAGCCAAAGCCACGGTTAACATGCTCGCGAGCTACGTTATGGCTGACCAGTTAGACAAGGCCACCGAGGTTTTTGGCAATTTCGCGAAATATGGGTTAGGCGACGAGCAAGGTTACCTGTCCCGGGCCCGCAGCGATCTGATCTTCGCTCTCGCGAAAGCCGGGCGCTGGGCCGAGGCCGAGGCCTTGTACGACGTTTTAGTGGCCGAGGCCGCGGATTGGTCGAAAAACTACCAAGCCAAGGCCGCGGCTAACCTCGTCGTGGCTAGGGTTCAAAATCAAGCTTGGCCCGAGGCTAGGGCTAAACTTAGGGAATTAGCCAATTTTGGCTCCCCTGAAAGAGCCCGGGAGGAAAAAAGTCGGGCCGCCATCGCCTTAATCGAGGGCTATTTAGGGGCTAACCTTTACGACGAGGCTTTCGCTCTTTACTTGGAGCTAAAAATTCTCGGCCAAGGGTTCTCGCTAAACGTCAGAGCCCAAGTGGCGGGCGTCCTTATGCGCGGCTTCGTGAGGAAATGGCGCCTCGATCTAGCCAGAAAGGTTTACGACTCTTACGGCCAGTTTAGATCTTTAAAGGGTTTTCCCGTGGAGTTCGCCGAAGCCAGCTTAGCTTTAGTCGAGGGTTACGCCCAGACCGACCGCGTCAACGAGGCTCTCGTCGTTTTCGAGAACGTTACGGGGCTAACCTCCCCGGCTACGGCGGAGATGGCCTTAATTAAAGCCCGCTCCTACTTTTCCATGATCACGGCCTTAGCCATGGCCGGGCGTTTAGACGAGGCCCTGGCTATTTATGAGGGGTTCGTTTCTTTACCGTCGATTAGGGAGGTGGAGAAGGAAAAGTCCAAAATCCTGGTTAACCTGATTAGCTGCTTAGGCTCGGCGGGGCGTTTAACCGAGGCGGGGGCTCTTTTTCGGGAGTTTCCTGGGCTTAAGGCCACGCGCTGGGTTTTAGACAACCAGGCCTTGGCGGCCTTTAACCTGGCTTTTGACTACGCTAACCAAGGCTTGATCGACCGGGCTTTAAAATTGTGGAACTTTTTAGACCATTTAGGCCGCGGGGAGACCATTTTAGTCTTAAAAGCCGAGGCCGCGGCGGCCATTGTCTTGGGCGCGGCCAAAGTGGGGCGCTTAAAAACGGCCGGCTGGGTTTACGAGTCCATGTTGAGCCAAAAAAGGCCGGAGGGTTTTTTAACCGAGCGCTTAAGGGCGGCTAGCGCTATCGTTAACGCCGCTTCCCGGGCGGTTTTAGGGGCCGACAAGTTTCGTTACGGCGAACTGAGCGACCAGGAAAAGCTCGAATTAGCCAAAGGAGTCTTCGAAAGCTTGGAGGGGGAGCTTTTAGAGGGCCAAGATTTAGAGGAATGGGCCAGGGCCTTGGTAAATCTAGTGACGGCCTTAGAGGCCGAAGGCAACTTAGCCGACGCGGACAAGGTCTACGCGGCTTTAACCCTTTTTGAGCGGACCTCGGCTATTTTAGGCGAGCTAGCCAAAGCCGCGTTTAACCGGATAACTTTTCGAGTCGAGGCCGGCCAGTTTGAGGCGGCCTTAGGGTTATTAGCCGACTTGGAACGGTTCGCTAAACATGAGGAAGTCAAACCTCGCTTAGCCCAAGCCATGGTAAACGTGGTCAGCTCCTTGTGCCAGGCGGCTTGTTTTTCCAAGGCTAAAGACATTTATAACCGGGCCGAGAGCTTAGGCGTAACTGGTAAGATGCCCGCGTATCGAGCCAAGATATTGTACAATCTGGCCTTAGGTCATTACAAAGCCGGTTTTTTACGGGAAGCCGCTAGCCTGTTTTTAGAGTTTCAAAAAGGCCAGCACTTAGAAGAGCTCTACCCCCGCTTGATTGAGGTGGCGGTGGAGTTAATAATCGATCTAAACGCGGCTAAACTTACGCCTTTAGCCAAAAAACTCCACAAACATATGGCCACTCTCTTGGCCTCGACTTGGCTGGCCCAAGACTGGATCCCCTTTTCGACCCTCCAAAAAGACCCAGAAGGCGCGAGGGCCAGGGCCGAGCGCCTGGCTCGTCTTGGCCAAAATCACTCCCAGTCCCCGCCGCAAGCCGGGGCCGACGACGCCCAAGTCGCCGCATTAGGGACCTCCAAAACATTGGCCGAATTGGCCGCTAACAACTAGATATCGGGTCTTTCTCGCCCCTTATTTGACTTTAGCCAAAAACGGTCAGAGCGTCGTTAACGTTGACCTTTCGCGCGCCCGCAAAAGTCCCTTTAGCGCGGGGTCTGACCTTGGCCAGTCGAAGCTACCAACGCGACCAGACGGCGGTAGCGCGGCTCTTCGCCAATTTTTCGGCTGACGCCGATAAGGGCGAGTGGGTCCTTCGTTAGCGATTTTCGCCTGAATTCGGTTTGATCGCCCGTATTTCTTCCAGCCAACTCTCAATCGCTCCTTTTTTGAAAAGCCAGTGTCGGCCGATTTTCTGGGCAGGGATCTTGTCCGCCCGAGCGAGCTTGTAGACGGTCGAAGTAGATATTTTCAAGAAGGCGGCCAACTCGTCGCTGGTCAGAACGTCGGCTGTTTTTGCGTCCATCAAGCGAACCTGTCTCTAGTTTCAAGTAAAAAAACAACTCATCGCGTCTCATATTAACGCGTAATTTACTGTTATTGTCAGTCTCCGTCAAGTTTTATTATCGCTACGCGTAAAATCGGCCTTAGATTCCTCTGGTTAGCTCCTTCCTTAAGGCTCCCAGTTCAGAAGAGCCCTTCGCCTCCCGCTCCCCTTTTTTCGCCAAAAAGCGAAATTCGCGAAAACTAAAAAAATCAAGCCTTAGCGAAACTTCCTAAAGCTCGCTCTTGGCCGCGCCTTCTTAAAGGTTGACTTAGATAATCTAAAAGTTACGTCGCCGCCCCCTAAAAAGGGCGATAAAGGCCCCAAGGCCAGCTTAAATGGCAACCCAAAAAGAAATGGTCAAAGGTGATAAAGGATAACGTTAGAAGGGCGGCCGGGTCAGGGTAAAGAGGTTTTTTCGAGGGCCTTACAGGGTTGACTTTTTTCCTGGACTAAAGTAAATTAAACAGATTTTAAGGATCAATGGTTTTCTTGATACTTTTGACGACTGGTTTTTTATTTCCGTTAAGCCTTTTTTAAGTTAATATCCTCGAAAAATATTAGAAAAACGCGCCTTTTGGCTTATGGCGGGAAAGGTTAGCTTATTTGAACCAAGATATCTCAGACTCGGTAACTCTGACTTCTAACGGAACCCTCGTTTTTCAAGATCGGCCTGGCGATTGGCGCGAAATAGTTTTTAATATGGCGGCCAAGCAGGAGATAGGGTCGGACCAAGTGGCCCGGTACTGGGGCCAGTTTGGCGAGAAATTTCTCCTTAATCTTCTTTATTTCCCGGATCCGCGACCGGCGGCGACCTTAACGCCCCCGCCGCCGGACTTATCGAAAACTCTCCTGGCCAACGCCCCGCCCATGCCCGGGCGCGAGTATCTCTCCGAAGAGTCTCTCAGCGCCCTTTGGCGGGATCTGGCCGCTTGGGTTAATCGAAAAGTCAAAACGATTGGCGGGTTCCCGAGTTTTTTGGCCCAAAAAGCCCCCAAGTGGCGCTCGGTGGGCCGGCTGGTTTTTCATTTGGCGGAAACGGATAAATTTAGCGGCGCCCCCTTCGCTTTTATGTTAACCAGGGTCAGCGGCCTGACTAATAGCGGTCAAGAGCGCCACGAGCCCATCAGTCTCGCCATGGTTCGTTTGGGGGCGGCTAAAGACCGCGAAAGCTTAGCCCGTCTTTTGGCGCCCATTAGAAAAGCCGCCCAAGTCCTGCCTTGGGTCGCGGCTCGGGCGGCCGATGGCTCTCTTTATCAACCCTCGCCTTTAACTCTCGACCAAGCCTACCAGTTTCTCGTGGACTCCCCAATCTTAGAAAAATGTGGCTTGGTCGCCCGGCTCCCCAACTGGTGGCGGAAGCGACCCCAAATCAAGGCCCGGGCCATCGTTGGGGAAAGAAAAACTTCCTTAATGGACTGTGTTTTTGACTTTAAGGTCCAGGTCTCTATCAATGGCCAGATTTTAGACCAGGAAGAGTTTGACAAGTTCGTTAATTCTACCGAGCGTTTGGTCTTTTTAAAAGGCGAATGGGTCGAGGTGGATCGGCGGAAGCTAGACGAGGCCTTAAAGCACTGGGCCAAGGCCCAAGAGTCCTATAAAGACGGGTTGAGTTTCGCCGAGGCCATGCGTCTTTTGGCTGGGGCGCCTAGTTTCGCCCCCCCCGTCGAAGAAGATGACGACAATGAGCCAGACCCTTGGAATCAGGTCCAAGTGGGGACGGCTTTAAACGAGATTTTAAGCGAACTCAATGACCCAAAAGCCGTGGCCGCGCCTTCGGGCTTAAAAGCGACATTACGGCCTTACCAGGCAATGGGTTTAGCCTGGTTGACTTTGTTAAGTCGGCTGGGTTTAGGGGCCTGTCTGGCCGACGACATGGGGTTGGGCAAAACCATGCAGGTTTTGGCTTGGCTGCTTTTGGAGCGGGATAAGTTTGGCCGTAAACCCTCCCTTTTAGTGGCCCCAGCCTCTCTTTTAGCCAACTGGCGCGTGGAAGCCGAAAAGTTCGCCCCGGATCTTAGGCTTATCGTCTACCACCATTCGGAGACGCCGAAGGAAAAGCTAAACTTTTGGCGCCAAAAGCCCGAGTTTATGCTCAAAGACGCCGATCTGGTGATCACGAGTTACGCTTTAGCCTCCCGGGGCTTTGATTTTTTCTCCAAACTCGACTTTCGGGCCATAATCGTCGACGAGGCCCAGGCCATTAAAAATCAAATGACCGCCCAGAGTCGGGCGGTTAGAAAACTTAACGCGAAGTTTAAAGTGGCTCTGACCGGCACGCCCATTGAAAACGATTTAGGCGATCTCTGGTCGATTTTTGATTTTTTAAACCCTGGCTTATTGGGCTCGTCTAAACGCTTCAAAGAGTACGTGGCCCGTTTAGCCGCTCAAGGCCGAAAATGGGAATGGAACTCGCCCCAAGATCCAAGCCAAGAGCCAAGCCAAGAGCCAACGCCAACCAAGGAGCCGAGCCAGGCTAAAAGCCAGGATCCAGGTCAAGTCCGCAAATTCGAGCCCATAAAGCGCCTAATTTCCCCTTACGTTTTACGGCGCCTTAAGACCGACAAAAGCGTCATCGCCGACCTGCCGGACAAAACCGAGATGACGACTTACTGTTGGCTGACCCAGCTCCAGGCCAAGCTTTACGCCAAAGTCATCGTGGAGCTGAAGAAAATATTACTTGACTTTGGGTCTGACCATGAGAGCCAGTTTAAGCGGCGCGGCCTGGTCTTGTCCTCCTTGTTAAAACTTAAGCAGATCTGTAACCACCCGGCCCAGGTGACCGGCGACCTGGACTGGGACCCAGAGAAAAGCGGCAAATTCATTCGCGTCGGCGAACTGGCCAAGGAGATCGCCATTCGTGGGGAAAAGGTTCTGATCTTCTCCCAGTTTAAGGCGATTATCGATCCCTTGGAGGTCTGGTTAGCCAAGATTTTTGGGCGGCCGGGGTTAATTCTTCACGGCGGAACTCCAGTCGGCGAGCGGCGGTCGAAAGTTGAGGCTTTTCAAGATCCCAAAGGCCCGCCATTTTTTCTTTTAACCTTAAAAGCTGGGGGCACGGGCTTGAACTTAACCGCCGCCGCCCACGTCGTTCATTTTGATCGGTGGTGGAATCCGGCCGTGGAAGATCAGGCTACGGATCGGGCTTACCGCGTGGGTCAGAACAAAAACGTTTTGGCCCACAAGTTAGTGACTAGAGGGACCGTGGAGGAGCGGATCGAGATCTTGCTCAAGGAAAAAAGAGGTTTAGCCGAAGAGATTTTAAATCAAGACGGGTCGACAAATATCGTTGAGCTCGACGACCAGGCTTTGTTAGAGTTAATTAGCCTTGACCTAGACCGCGCGCTCCTTTTGGACCGCTTTTAGTAAAATGTCCCCCAAACCCCGAAAACCAGCCCCGGCGTCCTTACTCCTTCCCTTAGAGCTGAGCGGGCCTTTAACCCGGGAGACTCCTTTATTGCCGTTTCAGATTACGGCTAGCCAAGTCGCCGAGACGCCCTTTGCCGAAAAGATTAGCCTGGCTAACCTGACCCGGCCGTCCAAAAGAGTCAAACGGTCGGCCGAGGCTAGCCAGCAAATGGTCTTTTTTAAGGACATCGTCCCCGGCCGCGTCTCGGCCGAGGTGACGAGCGGTCTGCTTAAGGTGACGATAAAGGTCAAACTCTTTAACTCCGACGATTTAGCGAGGTTTTTAAATTATTGCTTAGCTAACGTCGTGGTCTTAAGCGATTTTATAAGCGGCCAGTTCTCCCTGGCCGTGGCCACGGCTTTGGGCCGCGAAGAAACCGGTCTTTTGCCCAAAATCGACGACCTGGCCGTGACTTGCTCGTGCGGCGGGAAAAATAAAAGTTTCTGCCCGCACGTCCTGGCCGTTTTCAAGGCTTTAATCGGGCTATTCCAAGCCAATCCCGAACTTTTGTTGACCCTAAGAGGTCTTCGGACGGCGGGGCTTTTAGACTATTTTAGCCAATATATAGGCCAAATGGGTCAAAAGGGCCAAAGGTTTAGCCCGATAAGCGACGCCGACTTAGAACAAGTTTTTGGGATCAACCTAGATCTGACGGGCGACTCCTCAAAGCCGGACTTAGAAGGGGATTTGAGCCTTTCGCCGAATTTTGATAGTTTATTTATTGACGAATCCGCTTTAACTTTAAACCCCGAAGACGACTAACCATTATTATATAAGGGGCTCTCGTTTTTTGGCTCCCGAAGGCGACGTTTTAATCACGGATTTTCATGGCGAAACGGCCTGGACAGCAAAAAAACATATTGTTAATATTTTATTATCAAAATATTATTTTAATATGTTTTAGCATTGTAAATAATAATAAATGATTGATAA
>JAIROO010000222.1 GCA_031257535.1 Deltaproteobacteria bacterium
CATAGAGCGGAGAACTCGGGATCCTCTCTCCGTTTATGGCCGCGAGGAAACCCCAAAAGAACCTCCCACCACCATTTCTCAAAAAGATAAAATCTATAGCCTCCTCTACAAGTCCGAGAATTTGCGGCTCGTCGGACCTTACGCTAAGTTAAAGTTCGCCCTGGATTATTGGTGCTCTCTTTGGTTTTGGCCGATTGAAAAGGCCGATCTTCTTCCTGCCCGAAAAGACTTTTTAGTCGACCTGTCCATGATTTTGATAGGGACGACGAAACTGGTCAGCTTAACCCAGGGCGAGCGCCAGCCAAATGGGGCTATCCAACATTTACTATTCGCGAATGACGCGGAACGCCAGGTTCAAGATTTAGACCATAAATACCAAGGTCTGGCCGTAGATCTTAACGCCTTATGCGCCGACCAACCCCGGCTAGCTCTAGCTTGCGAGATCGCTAAAAGACAAAAGTTTTTGCATTGGGAATTGGAGTTCTCCGATATTTTCGCCGAACGGGGGGGTTTTGACCTAATTTTGGGTAATCCGCCTTGGATAAAAATGTCGTGGAATGAGACTGACGTCTTGGCTGATCGCGCGCCTTTGTTCGCCATAAGAAATTATTCCGCCAGTAAAACTACGCAAGAACGCGAAGGAGCCCTTCGCGATACGGCGACTAAAAAACTTTATTTCGCTGAATACGAGGAGGTTACGGGAACCCAAAATTTTTTAAACTCTTCTCAAAATTATCCCTTGTTAAAAGGCCAACAAACCAATTTATACAAGTGTTTTTTACCCCAGGCCTTTCAGTTTACCAATGACCAGGGCATCTCCGCCCTAATTCATGAAAACGGCGTTTACGAGGACGCTCATGGCGGTCTTTTGCGCGAGGCTTTATATAGTAGTTTGCGGAAGCGTTTTTCTTTTTTTAACGAACGCAAGATTTTTTCCGACGTGGCTGACCGTAAAAATTTTATTTTAAACGTCTATGGTCCGCGGCTTTCCGACCAGGTCGCCTTCCAATCTATTGTCAATTTGTATGATGTCGCGACAATTGAGGCTTGTTATGATCCAAGTATTATCGGTCCGTTACCGCTTATAAAGGACGAGCGAGGGCAGTGGAATTTAAAAGGTCACCCCGATCGGCTATTAAATATAACTCAAGAAGAGCTGAAAATATTCTCTAAACTCTTTGACGAGAACGAAGATTGGCGGACGACGTTGTTGCCAGCCATTTATTCTAAATCTTTATTGTCTATTCTACGAACAATAAGTAATTATCCTAATAAAATTGCTAATATTAGCTCGCAAATATTTTATTCAAGAATGTGGGATGAATCAGGAGCTCAAAAAAATAATATAATTGCTAAAAAGACTATTTTTCCGTCTACTGCCCTGGAAACGATTTATTCAGGCCCTAATATAGGTCTAGCTAATCCATTATTTAAATGCGCTCGTGCTGTTTGCATGATAAGAAGCGATTATGATGTCATTGATTTAGAGTCGATTGCCCAGTCTTATCGCCCAAGAGTCAAATATACCGCCTCTAGCGATTTGTTTTCTTACGTAGATAAGATTCTTAAGACTCCAACTGGCGATAAATATACTGATAGCTTTCGTTTGTTTATCCGACGTCGAACAAATAGCGCTGCAGAACGTTGCTTATATCCGGCGATTCTCCCCAAAGAGGTCGGTCATATCGACCCTATTATTAGCTTAATCTCTAAAGATAGTTTATCGATTATCGCTGGGTCTATGTCTTCAATAGTTTATGATTTTTTAGTTAAAATATCAAATAAATCAACTATTGATCGATTTTTAATTGATAAGATGCCTTTATTAGCTGATAATCAACTAACTAAAAGTATCGTTCTCCGGGCTTTGTCCCTAAATTGTTTGACCGAAGATTACGCCGAGCTTTGGGCTCAAGAATGGCGCGACTCTTTCGCGACCGAAGAGTGGTCTAAAAAAGACCCCCGATTGGCCTCCGAGCGTTTTACCTCTTTAACGCCAAAATGGACCTCAAAGGCCCCACTTAGGACCGACTTTGAACGTCGGCAAGCTTTAATGGAGATCGACGTTTTGACGGCCTTAGAGTTGGGTCTGACCTTGGACCAGCTGAAGACCATTTACCAGATTCAGTTCCCAGTTTTAAGACGCAATGAGAATAACACTTGGTATGATCAGTTAGGCCGGATAACTTTTACCACTAATCAAGGTCTAAATGACGTTGGCTTTTCCCGGCCGGAGTGGGAGAAGATCAAAGACGCTAAAAGTGGCTCCTTCGCCAGAACTATTAAAGACGACACTAAACCAGGAGGACCAGTTAAGCGGACCATTGAATACCGGGCGCCTTTTGATCGTCTCGATCGCGAAGACGATTACGAGACCGCCTGGCTTTTTTTCTCCAAAAAATTTGGTAAAGGGTAAAACTAATCAAAATAGATTCGCGAAATTAGGCGGTTTTACAATTCTAACTTCTTAGTGGCCGTGTCTAAAGGAAATCCCCACTCGAACCTGATTTATTACTTAGATGTTGTTTGACCTTTATTGAATAATAAAATTTCATTGTCTGTTCATCTATAATTGATAAAAATTAATTTTATACATACAATATATTATATTTAACTGGCCTTTCAAAAATTACAGGGGGTTTTTACTAAGGCGCTCAAAAATGTTAAGATCTTTGGCCAGATAAGGAACGTCAACCAAGGCCAACCAGAGATGGCCTTTTTTTTAGGCGAGTCAATGAGCGCTGAGCTACTTCATATTGGACTGGATATTGGTTCGACGACTTTAAAAATAGTCGTGACCGCGGCGGATGGCAAGTTACTACATTATAGTTACAATCGCCACTACTCCGATATCCGGCGGACCTTGCTTGAGGCGGTCGTAACGGCCATGGACAAGTTTCCCGATCGCTTAGCGACCTTAGCCGTTGCCGGGTCGGGTGGCATTAAGACGGCTGAGCGGCTGAAGGTTCTTTTTGTCCAAGAAGTGGTGGCGGGCGCGGAGGCGGTCCGGCGTTACTTGCCTCGAACCAACGTGGCCATTGAGCTAGGCGGGGAAGACGCGAAGTTGACTTTTTTTGACGCGGGGATCGATCAACGCATGAACGAGACCTGCGCCGGGGGGACGGGAGCTTTCATCGATCAGATGGCCACCTTCCTCCAGACGGATCCTCAAGGTCTAAACGATTTAGCTAGCCGGGCCAAGACTATTTATCCCATCGCCGCTCGCTGTGGGGTTTTCGCTAAAGCGGACATTTTGCCCCTTTTAAACGAAGGAGCGGCCAAAGAAGATATCGCCGCGTCCATTTTTCAGTCAGTAGTTGACCAGACCATCGGGGGTTTGGCTTGCGGTCGCCGGATCCGAGGTCACGTGGCTTTTTTAGGCGGGCCGCTTTTTTTCCTGCCTGAACTAAGAAAAAGGTTCGTCGAAACTCTCCGTCTGATCCCGCAAGAAGCCATCTGTCCAAAAGAAGCCCAGTTGTTCGTGGCTTTAGGGGCGGCTTTGGTTTCGGTTAAAGAAGAGCCAAAACTTACTCAAACCTTTCGAAAGATAGTCGAAGAACTGGCGGCCACGGATTCGGCTCCAGAAATGACTACCTTACCGCCTTTATTTAAGGATTTGGAAGAGCTTAAAGCGTTTCGCGACCGTCACGATCAGGCGAGATTGCCCAGGGCGGATTGGCCCTTTGGTTTAAATGGACGGCCAGGAGCTATCTTTTTAGGTTTAGACGCCGGGTCAACGACCACTAAATTAGTGGCTTTAGACGAAAATGGCTCTTTAACCCACTCTTATTATGGTCATAATAACGGTAATCCTTTAAGTTCGGCTATTTTGGCCTTAAGTCAGTTCTATCAAGCCATGCCTGAGCGGTGTCAAGTGGCCCGGGCTGGGGTGACTGGTTATGGGGAAGCCTTAATTCAGTCGGCCTTAGGCGTGGATTTGGGGGAAGTGGAAACAGTGGCTCATTACAAAGCCGCGGCCAGTTTCGCTAAAGACGTGAGCTTCATCGTTGACATTGGCGGCCAAGACATTAAATGCCTCTCCGTAAAAAACGGAGTCATTGAGCGTTTAATGTTAAACGAAGCCTGTTCTTCTGGGTGCGGCTCATTCTTGGAAAATTTCGCCCAAACTTTAAGTTTAGACGCTCAAGGTTTCGCGAAAGTCGCTCTTTTGGCTTCCAACCCGACGGACTTAGGCAGTCGCTGCACTGTTTTTATGAACTCCAGGGTTAAACAAGCCCAAAAAGAAGGGGCTTTGGTGGGGGACATCTCCGCTGGGTTGTCCTATTCAGTTGTTAGAAACGCCCTTTTTAAAGTTATCCGGATTAGTCGGTCCGAGGAATTGGGCGAAAAAGTGGTGGTCCAGGGCGGGACTTTTTTTAACGACGCGGTTTTACGTTCCTTTGAGCTGTCCATTGGTCGGGAAGTGGTTCGCCCAGACGTGGCGGGTTTGATGGGGGCTTTGGGGGCGGCGTTGTTGGCTAAGGAAGACTGGCAAGAGCGACCAGGCCCATCTACCATTATAGGGGCCCAGGAACTTAAATCTTTTTCCGTGGCCTCAAGTAACCGTCGCTGCCAAAAATGCGAAAATCGTTGTTTATTGACCATTAGCCGTTTCTCCGACGGCCGTCATTTTATTTCCGGCAATCGCTGCGAAAGAGGCGCGGCCATGAAAAGGCCGACCGTGGACCGGATCGACGCTATAGCCCAAAAAGCTCGTTTGGGACAAATTTCTAGGCATTTAGATAAATTACCCACCTCGATAGGCGATTTAAGTCAACTCAAATCGCCTTTCGAACCGCCACCCAATCTTTTTAGTTGGAACCTATACCGACTTTTTCAAGTTTATAATCCCCGGCCGGTCGCCGAAAGTCGGGGTCGGGTGGGCATACCTAGGGCTTTAGGTTTTTACGAGACTTATCCCTTTTGGTTTACTTTTTTCCACTCTTTAGGTTTTCGAGTGGAATTATCGCCGCCTTCCTCTAAAGAACTTTTTAACTCGGCTTTAGAGACCATTCCTTCCCAGACCGTTTGTTATCCCGCCAAACTGGTCCATGGCCATATCCTGGCCTTACTTTCGGCCAGGCCCGGTTTTATCTTTTTTCCTTGCGCGCCCTTAGAGCTCCCAGCCATCTATCCGACCGAAGACCGCTACAATTGTCCTTTAGTTGGCGGCTATCCAGAGCTAATTCGTTTAAACCTAGACGCTATTAAAGATTCTGGGGTCCGCTTGGTTAGCCCATTTTTAGATTTAGCCGCCGCCCAAGGTCGCTTAGTTGACCGTTTGGCTAAAGAGTTGGCCTTTTTACGGTTAGATAAGTCCGAGATTAAAAGGGCCTTAAAGTCCGCCCTACTTGAGCAGAACCGTTATCGGGCCGATATTCGGGCGGCCGGGGCTCGGGCTTTAACTAACTTAATTAAAAATAAACGTCGGGCCATCGTCTTAGCTGGGCATCCCTATCATATTGATCCAGAAGTCCACCACGGCATTCCTGAGTTAATTATAGCTAATGGTTTAGGGGTTTTGACCGTCGACGCTATTGATCATCTAGCCCCGACCAAGATCTCTTTACGGGTCCGGGACCAGTGGATCCCGCACGCGAGGCTTTACCGGGCGGCTTTAGTTTGCGCCGAGCGCGAAGGGTTAGAGCTGGTTCAGTTAAATTCCTTTGGTTGTGGGTTAGACGCGGTGACTACGGATCAAGTGGCCGAGATTCTCCAGTCGGCGGGTAAAGTTTATACCTTATTAAAGATCGACGAGGGGGCGAACTTGGGGGCGGCCAGGATTCGGGTGCGCTCTTTATTGGCCGCTATTAGGGAAAGGAAACGCCAAGACGCTCGCAACTGCTCGCCAATAACTTATAGCTACAAACCGGTTAGAACTCAAAAGGGCAAAGAAAAAGAGTATACGCTTCTTTGTCCTCAGATGGCTCCGATTCATTGGAATTTTCTGGCTTCAGCTTTTGAGCCAGACGGCTATCAACTAAAAATCATTGAAACTTATTCCCGGGAAGCGGTCGACGAGGGACTCCGTTACGTCAATAACGACGCTTGTTTTCCGGCCTTAGTCACTATTGGCCAGATAGTCTACGAGCTAAAAAACAAACCCTACGACCTTAACCGGACGGCGATTTTAATGAGTCAAACCGGGGGCGGTTGTCGAGCCTCCAATTATGTGGCCTTTCTGCGCCGGGCTTTGGAAGCGGCGGACTTGGGTCAAGTGCCGGTTAAGGCTTTGTCTTTGGTTGGCGGCGAAAAAGATGGGTTCGCCGTGGGTCGAGCGGGCGTAAAAAGGGCTTTACTCGGGTTATTGTTGGGCGACGCTCTCCAGCGTTTTGTTTTAAGCGCCCGGCCTTACGAAAAAACCGCTGGCCAGGCGGCGGAACTTTTAGCTAAATGGGTCAAGAAAGCTCAGCCAGTCGTCCGCGCTGGGGATAAAGCCTTATACGAGCGCTATATCTTGGAGATGGCCGACGATTTCGCGGCTATTGAGACCAATCCCGGTCAAGCGCCCAAGGTGGGGGTGGTTGGGGAGATCCTGATTAACTTTCACCCTGAGGCCAATAATCAGGCCGTGGCTCTTATAGAAGAAGAGGGGGGGCAAGCGGTTTTACCGGAATTAACCGACTTTTTTCTCTACTGCCTTTACGACGACGTCTTTCGGGCTGAGGCCATGGCTGGGAAGAAACTAAAAAAATGGAAGTCTTTAGGCTTAATCTGGCTGGTGGAAAAATATCGGGCTCCCCTTCGAAAGGCTCTTTTACGGCATCCTAAGTTTGGTCACTTAAACTCTTTTGAAGAGCTCAAAAAGTCTGGGGAAAGCTTGGTTTCTTTGGGCTGCCAAAACGGGGAGGGTTGGTATCTAGCCGCGGATATGGCCTTGATGTTGGAAAAAGGCGTTAACAATATTTTATGTCTCCAACCCTTTGGTTGCTTACCTAACCACATTACGGGTAAAGGGGTAGTTAAAGAGCTTAAGAAGCGTTACCCAGGCTCAAATCTCGCGGCCGTGGATTACGATCCTGGGGCTTCGGAGGTTAATCAGATCAATCGGATAAAACTTTTGATGTCCGTGGCTCATTCTTTGGCGGGTCAAGGCGGCCAAGGCTTTGAGGTCAAAACGGACGCTAGCGGTTTTCTAAGTTCTGGCCCGTTAATATAGAGAGAACCAAGAAAAGGCTTTGTTTTGAAATATTAGACGGCCTCTGGGTCTATTATGATGGCCGCGTTCAATCTTATCGTCTAATTTTAGGCGCGTAATTCTACTATATGAGCGGATCTAAAATAATAGGCACCTCTATATATTGTATATAAACGATCCCTCAAAACTAAAAAAAAGTGGTTTTTACGAGAGTGTCAATATAGATTTAAGTCTTTTAATTATAAATATAAATGAATTAATAACTTAATAAATTGTTAAATTAGTATTAAAAAATTGTATTTCATCTAAATAAAATATTTAAATATGAAATAGGTTCTTACCAGGTTGTCATTAACCAATAATTACCTAAAACGTCTGAAACCCATTTCTTAGCCATCCCTCGCCTTTTCGCCCCAACTCTAAAGTTTAACTGGTCTTCGCTAGCCACTTTCAATCTCTAAAGATTTGTCAGCGGGGCCTTTTTTTTGGCCATTCTTCCCGCTCCATCCCGGCTTTCCTCAAAAAGACGCGTTAATTTTGGCGTTTAAGATCTAAAAGCGAAAGAAATCCGCCCTTATAAATTTGCGACGCCGGTCAACCTTTTTTATTTTTTGGCGTAAAAAGAAACGTCTAAATATATTAAGATATATTAAAAATACATTATAGTTATGTAAATATAATGTATTTTTATATTGACAGTTAATTGGGAAAATAACGGCTTTTGGGGCCAGCGGTTTCAAAGTTTTTCCCCTTAATTTTTGGCTAAAACCTCCCACTTTTTCCCCACGGCGCGTTTTTGGGTCGCGAAAATTTAAGCCAAGGCCTAAAATTTATCGACAAGACAGATTTATGTTTTTTTGGACCAAAAATTTTGATCAGCATATTGCGTCAAAATTTTTATTATATACATTTTTTAGTGGTAGAGTAGTTATATGGGAGATTAGAGCGTTTTTTTTATAAAAAACAGTTGACGAGGGGAGGCGAACCCGTTATTATCAATTTCAAAGGTATTCACTTTTCGCGGAGTCGAACATCTTTATTTGTTGGCGATTAAGAACCTCAAAAGCGGAAATGGGGGCATGAACGAGAAGCGGCCAGATTTCAAAGGCAACTACCCGCATTCGTTGGACGATAAAGGGCGCTTAACCCTGCCCAGTCCTTTGCGGGAAGAGTTGTTCCACTCCTCGGTTCTCTCGGATCGCCTTTATTTGAATGGTTTTCCGGCCAATAAGCATCTGACTCTCTATACCTTCGAGATGTGGAATCAGGCGTCAGAAAACTGGAGTCGAGACGACAGCTATCCCAACTCGGTCGTCAAAGACGCGGCCAAGCGGTTGTTCTTCGCTAACGTGGAGATGGTTAATTTGGATAAGGCGGGAAGGATCTTGATTCCCACCAGCTACCGCGAAAAAATCGGCGTGGATTTGGGACAGAAAATTATTGTTAATGGCGTGGGCGATAGGATCGAACTCTGGTCGCCGGCTGATTACGAGACCAACCAGCTTTCGGATCTGGAAATCTGGCGAGCGGCTCAAGAGCTTGAAAAAAGGCGGAGCGAAGAGAATGGGGCTCCCGCGTTTAGGCTACCTCTATGCTAGACCGTCCAAAAAGCCTAAAACCCAAGCCCAAAACGCAGTCGGCCATAATTGACGACCCTGATTTTTTACTTGTTACCCCTGAGCCAGACGAGTGGTCGAGACAATTTTGTCACTCGCCTGTTTTACCGAGGGAGACTCTTTTAGCTTTACAAGTGAAGCCTGATGGCCGTTACGTTGACTTGACCTTAGGTAGTGGCGGCCACAGTCGTTTGATCTTGTCGCGATTAGGGCCCAAAGGACGGCTCCTTGCCATCGACAAAGATCCAGAAGCTTTAGCCTTTGCCGCTCTTTGGGGCAAAAATGATCCACGATTGATTTTAAAAAGAGCTAGTTTTGACAAAATTGATGAGATTTTTAAAGAATTAAAATGGAAACCAGCGGATGGGCTGTTAGCGGACTTAGGTCTGTCTAGTCGACAGCTTTTGGGTTCGGGTCGAGGATTTTCTTGGCAAAAAAACGAGCCCTTAGACATGCGAATGGATCCAGATAGCGAGCTAACGGCTTTTGAAGTCGTTAATTCTTGGCCCGCGGAGAAACTTTTAGAGTTAATTCGCGATAAAGCGGAAGAAAGGAGTCCTTATCGGATAACTAAGACAATCGTAGCCGCGCGCGAGAAAAAACCCATAGAGACGACGGGTGATTTGTCGGAATTGCTAAAGCGGGTTATAAGGCGCTCTTCTGGACATCAGGCCTTAAACCCCGCGACCAAAGTTTTTATGGGGATCCGCCTCGCAGTGAACCTAGAGATGGAAGCGTTAACCACGTTGTTAAAAAAGGCCCCGGCTTGCCTGAAGCCGGGCGCCAACCTCGTGGTCATAAGTTTTCAATCTCATGAGGATCGTCAGGTCAAAAGAGCCTTCACCTCAGTCGAAGGCAAAAAGATTTGGGATAACTTATTTAAAAAGCCCATTACCGCCTTAAGATCAGAAATAGAGATCAATAGGCGGGCACGTTCGGCCAAAATGAGAGTTGGTCGCCGCAAAATATCATCCGAAAAAGCTAATAAATAATTAGCCTCATCTTTAGATATTTGAAATTAAATCTGTCTTATAAAAATATAAATATAATATAATTAAAAGCGGGGATCAAAATGGGACTGTTTTCTTTTTTTCCCAAAAATGGCGCGCCTTTGGAAAGAGCCGCTTTTGGTTTCGTCGAGCCCAAATGGAAGCGAAATCAAAAGACTGACTCTAAGAGCCGTTCGCGACTTTTAGACAAAAAAACCTTGGAGAGCTTAAAGCGACCGGAAGATCAGCTTTTAGCCCGGCTGCCCAATGAGTCTTTGGGTCTTTTGTCTTTACCCAATTTTTTTATCATCGTCATCGCGGCCGGTCTGGTCATTTTAGCCCTTCTGGTCATTATCCGCGTCTCTCATGACCAAAACGCCTTAGGCATGGAGATTTCCAGGCTGACCAACTACCAGGTTGAGCTAAACGAACAAAATCGGCGCTTAAAAATAGAGCTGGCCCGCCTATCTGGGTTAGACGAAGTTGAGGTTATAGCTCGACGCGACCTAGGCATGGTTAGCCCTAGTCAAGGACAGATAATCGTTATTGATCAGTGAATAAACTGTATTTGTAACGTAAGACAATAAATATAATTGTATAATTTATACTATATATAGTAGTCGTCTGACTTTAGATTATAAACGGCGCGTTAGCAAAATCATAAGTTAGACATGGTTAGTTTTATTTCTTATTTTTTATTTAGGTAGGAGTCATTATGAACCCTTTGTCTAAAACAAAACCAGATCGCCTGACCTGGCTTTTTATCGTTTTCGCCGTGGTCTTCTTGTCTATCATATTCAGAGCCGCTGAGCTCCAATTAGCCAACAAAGACGTTCTTTTGCGAGAGTCGAAGAAAACCAGCGAAAGGTTTTCTGACCAAAGCTTAAGTCCGCGGCGAAATTTTTAACGAAATTCCGACAAATTCGCCTCCAGGTTTTAGCTAACAGCAAAATCGGCGCCAAAAAAAAATGAGCGGGCCCGCCTATCTTTGTTTAGACGAAGTTGAGGTTATAGCTCGACGCGATTTAGGTCTGGTTAGCTATAATCAAGTGTGTATAGCCGTTATTGTTCAGTGAATTAGCGTCTTAGTAACGGCATATAATAAATATTAGGGATTATTTATGTCCTAAATAATAGTCGTCTAACTTTAGATTATAAATTATATTTTAGTAAAATCTCAAGTTAGACGCGGTTAATTTTTTTGATTTTTTTGTATTTTAGGGTTGGATTTATCATGCGTCCTTTGTCTAAAACAAAACAAGATCGCCTGACTTGGCTTTTTTTCGTTTTCGCCGTGGTCTTTTTGTCTATCATAGTCAGGGCCTCTGAGATCCAATTAGTGAAGAGAGATATCCTTTTGCGGGAGTCGAAGAAATCCAGCGAAAGGCCTTTTGACCTAGGCGCGGTCCGCGGCGAAATTTTTGACCGAAATGGCGACAAACTCGCTTCCTCCGTAGCCGTGGATTCAGTTTACGTCGACGGAAATGTTTTAAAGAAACGCGGTGAAGCTTTTTTCGCTTTATATAAAGCTTTAGATATTGAATATGAGAGTTTAGCCCAGAAACTGGAAAACTTAAAGACTATCGCAGGTACAAGTGGAGCCTCTCCTAGCCGAAAGCCCAAAAATCGGGTTAATTCTTGGATTAAGCGTTACTTATCTCCCGAAGAGTCCTTGGCTATGCGGGAAGTAAAAATCCAGGGGATTAAGATAAAGAAAGAATATCGCAGAGAATACCCTAATGGCACTTTAGCCTCACATTTATTAGGATTTGTAGGAAAAGACGGCGAAGGCTTAGAAGGCCTTGAGCTAGCCTTAGACGACTACCTAAAGGCGACTCCTAAAGGCATAGTCGTCAAACAAGACCGTTTGGGTCGCATAATTATGGATCTCCCGGATCAGGCCATTAGTCAAGCCAAAGGGGCTTCGATTATGCTGACTTTGGATCGGCAGATCCAACGGATAACTGAAAAAGCTTTAGCTAAAGCGGTTAACGAAAGAAACGCTACCAGCGGCCAGGCTTTAGTCGTCAGAGTTCGCACGGGCGAGATTTTAGCCTCAGCCGTTTACCCGAACTACGACCCCAATAATTACCAAGAAAGCCAAAGCGCGGATTTCCGGAACAAGATTTTAACCGATCCTTTTGAGCCAGGCTCCACTTTTAAGGTTTTTATCGTGGCCGCGGCTTTGGAAGAAAAATTGATTAATCCCGAGTCGGTTATTTTTTGCGAAAACGGCCTTTACAAGATTGACGGCACTACGGCCACTATTAAAGACACGGGGAGCTATGGCGATTTAACGGTCAGCCAGATAATTCAAGTTTCATCCAATATTGGGGCTATTAAACTTGGCGAGCTTTTAGGTTCCCAAAAAATGTTTAATTATTTAAAAAAGTTCGCTTTTGGAGAAAAAACAGGTTTAGCTTATCCGTCAGGCGAGTCAGCTGGTCGTCTGCGTCCGCCTAAATACGCCCTGGACGCGGCTTCCAATTCCTTTGGGCAAGGTTTGTCGGTCACGGCTTTACAGATCACCATGGCCGTGGCCGCTTTAGCCAACGATGGCGTCCTGATGCGACCAACCTTAGTCTCAAGGGTTATTGACGCGGATGGTCGGATCGTCATGCAGATGGCCCCTCAAATAGTCCGACCCGTCGTCTCTAGGCTCACCGCGAGTCAAGTTTTAAAAATGATGCGGGGGGTGACCGCGCCTGGGGGCTCAGGTTGGCGAGCGGCTATCCCCGGGTATCCGGTGGCCGCTAAAACGGGGACCGCGGAAACCGTGGCTCCTGGTGGATCAGTTTACTCCCCAGACAAATACGTGGCTTCTTTTGTCGGGGTAGCTCCTTACCAAGATCCAGAGTTATGCGTTTTCGTTTCCTTATCCGAGCCCTGGCCAGCCTACTACGGCGGGGAAGTGGCGGCTCCAGTTTTTAAAGAAATCATGGAGGCGGCTCTGCCTCTTTTAGATATTCCCATGATCGAGGCGACCGAGGAACCAGATATCCGCTTAAAGTCGGCCCATTTTTCCACTGGAGCTCCGGGGGTGCTGACGGATTCTAGGGCTCCTAATTTTCTGATGGTGAAATTAAAAAAAGGGGATCGGGGAACAGCGGGGCCTATTCCCAACTATAACCAAGAGTTTAAGGATTACGTAACCGAAAATTTAGAATTTGACGGTCTCGCCGAAAGCCGCGATGTTTTGACTTTGCCTAAAGAAGACGGCGAGCCAGGCGTCATGCCTGATCTCGCGGGTCTGTCCATGCGCGAGGTCATGACTCTTTTAAGTCCGTTTCAAATGAACGTGGAGTATACGGGGAGTGGCGTCGCGAACGAGCAATTTCCGCCTTCGGGCTCTTTAGTGGCGGTCGGCCAGACCGCGAGGATCTCCTTTGGCCACCCCTAGCTCGGGCCTACGCTTAAAAGAGCTGGCTTTACGCCTTAACTTAAAGGCTAAAGAAGGCGATCCCTTGATTTATGGGATTACGGAAGACAGCCGAACCGTAAAACTTGGGGATCTTTTCGTGGCTATTAAAGGTCAGGGCTTTGATGGCCGGGATTTTATAAAAGCCGCGAAAGAAGCCGGAGCCGTGGCCGTGGCGCTAACTGAGCCTGATCTTAACGTGGGGCCAAGGTTATTAGTGGCGGACGAAAGCTCTTTTCGGACGGTAGTCAATCAAGCGGCCCGCGAAATTTATAACCAACCGGACCGCGCGCTGGATCTGGTGGGCGTGACGGGCACCAACGCTAAAAGCACGATTTGTTACCTTTTAGAAGAGATCTTTTTAGCCAATGGCCAAAAAACCGGGGTCATGGGCACCATTAATTATAGATGGCCGAAAGTGATTAGACCCGCTCCCAATACGACCCCAGAAGGTCCCTTGTTTTGGCGGACCCTGTTTGACATGGCCAAAGACGCTTGCCAGGTCGTGGTCATGGAGGTCTCCTCTCACGCTTTAGAGCTAGGTCGGGTCGCGGGAGCCCGGTTTACCCAAGCTCTTTTTAGCAATTTAACCCAAGATCACCTGGACTTTCATGGCGAGATGGAAAGTTATTTTCAGGCGAAAAGAAAATTGTTTGTTTTGGGTTTACGAGACGATGGAAAAGTAAGGGCCGCCGTGGGGATCGACGACCCTTATGGCCTAAGGCTCAAAGAAGAATTGAGCCAAAGAGCTTACGGCTATGGTTTGTCGTTAAAAGCCGAGGTTCGCGGCGAAAACTTGCGGCTTAGTTTATCCGGCTTAAAAATGACAATTCGCTCGCCATTTGGCGACTGGGAGCAAACGTCGCCCCTCATCGGAGCCTTTAACGCCCAAAATTTATTAGGGGCCGCGACCATAGCCGGACTTAGGGGAGTCGCGGTTCCGGTTATCCAAGCGGCCTTGGCGAAAGCGCGAGGGGCCCCTGGTCGGTTAGAAAAAGTCGCGAGTCCCGCGAATACTTTGGTTTTAGTGGATTACGCCCATAGCCCCGGGGCTCTTTTGACCGTCTTGCGAGCTTTACGCGATCTAAAGCCGCGGCGCCTTTTAACAATTTTTGGTTGCGGTGGGGATAGGGACCGAACAAAAAGGCCGCTCATGGGCGAAGCGGCGGGATCTCTAGCCGATATAGCTATTTTGACTTCCGATAATCCGCGGACCGAAGACCCTTTAGCTATTATCCAAGAGACGCGAGTCGGCTTAGAAAAAGTCGGATCCCCGTTTTTAGAGGCCTCTATGGCCAAAACAGCGGTTAAAGGTTACTTAATCGAGCCAGATCGCCAAAAAGCCCTTAATTTAGGAGCCTTAATTTTAACTAAGGGCGATATTTTACTCGTCGCGGGCAAAGGTCACGAGGATTACCAGATAATTAATCGGGAAAAAAAGCCTTTTGACGATCGCGTAATTATGGCCGCGGCTTTAGCGGATATTGGTTTTAAATCTAATGGGGCGACTTTATGAGCTACGCGAGATTGTCTTTAAACCAGGTTTTAAACTTTACGGGCGGGAAGTGGTTGGGCCCGGCCCCGTCTGGTCTGGTTTTTAAAGGGGTCAGCGTGGATAGTCGAGCCATTAAAAAAGACGATCTCTTCGTGGCCTTAAAAGGACCTAATTTTGATGGGGCCGATTTCGTGAGCCAGGCTTTAAAAGCCGGAGCCGCCGCCGCCCTTAGCCATAAATCTGACCCGGGCGGTCAACCATTAATTTTAGTTCCAGATAGCTTAAAGGCCTTAGGCGATTTAGCCAAGAATTTTCGGCGCCTTTTAAGGTTAAAAGTTTTAGCCATTACCGGATCGATTGGCAAAACCACGGTTAAGGAAATGGTCAAAAATATCCTGATAGCCAAAAATCGCCGCTCGATCCCCTATCGCCATGTATTGGCTACGTCGGGTAACTTTAATAACGAAGTGGGTCTGCCTTTGACGCTCCTCTCGGCTTTAAATAGCCCCAGAGAAATAAATGAGGCGGTCTTAGAGATGGGGGCGACCTCGCCGGGCGACATTGAGTATTTAACCAAAATCGCCGCCCCCAACGTTGGGCTCATTACGGCCATAGGACCCGCGCATTTGGCTTTTTTTAAAGACGTGGAAACCGTGGCTAAAACCAAAGCCGAACTTTTTTGGAATTTAGAGCCCGGGTCTCTGGCCGTAATTAACCAGGCCGACCCCTTAATTATGGCCGCGATAGAAGGCCTTACGGTAAATCGTTTTAATTATGGGCCAAATGGGCGGATTTGGTTAGAAAAAATAGAGTCAAATGGTCTTAACGGGCAGCGTTTAACTTTTGGCGGCTTTTTTGGCGAAATTACTGTGGACTCGCCTTGGCCAGGCCAGCATAACGCCTATAACGCTCTCGCGGCCACGGCCGCGGCTTTAGCCATGGGAGCGAGCGATGAGGACGTTAAAGAAGGCCTAAGCCAAGCGTCTTCTTTGGCCGGTCGCTTAAAGCCGCTCAAGACGCCCTTTGGATTTTGGGTAATTGACGATAGTTATAACGCCAATCCCGCTTCGGTTACGGCGGGGTTAGAGTTTTTAGCCACTTTAAAAGGCCCAAAAGGAGCCATTTTAGGCGACATGCTGGAACTAGGCCCGGACAGTCGCGCCTATCATCGCGCCAGTGGCCACAAAGCCGCGGCCTTGGGCCTGGATTTTTTAGCCCTAGTCGGCGATGAAGCCCCAGAGACCTTAGCTGGAGCCTTAGAGGCGAAACAAGGCCAAAAAGTCTTTAAAGTTTTCGCGACGCCCGAAGACGCGGCCAGGTGGGCCAAAGATCTAGTCCACGGCCAAGAAGCCTATGTTTTGGTTAAAGGGTCGCGGGCCGGACGTTTAGACAGAGCGGTTAGCTTTTTATTGGCGGCGGAAAGGGACGCTTTTGGGGAACAAAATGCTATATAAATTTTTCTTAAGCTTAAGTTTAGACCTTTCCGCTTTTAACGTATTTAGATACATAACGTTTCGGATAATTTTGGCCTCCTTGACCTCTATGCTCTTGTGGTTCGTTTTTGGCCCTCGTTTTATCCGGCTTATTAAATCATTTGAGCTAAAGCAGCATATATATGAGCTAGCCCCAGCTAATCATCGCCAAAAAGCCGGCACCCCCACCATGGGCGGGATCATGATTTTAGCTACGGCCTTCTTCTCTTGCCTTTTGTGGTCCGATCCCTCGGCCAGGGTAGTTTGGCTCATGTGGCTAGTCACCTTAGGTTACGCCCTCATAGGGCTTCAAGACGACTTATTAAAAGTCTTAAAAAAACGAAACTTAGGTTTAACGCCTAGGCAAAAACTCGCGGCTCAGGTCTTAATCGGGGGCTTGGCCGGTTTGTATATGTATTTAGACCCAGGGTTTAATCCGACTTTAACATTTCCGGGACTAAAAAATATAACCATTAATTTAGGTCCTTTTTATATTCTTTTCGCCGCTTTAGTCTTAGTAAGCACGTCGTCGGCGGTTAATATAACCGACGGCTTAGATGGGCTGGCCATTGGGCCCTTAATCATGGCCGCGGGCACGTATATGGTGTTCGCCTATTGCGCCGGCAACTCGGTCATCGCCAATTATTTGCAGATCCCCGGGGTGCCCGGGGCTTCGGAAGTGGCCGTGGTTTTAGCGGCCTTAATTGGGGCGGGCTTAGGATTTTTATGGTTCAATACCTATCCCGCCGACATATTCATGGGCGATCTCGGCGCCTTATCGTTAGGCGCTGCCTTGGGGTTAGCCGCTTTAATCGTCAAACAAGAACTGGTTTTAATTTTAGTCGGCGGCTTATTCGTAATTGAGGCTTTGTCGGTCATTTTTCAAGTGGCGTTTTTTAAAACATTTGGCGGCCGGCGACTGTTTCGGATGTCGCCCCTGCACCACCACTTCGAGCTAAAAGGTTGGCCCGAGCCCAAGATAATCGTTCGGTTTTGGATTATCGCAATTATCTTGGGTTTGGCGGGCCTATCCACTTTAAAACTAAGGTAAGGGCGAAACGCGTGAATCGGGATTTTAAAGGACAAAAAGTTTTAACCCTAGGAGCTGGGGCCTCGGGGTTAGCCGCCGCTCGCCTTCTTTTGGCTAAAGGGGCCAAGGTCGCCGTCTACGACCAAAAAAATCCCGCGGAACTAGCCGAGGCCGTCAATCTGGATCGGCCCGTGGCATGGCTTTTAGGTCCGACGGCTTTACCGGAAAGCCTTGATTACGACTTAATCGTGGTCTCCCCCGGGGTGCCTTTTGAGCACGAGATCTTGGTTAGAGCCAGAAAAATAGGCCTTCCTATTATTGGCGAAATGGAGCTGGGATTTCAAAATTGCCCTAAGACGACCATTTTAGCCGTGACTGGCTCAAATGGGAAAACCACCGTTACGTCATTAACTGGTCATATCTTAACTAAAGCTATGGGTATTGAGCCATTTGTTGGCGGAAATATTGGCGATCCATTGTCTAATTACGCGCTTAGCTTAATTAACGATCAAAGTAAAAACTCTAAGGTCGCGGTTTTGGAGGTCTCCTCGTTTCAGCTAGAGACGATTGAGTCGTTTAAAGCAAAAGGGGCGGCTTTTTTAAATCTAACCCCGGATCACCTCGATCGCCACGGTAACCTTGATAATTATTTCGCGATTAAAAGTCGGATTTTCGAAAGACAAACGTCAGACGATTTAGCGATCTTGAATATTGACGACCCATATTTAGCGACTTTTAAGGTTAAGGCCAAAAGATTTGAGTTTTCCATAAAGCGTAAGGTAGATTTTGGCGGTTACGTGGCCAAAGCTCAGAAGGACGAGGTTTTAACGATCGTCGATGGCGACCAGATCTTGGCCGAGGCTCCTTGGCGCGCGTTTCTTTTAGAAGGAGCCCATAACCAAGAAAACGTTTTAGCCGCCGTGGGCTTGGCTAAAGCCGCGGGAGTCAGTTCGGAGGCGGCTTTAAAGGCGGCCTTAGATTTCGCTCCCGGCGACCATCGTCTTAAGTTTGTGGCCGAGATTAATGGGGTCCGCTATTACGACGACTCCAAAGGCACCAACGTCGGCGCCGTGGCTAAAGCTTTAGAAAGTTTCGATAGCCCGGTGATCTTGATCGCCGGCGGCCGCGATAAAGACTTAGATTTTAGTTATTTAAGGCCTTTTGTTAAAGATAAGGCCCGCGATTTAATTTTAATTGGGGAGGCCCAAGAGAAAATGAAGGCGGCTTTAAAAGGGACCGCCCCGATTCATTTGGCTCTTTCCATGTTTGAGGCGGTTACTCTCGCGGCCAAGTTAAGCGATCCTGGCGACGTCGTTTTACTTTCCCCGGCTTGCGCGAGTTTCGATATGTTCAAAAATTATAAGGAACGCGGCGAGGCTTTTGTCTTGGCCGTTAACAGTGTGAACAACGCTCTTAGAAAGGGGTGAATCATGTTTAAATCTAACAAAGTCCCATTGGACACGGTTTTAGCCGTTTTGGTCATTATTTTAATGGCCTTGGGTTTGGTAATGCTGTATTCCGCTGGCTACTCGCCAGGGGAAAAAATCAAAAACGATCCCTATTATTTTTTCAATCGACAGGCGGCCCACTCTGTTTTGGGCTTTATCGTCATGCTTATTTTGTGGAAGATCCCTTATCAGTTTTGGCTTCGCTTTTCCAATATTATTATGGGTTTAAGCGTTTTGGCCTTAATCGCGGTTTTAATCGAGGGCGTGGGCGTAACCGTAGGCGGGGCCACGCGTTGGCTGCCTTTTTTGAGTATCCAACCTTCTGAGCTAGCCAAACTGGCCGTGGTCATTTGGGTCGCCAAATCCTTAAGCCAAAAAGGGGAGTTGGTTAATACCTTTAGGCATGGTTTCTTACCCGCGTTTTTAATCACCTTGGTCTTTTCGATTCTGATTTTAAAGGAAAAAGACTTAGGCGGAGCTCTCATTATCGTGGCTTTGGTCATGGGCCTTCTTTTCGTGGCCGGGATCAAAAAGATCTATTTTTTCATTATGGGAGCCGCCTCCATTCCAGCCTGCTGGTTTATGATTAACCTTTTTCGGTATCGGGTTAGCCGCATCTCTGGCTGGTTCGATCCCTGGAGCGACCCGCAAAAAAGCGGTTATCCAATTTTGCACTCTTTCTTCGGCTTCGCCAATGGCGGTTTAACTGGGGTCGGTCCTGGGGGTAGCGCCCAGAAATTATCCTTTTTGCCTGAAGTCCACACGGATTACATTTTCACCGTGGTCGGCGAGGAGCTAGGCTTTATCGGGGTCTTTATCGTGGCTTTTTTGTTCTTGTTATTGTGCGCCCGGGGTCTCAAGATCGCTAAAATGGCCAAGGATTTAGGCGGCTTTTTTCTAGCTCCGGGCTTAATTATGGTGGTCGTTTTACCGGCTTTTCTAAATATGGGCGTGGCCTTGTCTTTGTGGCCCTCCAAAGGATTGCCTTTGCCTTTTTTTAGTTACGGGGGCTCTAGCTATTTTATTAGCTGCGTCGCCATTGGAATTTTATTTAATATAGCTGGTCAAGGCGCCGCCAATCGCGCGCCTATCGACCGAAGTAGCGTGGTCAACGCCCCCATGGAGGCGTCGATTTCATGACTGGACCACGCCTCCTCTTTGGAGCGGGGGGCACGGGAGGTCATTTAATCCCGGCCTTAGCCGTGGCCAGAGCTTTACGCTTGGCTTGTCCAGAGGTGGACATTCTCTTCGCGGGAGTTGGTCGCCCGGCTGAGGCCGAACTCTTAGATCCCGAAGGCTGGCCCAGAGTGGTTTTAGCTGGCCAGGGCTTTAAAGGCGGGAGCTTCAAAAGTAAGGTCGGTTCCTTAAAATCGGCTTTTGTGGGTCTGGGGCAGGCTTTAAAACTTATCCGGAGCTTTAAACCCCGGTTATTTTTTGGGGCTGGCGGTTACGTGACCGGGCCAGTGGGTCTGGCCGCTTGGCTAAATTTTAAGCCCGTGGTCATACACGAGCAAAACTCGCGGCCGGGCCTTACCAATCGATTGTTAGCTAAAGTCGCCAAGGAAATTTTTGTGGGTTTTCCCGAGGGGTTAGAAGCTTTTTCCCCGGATAAAGCCGTTTTGACCGGTAACCCTTTACGGACGGAGATCGCGGCTCTTTTTGAGCGTAAGCTTAATTATAACGTTCGAGATCGGTTTGTTTTATTGATTATGGGCGGCAGCCAAGGAGCAAATCGTTTAAACGTCGCCGCCTTGGATTTAGTGGCTCAGTTAGCCGAGGCCGGCCTGGATTTTGAGGTTATTCACCAGACCGGAGCCAAAGACGAGGCGAAAATCGACTCTTTTTACAGTCGCTTAGGGATTAAACGGGAGACCAAAGCTTTTTTTAAAGATCCCGAAAGACTGTACCAAAAAGCCCATTTAGCCATTACCCGGGCTGGGGCTTTGACGGTGACCGAACTCGCGGCGGTGGGACTCCCGGCCATCTTAGTCCCTTTGCCCACGGCCGCGGACGATCACCA
>JAIROO010000108.1 GCA_031257535.1 Deltaproteobacteria bacterium
CAGATCCCGCACTCGTGACCGCTAGTCACTTCCCGCGCGTCGGTCTTCTCCCGTTTTAAAGAGCCGATCCGCCCCTCGTAGACGATCTGGCCATCCCGCCACAAGCGAGCCCGGGCCCCTCTTTGGATCTTGCCCTCGCTCACGTAAGAGCCAGCCACCTGACCGACCTTGGTAATCATAAATATGGCCCTGACCTCGGCCACGCCCATAGACTTTTCGCTCTTAACCGGATCTAAGAGCCCGGCCATGGCCTCTTTGATCTCCTCGATCAGCTTGTAAATGACGTCGTAGTACCGGACCTGGACCTGCTCCCGCTCGGCCAATTCTTGGATCTGCGAGGTCGGGCGTACCCCAAAGCAGATAACCAAGGCTTTGGAAGCCGCGGCCAGCATGACGTCGGTCTCCGAGACCCCGCCCGTGGAGTGGTGGAGAACCGTAATCTTGATCTCCGGGGTCGAGAGTTTATTGACCGCGTCTAAGATGGCCTCTAAAGACCCTTGCACGTCGGTTTTTAAGATGAGGTTAAGACCCTTAACCGCCCCGGCCTTAATGTGGTCAAAGAGGTTTTCCAAGGTCAGCTTCGAAGTCTTGACCAGCTCGTTTTCCCGGCGTTTCATCTGCCGGTGCTGACTAACTTGACGGGCCTGCTTCTCGTCCTCTAAGACGATAAACTCGTCCCCCGCCAAAGGCACCCCGGACAGACCTTGGATCTCCACAGGACGCGACGGGCCCGCCTCATCGACCTTGTGACCTTGGTCGTCGTAAAGGGCCCTAATCTTCCCGTAATAAGCCCCGCAGACGTAGGGATCGCCCTGCTTTAAGACCCCTTCGCCCACTAAGAGGGTGGCCATGGCTCCCCGACCGCGATCTAAGCGGGCCTCAATGACCCGACCCCTGGCCGGACCCTCGACTCTAGCCTTTAAGGCTAAAACGTCGGCCTGTAAGAGGATCATCTCTAAGAGCTCGTCCACCCCTTGGCCCGTCTTAGCCGAGATGTCCACAAACACCGTCTCCCCGCCTAAGTCCCCAGCGATCAGACCCAGCTCGGTCATCTGCCGCCTAATCTTGACGGGGTCGGCCCCGGGTTTGTCGACCTTGTTGACGGCCACGATTATCGGCACCTTAGCCGCTTTCGCGTGGTCGCAGGCCTCCCGAGTCTGGGGCATGACCCCATCGTCGGCGGCCACAATCAGGATGACGATATCCGTGACCTGCGCCCCCCGAGAACGCATGGCCGTAAAAGCCTCGTGCCCAGGCGTGTCTAAGAAGGTAATGTAGCGCGAGCCGACTTTAACGTGGTAGGCCCCGATGTGCTGGGTAATGCCCCCAGCCTCGCCTTCTTGGATCTTGGTCTTCCGGATGTAGTCCAAAAGAGAAGTCTTGCCATGATCAACGTGACCCATAATGGTCACCACCGGCGACCTGGACCCGATGGCGAACTTCTCCTCCACGTCGGGTAAAGGCAGATAAACCCCCTCGTCAAAGGCCGACTTTTCCACCTCATAGTCAAACTCAGCCGCGACTAAGGTCGCCGTGTCAAAGTCCAGGGACTGGTTAAGGCCAGCCATGACCCCCATGGACATGAGCTTTTTAATGATGTCCCCCGCCTTTAAAGACAGCCGGTGAGCCAGCTCGGAGACGGTGATGACCTCGTCGACCTTGATGCGCCGCTTAATGGCCTTGGGTACGGTGATCTCGGTCTTGGCTTGGGACTTTTTGGCTTGTTTGGACTTTTTACCCCTGGTCCGCTCGACGGCCCCTTCTGGATAAAGGTCGGTCCGCTCAATAACCTCCCGCCGTTTGCGAGCCGAGAAAGAGTCCGGCTTGTCGTGAGTTTTTTTCTTGCGGTCGCGTTTGCGGCCGTCGTGGTCGGCGGCCGCGGGCTGAGCTGGACCGTCGACCCGGACTCCGGGTCGCGGCGGCCCGCCAGGTCTTAGCGCCCCTGGTCGACCGCTACCTGGCCCCATTCTCGGGCCCCTACGGTCGTCGCCGTCGGGAGTCCCGCCCACGGAAACGGTTTTAGACCGACTAGCTGGGGAGTCGGGCCGTGGTCCGTCGCGCCAGTTGGGTTTGACCCCGACGACTTGAGCCGAGTCCGACCGCCGACCCGGACCGCCTGGACTGGTCGCGGCCGAGGGATTCAGCTCGTGGGTGATTCGGCGCTGCCCGGGCGGTAGAGGTGGCCTCTCGCCGCTCGACTGACCCGACCGACCCGAGTAGCGGTCATACCGACCCTGACCAAAGTCGCGGGCCGACGGGGCGGTCACGGGCATGGAGCCCACAATGGCGGCGGGCTCAAACGGCTCGGAGTCAAGGCTTTTGACGTCAATCGTCTTCAGCTCAGAAGGTTTGGCTGGCTCGGGCTTTTTACCCTCCAAAGCTCCGGGTCGTCCCGCCCCTTCTCGGGCCGAGTCGGCCCGAGCGGGGGCATCGGCGGCCGCGACTTTGGGAGCCGGGCTTTTAGGAGTTTCCGCGACTTTAGCCAAGGGCGAACTACTAGAAGCCTCAAAAGGAGCCTCGCCGGGAGAGCGTAAGGCATCAGATCCGGCCGCGACTTTAGGCGGAGCTGGGCTTACGGCTTTGGTCCCTTTAGCTACTTGGGGCGAAGCCGCCTGAGTCGGAGCTTCGGGTTTAAGGGCCGCCTCGGAAGGTTTAGGGGCCGCTGGTTTAGGAGTCGCTGGGGCCTGAGGTTTGGCGGCCGCCGCTTTTAACGCGGCGGCGGCGGCGGCCGACTCAGCTTTGGCGGCGTTTAGTTCCGCGAGGGTCCCGACCACGACGGCCGCGTCGGACGAAACCGGGGCCGTGGGCGAGGGTTTAGTCCCGATGGTGACCGGGGTTAACGGCCCTGACTCGGCGACGAGGTTTAAATCCACGCTGGCCCGGGCGGTCTTGGCTTTAGCCTCCTTGGCCGGAGGCGGGGGAGCGGCTTTAGCGACTTTCGCCTGAGCCCCGGTCGCCAGTTTTTCGGGGGCGACGACCTTGACTGGGGGAGCCACTGGCGGAGTGGGACTGACTTGCTGGGGCGAGAGCTTTAAAAAGTCTGGCTGCGGCGTCTTGCCGTTAGAAGATTCGCCAGCTCGGGTCGGCCTGGCCGTACCCACGATGGTGGCTTTGTCAAAGTGGCGGGGTTGAATCCGCACTGGAGTAGGGGTAGTTTTATCGGATTTGGGCAAAGAAGATTCGGCGAGCAAGATAGCCTCGGGCGAAGGCACGGCCAACTGGGGCCGGTTAACGTCGATCTCAGGAACTTGAGTCGCGAGCGGTTTAAGGGATTCGCTTTGAGCTTGGCTGTCGGCTTGACTCTCGGCGGGGCTCTCGGCGGGTTTTTTCCGCCGGCGAACCACTAAAGAAGATCGCCCAGGGTGAGACGAGGAGCCACCTAGCCGACGACGGAGATCCGCGGCCACGTTCTCCTCAACGCTATTGGAAGCCCCTAATTTAACTCCGGGCATAATCTTCATTTCAGCTATACGCTGGAGAAGTTCATTACTGGTCATGGACAATTCCTTGGCCAGCTCATGAATCCGTTTTTTACCCATACCTCGCCACACCTGTTCCCTTACATATGGTCTTTATAATTAGCCGGTCATTAAGCGCACCGGTCCGTCTTTCAGGCGAAAGGCCCTGAAAAGCTGGCCCGGGTTTTGAAGCCGCGCCAGGCAAGTGGGGTTATCCCGGCAGACCCAAGCTCCCCGCCCTGGCCGAGAACCCTGGTCGTCAAACACTACTAGGCCCTCGTCCTTAATTAGGGCGAGACGCCTTAAAGCCTTTTTGGGCTTTTTCGCACGGCAGCCTAAGCAGGTGCGGATGGGCTCAGACATTGTCCTCAGAGCCATCGGAGCTTTCCGCTCCTTCCGCCGCCTCCCGTTCCGCCTTTTGGCTAAAAAAGTCGCGAGCCATAGCTTCCCGAGCCGCTTCCTCGGCGTCTTTTTCGGCTAAGTTTTCCACGTAAACTTTGGCCGCCGCCCAGACTTGATGGGCCTTGTCGCTACCTAGGCCTTCGATCATGGCTAACTGCTCTGGACCGACCTCTAAAAGATCGCGGGCCGAGCCATAACCCGACTCAAACAACAGATCAGCCGTCACCTCGCCCACTCCCGGCAGACGCAGAAGGGACTGATAGCCGTCTTTTAAGGCTCGTTGATACTTACTTTCGTTTTTCACGTCAATCCGCCAGCCAATAAGACGGGAGGCTAAGCGGACGTTTTGGCCTTTACGGCCAATAGCTAAGGACAGCTGCTCGTCGGGGACCACGACTTCTAGGGATCTAGCCCCTTCGTCCACCACCACGCGAATAACCGCGGCCGGAGCTAAGGCGCTGGCCACGTAATGGACCACGTCCAGGTTATAAGGGATGATGTCGATCTTTTCGCCTTTCAGCTCCTGAACCACGCCTTGAACCCGCGAGCCGCGGATCCCCACGCAAGCCCCAACGGGATCGATCTCGCTATCCGCCGTGCTCACGGCGATTTTGGAACGGCTCCCGGGTTCCCGGGCCACGGAGACGATTTTAACGACGCCCTCGGTAATTTCCGGGACTTCGGCCGCGAATAAGGCGGACAGAAAATCAGGGTGCGTTCGGGATAAAATAATCTGGGGCCCGCGACTGACTAGTTTAGCGTCAATGATTAAGGCCCGAATCCGTTCGCCCCGATGAAAATAGTTTTCCCGCGCGATCTGCTCGGAGGCGGGTAATAAAGCCTCGGCTCGGCCTAAGCTTAAGACAATGTTGCCTTTATCGACCCTTTGGATGGTGCCGTTGACGATCTCGCCAACGCGGTCTTTATAGTCGTCAAAAATAAGGTCTCTTTCCGCGTCTTTCATGCGCTGGATGATGACCTGTTTAGCCGACTGGGCGGCGATGCGGCCAAAATTAGAGGCGTCGAGCTTGACGCCCAACTCCTCGCCGACCGAGGACTCGGGATCCAATTTACGGGCTTCCTCCAAAGAGATCTGAGTCTCCTCGTCGGTGACCGTTAGGACCACTTCTTTATACCGGAATATGTCGATGTCCCCGGTATCCTCGTTATACGTAACCTCAAAGTTGTCGCTCAAGCCGTATTTGCGCTTGGCCGCCGATCGGATGGCCTCCTCCAAGGTCTCAATCAGAACCGCTTTGTCAATGCCCTTATCTCGGCTAATTTGATCGACTATTCTTTTCAGGTCAATGTTCATGTTACCTCGCCAAAGTCGTCATAATAAGCCATTATAGACCAGATACGACGTTATGGGTATGGGAAAAAACTCCAGCCGCCCAACACTTAAAGCTTTCCACCTCCATAAAGATAAAATTTAAGTAAAAAAGTTATTTTGGTTCCTAAAAATAAATTACATTATATTTTAACCAACTTTTTTATTGGTTAGGGACTTAAGTAGACCCTTTAGACTATCTAATCTTTGGAGATTAATGGCCTTTTAACTAAGAGCCTTTTGGTGAGGCCACAACTATTAATATAGCGCCAAAACCCTCGCCTAAAACTAAATTTCCGGGATCAAGGCGGCCAAAAGGTCCGGCCCATATTCAAAAGGAATCTCGCCGGACTCGGTGATTAGCTTAAAAGGGCCTTCTTTGGTCGCCAGACGTCCTTTAACGGTCCTAAGTTTGCCATCCACTGGCAGCTTGATTTTGGCCAAGCGCCCAGAAAAACGCCGAAAGTCCTCTTCCCGAAAAAGACGCCGATTAAGGCCAGGCGAGGAAACCTCTAAAGTATAAGCCGGCCCCGCGTCTTTGGCCCCCGCCGCGATCGCCTCGTCCGCCTCGTCCAAAAGGGCGGAAAGCCGCCTCGAAAGGCTCGTCAGCTCATCTAAGGTCACCCCTTGGTTGGCGGAGTCGACTCGCTCGACGAAGACCCGGAGCACGCGCCGACCGTTGTCCGTGGTCATCTCCACGTTGACTAACTCTAAACCTAAAGGGCCAACCAGACTTAAAGCCAGGGTCTTTACCTTTGGACCTAACTCAAAAAAAGACTCGCCCCCTAAGGCCGGAGCTTTCTTGGGGCTGGTTTTTTTGGCTTTAGTGGTTTTGGGTTTAGGGGTCATAAAATGATCTAAAACAGACCTACGAAGCTGACTATAAAGATAAAAAGTCTAGAAAATTTAATTCTTCTAAAAGAATTAAAACGCTAAAAAAGGATTAACTAGCGTCTAGACTTAAACTAAGGAGCTGAATATAAATTGATTGACCACAAAAAAAGGCCAAAATCACCAGAATCTACAGAAAAAATAAAGCGGGCGAGGGGCCCACTTCAAAAAAAGGGGGGATAAATGGTCCCGCGAGCCTTTTTCCTTTTAAAAAAAAAGAAAGGCTCTTAGACCACCCCAAAAAAACCAAAAAAACTTTTTAGTCGAGCTTTTAAAGCCATCAGCCAAATATTTTGGCCAAAAAAACGACTAGCCGCGTTTTTCCACCGCTAAAAAACCTTAGCGGCGAGCCACGACCTGGCTAAACTAAAAAAAACAATGGATAATTTCAAGCCTAAATCTAATATAATTTATTAAAAAAATTGAAAATTAACTAAATATAAGCTTAGACAAACCACAATCGCTCCGCGAAGCGTTTGAGGCTCCATGGCGAAAGTTAAATACACTAAAAAATAATGTCTGTCAAGCGATTTAAAGCCTTGGCGACAAATCTAATTTTGGGCTGCCTTTAGTTTTCGCGTTAACGCGCTAGTGGGGCTTCTCTGTGGCGTCTAGTTTAAAACAACGCCACCTTACGCGCGATTGAATGAGGTTAAGCGACCAAATCCAGCCCGGGATCAGGTCTAAACGGTATTACCCGTTTTTTTGGTCCAATCTCTGATCGCCCCATTTACGCGAGCGTTAAGTTAACGTCGCGGCTTATCGAACCAGTTTCGCTAAAACTTTTACGCCGTTATGTTTTGGCCGCTTGGCGACAAGTAGGTCTTGGTCTTCGTTACTTGCTCAAGCTAAAAGGGCGATTAAAATTTTTAAGCGGCGACCATAGTTTGGAGCCAGATGAGGTTAAGCCCATTATTATAACTAGGAGGAACCCGTATTTTTGGTTAGGTAGAGGGCTTTTGGGGACCGTGATATCGCCAGGAATTGTTTTGGAAAGTCAAAATTTATCGCCGCGGAAATATTTTGCTAGTTTTGGTCAAATGTTTTGTGATAAACTCCATTTAAAGGCTTGGTCAAGATGGCGAAAGGCCTGGTTTTGGAAATCGCTAAAGCCAACTTTAGTTTTTTATTGTAATTCTCTCTAACGCTCCAGCCTGGTTACGAAAAAGCGAGTTTTTTCCGCCTGCTAAGCTCAGGGCTGGACACAGGGAGTTCTAATCTGAAAGACCAAAAACGTAATCCCAAAGCGAAATTAGACATAAAGTCAGGACCTCCCTCGCCACTCGCTGATCCGATTTTTATGTTGGAGCACATTAGAAATGTCCTCGCTTTTGCCAAAGTAGAAATGTCACCCAAAAAAACAAAAAAAATATAGCCAAAAATTTTAAAACTATAATCAAAAATAATAATAAATTAATT
>JAIROO010000170.1 GCA_031257535.1 Deltaproteobacteria bacterium
TGCCTAATGACCAACTCAAGGGAAAATGGGTAAACCATACAGTAGCTCACATTGAAAATAAAGACGGAAAATATGTCTTTAATGGTAACGGGACAGATAATGTTTTACGTTTAGTGATAGCGTTTATGGTCATAAATGGTATTAAATTAAAACAACAACTTGTTTTTTTTTCAGATGGAGCAAAGAAAATCCATGAAGGGATCAATAAAAACTTTGGTTTCACAAAATATAAGATCATTTTAGATTATTATCACCTTCAAAAAAAGATCAAAGAACTATTTAGCATGGCCTATAAAGGAAAAGATATTAGGAATGATCAATATAACGCTATTATGAAGATTCTTTGGTTCGGCGATGTCTCAGTAGCCATCGCGTTGGTGGACTATGCTGACCCTTCAATAGTAAAAAACAAGTCTTATTTAACTCAATTAATAGGTTACTTAAACAGAGTTCGCGATTATATCCATAATTATGCCTTACGTAAAGAGCTTGGCTTGCGAAATAGCAGTGGCATTGTGGAAAAATCCAATGACCAGGTGGTAGCCAAGCGGCAAAAACATAACGGTATGAGTTGGAGCAAAGAGGGCTCTTTAGGCCTAGCTATGGTCACTTGCGCCTCGCTGAATGGCGAACTTGATGAATGGACAAAGAAACGTGTTATCCCTGTTAAGCCAATTCCCGTGCTGGACTTGGCTGCTTAACCTTGTCCAATTGCACAGGTGGAAGTTTTTTCGAGTCCAAAGCGTTTTTTGACTGCCAACATTTTGACCAGATACTAGCCCCGTTAGACTTAAAAGAGAAGGTATTATAGGTTTACTGAGACTTAAATACAACTTAAAGTTAAATAGGTGTTGAAAAAATAAATGACGATTAAAGACCGCTCTCGCTTAGACGATTTTTACAGTCAAAAAGCCCGAAAATTAGGCTATCCGGCCCGCTCGGTCTTTAAATTAGCCGAGTTTGACCAGAAAATGAGTCTTTTTAAGCCTGGGCAAATCGTCTTAGATTTAGGGTGCGCCCCAGGGAGCTGGACTAAATACGTGGCCGAAAAAGTTGGGTCAAAGGGTCTGGTCGTGGGAGTGGATTTAACCGTCCCGCCCGGTCAGTGGCCTAATTGGGTTAAGTTAGTGGCCGCGGATCTATTAGAGGGACCTAAAACGCTTTTGGCCCTAAGTCAAAACCTGGCGACCAAAGTCGACGCGGTCTTGTCGGATCTGGCTCCTAAAACCACCGGTCGCCCTGAAGTCGACCAAGCCCAAAGCTTAGAGCTAGTCTTAAGGGCTTGGGAATTGGCCCAGGCTTTTTTAAAAGAAGGGGGGTTGTTTTTGTTTAAGGTCTTCCAAAGCCCCGCGGCCGACGAGTTTGTGGTTAGCTTAAAGAAGTCTTTTCGCGGTCTAAAGCGGTTAAAACCCAAAGCCAGCCGCTCAGCCAGTCAAGAAATATTTGTTTTAACGACAGGTTTTTTGGCTAATAAAGGCCGGTAGTCGCTCTAAAAATTTAGAATATTAATATAACCTAAAGATTATAGACTTGGTAAAAAATGTTATCTAATAGTTATATATGAATTTTAGCCATATAAGATTGGTTATTATAAAACTTTAATCTCTAAATAGTTGCTGAACAACCATTATAGTTGTCGCTCAACCCTAAAAGACGCGCTCGTAAAAATTGCGTTTAAATTTTTGATAACTAATTTATATACTATATATGGTGGACTATATAATTTAAGATTATATTATATCCTAAAATCCCGAGGCGTTTTATAACAACCGACGCAAATGTCGTATAGCGACTAAATGTTACAACTTACGAAGAATATTTGTCATATTTTCTTTATTATACAATTGATTGAATTTATTTGTTAAAAAATATACTTTATTAATTGTAAAAAATATTGATAATTTGTAAATTTCATGGAACTTTAGGTTTTTTTGTTATATAGTAGGATTACGCGCCAACAATTTCAAGATAAGATCGATCCCCGAAAACCCAGTGTTTGAAGATGTTCTTTAAAAAAATGTAATATTTTCAATATGTTATATAATAGAAAATCTTTCTTAAAGGGTTTTTGGGGAGTGATCAAAATAAGAGTTTTTACGAGGCCAGCCTAAAACTCGACCCGCTTTTAAGTTTGAGACGGTTTGCCTTTCTTTTTAATAGGCTTCTCAGCCGTTAGACAAGCGAGGTTATCGATGGGCGTTAGTCTTTGGGCCACGGCGGCGGCGTGGGCCGTTAAACCTTCGGCTTCGGCGATGTTCATCGCGACCGGGGCTAAGGCTTGGAGAGCGGATTGGGTCAGGCTTTGGAAAGTTATATTTTTGACAAAGTCGTCCACCGATAAACCCGAATAAGTTCGGGCCGCCCCGCCAGTCGGCAAGACGTGGTTAGGGCCGGAAACATAGTCGCCAAAAGCCACGGGCGAGTTGGGGCCTAAGAAGACCGAGCCCGCGTTTTGGATCCGGGTTAAGTAATTAAAAGGTTCAGGCGCGACCAGTTGGAGGTGCTCGGGGGCGTATTCATTAGCTAGATCTATAGCTTCGTCTAGGTCTTTAGTGACTATAATAGACGAGTTTTTAATGCTTTCCTTAACAATCTCAGCTCTACTTAAGTCAGTTAAAGCGTTTTTTACGCTAGCGGCCACGGCTTTGGCTAAAGTGAGGTCGGGGGTGGCTAAAATGGCCGCCGCTCTGGGGTCGTGCTCCAACTGGGCTAAGAGGTCCCAGGCCAGGGCGTTGGCCCACTCTAAGCCAGTTTCGGCCACGATAAAGACCTCCGACGGGCCAGCCGGCGAATCGATCCCTATCTCTTGACTAACCAAGATTTTGGCGGCGGTGACAAAAGCGTTACCCGGACCCACGATCTTGTCGACAGTAGGTAGACCTAAAGAACCATACGTCAAAGCCCCGATGGCCCAAGGCCCGCCTAACTTCAAGATATGAGTGGCCCCAGCTAGATGGGCGGCGACAACATTTAGGGGTCGGGCTTTAAAATGCTCGTCCGGTGGGGTGACGGCCAGGATCTCAGGGACCCCAGCCACTCTGGCCGGAATAATATTCATTAAGGCCGAAGAAGGATAAGAGGCCTCGCCGCCGGGGATATAAACTCCGACGTTCTTGAGAGGTTGGCGCAGACGACCGGTCAAAAGCCCTGGCTGGCTCTCGGTCATCCAAATGGGGTGACCTAACTGCGCCTCGTGAAATTTTCTAATATTGGCCGCGGCTTTTTCTAAGGATCTAATCAGATTGGCCCCAACGAGGGCTTGAGCCTTCATGATCTCTTTGGGAGTGACAAAAAAGTCGTCCGCGGTCAGGCAAACTCCGTTTCTAGCGTCTAACTCTTTAGAAGAAGACCCAAAAGCCAAGGGCGCGAAGTATTGGAAGTTGAGTTCTTTTTCCGGATCGGCTTTCAGCCGGTCTAAGATCGCCTGGGCTTCTTTCATAGCGTCAGGAAAGTTGGCTTGACCCCGCGAGAAGAGCTCTGTCTTTCTTTCGAGGGACATCTTGTTTAGTTTTTCGACTGGAATCACTGGAAAAAACCCTTTTCAGTCATGACTCTTAATGGTCGGTCTTTTTAATCCGGCGTACCCGGAAAAAATCTTTGAGGAGGCGAGCGCAGGGTTCGGCTAAAATACCGCCAGTTACGGTTAAGCGGTGATTTAAGCCTGACAAGCTCTGCAGATCAATTAGAGAACCCGCCGCCCCCCACTTGGGTTCAGGGGCTCCATAGCAGACCACGCCTAAACGGGCGTGGATGGCCGCCATTAAGCACATGGGACAGGGCTCAATGGTCACGGCCATGGCCATCCCCGTTAACCGGTAATTACCCACCGCTTTAGCCGCGGCCCGAATAGCTAAGATCTCGGCGTGGGCGGTGGGGTCGTTTAAAGCTAAAACTTGGTTGCGCTCTTGGGCGAGAATCTGACCAGTGGAAGGGTCAAAGAGGACGGCCCCAGCCGGGACTTCCTCGTTTAAAGCCGCGTCCTCGGCCAAATTGAGAGCTAAATTCATAAAAAAACGGCCGGTCTCAGGGTGGACCTCCGGGTAAGGGCGGCGAATAGGTTCGGACAGTTGAGTCATGAAGAAGGCCTTCCTCGAAATTGTGGCCTTGATTGTAATAACCTAACTCTCGAAAATCAATCAATAAGAGCTAATGCCCTAAGCGTGCGTTTTGAGAGTTAAAAGAGTCCGATATATAGTGTTTTGTCTGGACCAACGTCAAACCCAGCGTCTGGTTAAGGTTGGTCGACATTAGTCAAGAGCCAAAACCGGCCTAGAATTTATGGACAATATTATAATAATCTAGTTTCAAAAAAACAATAAAAAAATTTAAACGCTTTAATCGCGGGCTTTAAGAGACGAAAAAGTTCGAAATAGAAGATTTTAAGAGGCGCCTGGCCGTTTACGAATAAATAAAGGTTTTCGGTGGACTAAAGGCTGGATCGCTAAAAAGTTCTCTGGGAAAACTAGGCTGGCCAAAGACCATCGTGATTTGACTGTCAGTTTTTTTTCTTTATAATATAATTGTTTAGGGTAAACCTAAAATCGACAATTTCGACCCAAAAGGAGCCCGGGGCCGGTTTTCGGCGGAAAAAATCAATTGGAGTTGTTTTGGCTGGTTTAACAGCTTTTTTCGGCCGTGGTCAAAATAAGTCGTTTTTTTAGCTCTGGTCATTTCGCTAGTTTTTGGGGAGTTGACTTTATTGGCGCTTTTATCGCGATCCCCCTTAAATGACAGGGCCTATAATTTTAAAATTAGGCGCGCTTTATTTGCCTTTAATTTCGCCTAATTAGTTATATATTTTGGTTCGATGGAGAAAACAGTCAATGTCCGAACAAGATCGCAAGTATGAGTTCACGTGGGAGTTAATAGGTGATTTAGACACCGCGAGGCCTAATTTGGGACCGACTTTACGGTTAGAGGCCTACCGTCTGCTCCAATTTTGTTGCCGGGACATCATAGAGCAGGAGTACGGGACCGAGGCGGCCGATCGGATTTTTTTTAAGGCTGGGCATCTGGCCGGACGCCACTTTTACGAGAACGTCTTGGATCACAAACCCGAGGATATTAATGACCTGGTCAAGCAGTTGCAGCAGGTTTTACGAGATATCGGCATTGGTATCTTTAAAGTCGAAAAATTTAACGAAAATTTGGAGTGCGTGGTCACCGTGTCCGAGGATCTGGATTGCTCAGGGTTGCCGGAGCTGGGGTACGGGGTCTGCGTTTACGACGAAGGTTTCATCGCGGGCATCTTAGAGTCGTGTTCG
>JAIROO010000230.1 GCA_031257535.1 Deltaproteobacteria bacterium
CCTTTTGGCTCGGCTTTTTCGGTCGCCTTTTTCTTTTAGCGGGCCGGGAGAGGCGCGCCATGAGCGACGGCGTAAAGATCGCCATTAAGGGTCGTTATTAAGGGTCGTTATTAAGGATCGCTATTAAGGGTGGTCATTAAGGATCGCTATTAAAGAGCGTTGGCCATTTTAAGGCGACAACAAACGACTAAAGGCGATTTTTTATTAAATATATAGTTAATATAGAGTGACTATATATTGACTATAGAGTGACTATAGAGTGCCTATCGACTGACGAAAGATCGCCAGTGGACGACTCTAGAGTAAGTATAGTGATATTATGACTTTTTAGGCATTTTTTTATCATTTTTTTTGGTATTGGGCCTTCCGTTTTCATCTAAAAAAGGCGCGTTTAACCTAACGCTTTTTCTGGGGCCCAAGTTTTTAGGGCTTAGGCTTTAAAAGATCCAGGAGCCACTGAGGAATTTTCACGACCTTAAGGTCTTCGTTAACGATGGCGTGGATGGTGTGCCCGGCCACCCGGACTTCGGAGCTTTCGCCTTGGTAAAGACGGTAATCAAACCGAAAACTAGCTCTTTTGATTAAGGAGACCCAGGCTTCGATCCGGATTAAGTCGTCGTAATGAAAAGAAGCGTAATAATGGGCCCAAGCCTCGGTTAAGGGAGTTCGTAAGCCTTTGGCCTCGACCTCCGCGTAAGGGAGGCCTAAAGCTCGCAAGTACTCGCCCCTGGCTTGCTCGAAAAAGCGAAAATAGTGGCCATTGTTAACCACCCCCAACTGGTCGGTGTCCACGTACAAGACCCGGTACCAGGAGGTCGACAAAAAAGTTTCCGACGGACTGATTAACTCTGGCATTAGCTCTTCGCCTTTTCCGGGCCAAAAAGAAGCTGGCCCAAGGACGGCCCATCCGGGACTAAGCGACCGGTGGCTAAAGCTTGGGGCTCGTTAAAACCCGTGGCCCCTAAGTCCAGCTCGTTTTGAGAGTCATAGATGGCGAAGGGCACGGGGTCGGCCGAGTGCGTCCTTAAGCTTAAGGGGGTGTAGTGGTCGCAGGCCACTAAGAGTCGATAGTCCCCTATTTGGGTTAAACCCTCTAAAATTGGCCCGACGATGAGCTGGTCGAAATTTTCAATGGCGGCCAGTTTGTCTTTAAGGTTACCTTGGTGCGAGGTCTCGTCGGGGGCCTCCAAGTGGACGACGACCGAGTCCAAAGTCTTGAGAGCTTTTAAGCTGGCTGCGACTTTACCCGCGTAATTAGTGTCTAACAAGCCCGTGGCCCCAGGAACGTTTATGGGCTCTAAACCAACGTAAAGGCCTAAACCTTTAATAATGTCCACGGCCGAGACCGTGGCTCCGGTTAAGTTCCAGCGCTCTTGGTAAGTCTTAATCTTGGGAACTTGGCCCTGACCCCAAAGCCAGATGGAGTTCGCTGGGGGGAGGCCTTGGGCTTGTCTTTTTTGGTTAACGGGGCTCGCGGCTAAGATAGGCCAGGAGGCTTTGACCAGATCCATGATCGGGGCGCAAGCCGGGTCGTCTAAAAACTTTAAGACCGACTGATCCCGAAAATCATGGGGCGGCAGGGAAGGTAGATCGGTCGGAGCGTTTGGCCAGATCAAAAGATTACGGTAGGAGACCCCTTGGTGGAGGGTTTTTGGGCCTAAGGGCAATTGGGCGGCCAGATCCTTAATCAGCTCCCCCGCCTCGGGGCTGGAGATATCCCCGGCCGCGTGGTTGAGCATTATTTTTTCCGGCCCTAAGTCTAAGGTTACCAGATTAACCCGAAAGGCCAGATCCCCAGGGTTAACCGGGACTTTTAAGGCCGCGGCTTCTAAGGGGCCGCGGCCAGTTAAGACCCCTTTGGCGTTATAACCCATAAGGGACATGATGGCCACGTCCGAGCCTGGGGCCAAGCCTTCTGGGGTCGTGACTACTCGGCCCAGGAGTCCTTTTTGGGCGAGGCGATCGAGATTGGGGGTTTTCGCGGCCTCTAGAGGGGTCAGATCCCCTAATCGCGGGTTGGGGTAATCGCCCATGCCGTCGCCGATCAAGATGAGGTATTTCATTGGCAGTTTTTCTGGCTAAAGAGCCAGGCTATGGCGAAAAAAAAGGCCTAATTTTTTGGCCTAAAAGGGCTTAGGCCAAAAATAGCCAAAAGAAAGTTTGGGGTCTAAAAAATAGGAGCCCCTTTGTCTTTAGGGCCTTAATCTAGCGCTTTTTCCGGCCAGTTTCAAGAAAGAGCTGATTTTTGGCGATAAAAGCGAATTTATGAGGGGCCAAGCGAGTTAAAGCGGGCGACCTTAATTTAAACGCTTTCGCTGGTCGCGACCTGGTCTTTGGGGACCTTTTTAGTGTTTTTAAAAATCCTTGTTAGAGCGCGGTTTATAAGGCGGGACCTTAATTTCAATCCAATAAGAGAGATACGGTAAGTAATTGGCATGTAATTATTGTTATCTTTAAAAAAACGCCTAAAGACCGACTTTCCGATTGACCGCAAATTTGTTGGCGGGGGGCGGGGGGAATATATCGCCTCGTTTTCGCTAAAAGGAGCGGAATTATTTTTAAACTCGTGAATAGATATTTAATTAGCGAACATATATTAGTAGTAAAGATTGAGGAGGCCTCTGAGTTAGCCGCCTCAATCTTTACCGGACCAAAAAAGCCGTGGCCAGTTATGGCCAGCCCCAGCCAAAGGGCCAGCCCCTAAGACGCGGCCTTTTTCGTTAAAACACGAAAGAAGCCGCCACCGAGAACACGGTTTCCGACTCTTTTTTGATTTCTAAAGGATAATCGCCAATCGCTCGGGCGACTTGGGCTTTGATCGCGAAATTTTTAAAATTAAAATAGTAGCCTAAGCCAACGTCGGCCAGCGAGTCGGAACTATTAGTGGGATATGGCTTATTAAGAAGGGACCAGGCCCCGAGATCGGCGAAGACCCCTAAATAATGGTCCACGCTCCCAATTTGGGGTAAACGATATCTAAATTCAGTGTTTAATAGATAACCATTGTCCCCAGTAATAGACTCGCGATAAACTCTGACTCCGTAAGCTCCGGTAACCGAGAATTGCTCGCTGGAGTCGAGGTTTCTGTTCAACGCTTTCTGGCCAGTGGCCGTAAAACTCCAAGACCAGTTGGGCGACAAAGCCAAATTGGTCGTAAAGTCCAGAGAAAAATAACTAAAATCGCCTTCGACCCGTCGATTGTCCATTTCCCGTTGCTCTTCGGTCTTAAAATTTATCCGGCCGTAAGTTAAACCCCAGCCGATTCGCGTAAAAAGAGGTAAGCTGGCCAGACGACCCCAGCGCTCGTAAGTTAAATTCAATTTACCTACGACGCTTTTGGAAGGTTCGACAACGTCAAAGGCTTGATATTTATCTTCCATATCTTTGTAGGCGAGAGAAAGATTTACGTAAAGGTTTTGGGAGCTTGATCTTATTAATGGATAACTTAGAGTTCCTTGAAAAATGTTAGACGTGCCTTTAGCGTTTAAATCTTCAAATTCTTCTCCTAATTTATAGTAGACGTGGGAAAATCCTAAGTCTAACCGCAAACCGTTCGCGGCCAAAGGAAATGCGTAGTTTAGGGACACGCTTTTAAGTTCGCCCGTGCTAGTGGTTAAACCGAAGATAGATAGCTTGTCTCCCAGGCCAAACGGGGAATTGACGTCGGCTTTGGCCATAATACGCCAGCGGCCCGTATAACGAGAGCCCGAGTTGTCGGTGAGCAAAAATCCCTCTAAGCGGTTCGTTTTGGGCGTTTGAAACAAAAAGTCCGTGCTGCCCGGGGTCTGGCCAGGCCCAATGTGAACCTCAGGCAGTCCAACCCCTGGCTGGTCATAGGCCAAAAGGATGGCCCTTTCCAGGTCGCTTTGGCGGATGGGCTGACCGGCCCGAAAAGGACTGGCCACGACTTTGCCGATATACCAATCCTTAGCCAAAGACGAGTTTTCCACTCCTATATTGCCATAGACACCCACTAAAATCCGCATCTCGATCACCCCGTCCTTCGCGTTTTGGGGCGGCGCGTAGGCTTGAGCCACGGGGTAGCCCCTCTGGCGATACAAATCGGAAATCTTAGCCCGGGCCTCGTCAATCTGGGCCATGGTCAGATTTCGACCTTTAAAGGGGGTCAACGCCTCTTGGATTTCCGATTCGGCCAGAAAAGGAACATTATCGAATTTAAAATCTTTCACGAAAATGGACTCGCCCCCTTCAGACGTGGGCAGTGGACGCGACCCAGTTTCAAGGCCAGTTTCCTCTCTTCTTGGCTCCTGAGGTGGTCTAGCTCGTTCGGCCTCTCGAGTTATCGTCCCAATATTTGGCGCGCCAGAAGGGATATTGGGTCGGGATTGGCCAAAGACTTCTTGAGACTGGAGGCTAATTATAGTTAAAACTAAATAAATCGTGATAAATTTTAAAATCGTATTTGTTATACGCCTAATTTTAAGCGGTAACAAGCGCATGATTCTGTCCTTATAAAACAAGAAAGCTAAAAATCGGTGAAGAGACGGTTTTACTCAAATAATAGCCTATTTAAGCGCGAATTACCTTAATTTTAGCGATTAATACAGATTTATATAGTTATATTAAAAGTTGTTATCCACTTAAGAGTATATTAGATATTTTAAAGTTCCATTTAATAAATCAATCTATTACATAATTTCTATTAGACCATTAAAACAAAATATACTGGCAGTATAATATATAAATAGCGTATGTCGCTGGCTAGCGCAAACGTGTAAATTATATAATTTTACACTTGTTTACGCCTTAAAGGCATCCTATAGGTCGGAATAACATTCTTAAATTGGCCCTAAAATAGTGAGTTCGCCTGTCCGCTCCAGTTCGACAACTTGGACGTTTATGCTCGGTTAAACCAGAAGTTGGCCGCCAACCGTCCACCGGCTCTAACGTGACCCTTATTGGCGAACGATTGCCAGAGCCAAATTAAAGGCGGATTAATGCCTTAAATTTACGTCCAAACTGAACTTGCCGATCAAAAAACACGCCACCCAAAAGGGAAACTCGGGTGGCGTTAGTTAGTTTAAAAAATATAAATTGTTAGATTTTTAGCTACAGATCATTTTCTTCTTGTTGAGAATTTTGTTCTGTACTTTGTTCAGCGCCGCGATTTAGTGAGAAATTCTGGGAGCCAAACGCGACCCCGCCCACGTTAGCGTCAAAAACCTCGCCAAGAACGTAAACGGCTTCAGAGACGAGATTATTCAAAGACGACTCCAAATTAACGGGCGCGGAGTTTAAGGAGTTAGTCGCTGGGACGAAATTAGCCGGCCCCTGCGACTCAGATAAGAACGAATCTTGGGTTTCAGCGACTTTAGAAACCACGTTAATAGTATTTTGACGGATAACTTCCTGCGCGGCTATGGTGGCTAGACGCTCATTTTCACGATCAATAGCGTCTTGCCGGTCAATTGCGGCTTGTCGCTCAATTTCGCGATTTCGCATAAACTCTATTGGGTCATTTCCGCTAAGAATGGCGCCGGAGACGTCAGAATCATTTAAGCTAGCGATATCAAGGTTGGAAACCGTTGAGCCCTCTGAGTTAAAATTACTTGTCAACTCGCCATACCAATTCTCATTATCAGAGTTAAAATAACTATTGACGATGGTAATGGCTTTATCTCCATAGCCTCCAATATAACCAAAAAGGCCGCCAATTGTATTGCCATATTGATCAATGAAATCTTGATTACCGGTAACTATACCTGTCGCATAAGAATTTTTGATATTTAAGTCGATCATATATGCGTATGTATAGCCAATTAAACCACCTACATTATTATGTCCGCTAACGGAACCAGTAGCGTAAGAAGATTCAATTAAAATATCACCAATAGTGGCATTAGGTGGATTTAGAAAACCAATTAAACCTCCTACATACCCTCCGTTGGTTTTGACATTTCCGGTAGCAAATGAATTTTTAAGAGTTCCCCCATTCAACCAACCAATTAGGCCACCGACGTTAGCGCTTTGCGTCGTAGAGACTGTTACGTTTACCTCCCCAGTAGCGTAAGCGTTTGAGATCGTTAATTTACCAGGATGAGGGGTTCCAATAGAACTATATCCAATTAGGCCTCCGATATTTGTTGGGTTATAAAACCCAGAAAAGTTGGCCTCAATATTGCCGGATGCGAATACCCTATCTATTTCTACAATAGTAGTAGCCCCAATAATATTTAAGAACCCTATCAAACCACCAATATTTTCTCTATTAGCGTTGCCTAAAGCTATTGTTGTAACATCACCTGTCGCGTATGAATTATATAATTTGAAAAAACCACTTGAATTACTGGTAATTAAATTTCCTATCAGCCCTCCTACATAATTGGAACCAGTTACAGAGCCGGTCGCGAAAGAATTAATCAAGACAGAATTGTTCACAGAAAATTGACCAGTAAGTCCGCCTATATTATATCCTATAAAATTTGTGGGAATTTGAATGGCCCCAGTGGCGTAAGAATCACTTATAAAGCCACTTACAAAAGTGCCGACAAGTCCACCAAAACTGTAAGCTCTATTTGCGGTGGCTTCAATATTTCCGCTCGCGTGCGAGTTGGATATTTGAAATTTATTTTCAGGGTTAAAACCAGCTGTTACGGTCAAAGACATATAACCGATTAGGCCCCCTACACCATTACCGGAACCTTTGACCGATGTACTAGAAAATGATTGAGTAATAGAAATAATATAGTTATTTATATTATTGCCTGATTGAGGCGTAAAACGTCCAATAAGCCCACCTAAACGCGATTGTCCAATAATTGAACCACCTTCTGAATATGTATTTTTAATAAAAGCGGATATATGGCCACCCAAAGCTCCAATTTCCTGAAAACCTGGCGCGTTGATAACAGCGTTTATGACGCCTACATCGCGGATCACCGTTTGTAAGTAGTCAGCTGAGTACGCCTTGCCAAAAAGGCCTAAATTATGAGCGTCTTTAAGAGTAAAATTGCTAACAACATGGCCGAGGCCAGTAAAGACGCTGCCAAGGCCAAGTTCTGGAACAATAGCTTCAGTTTGGACGTAAGTCGCGTTTGAGAGGTCCAGATTATTAACCAAGGCGTATCGGCCATTTTGGTTAGAAGAGCTAATAGCTTTCAAATCCGAAAGAGAGCGCAGAAGGGTATAATTTTCGCCATTAATCGTTAAAGAACCCCCAGTTCCATTAAAATTAACGCTACCATAAATTCCGTCACTCGTGTCCACCTTGGCGGTTGGGTAGCCGTCGTTGACTCTTTTATTAGTTTCCGTGCCGCTAAACGAGGCGGGGGTTAAAATGTTATAATCGCCACCAAAGATCAGGGCCAGCGATCCGGCGCCGTTAATGTTAATGGCGTTGTTTATATTGATATCATGAGATGAATTCAAGGTTAAGGTCGTAGCTGAATTCCATTGAATGACATCATAAATGTCAATATCGCCATTTGTAGTTTCAATTTTAACATTTGTCGAATTAAGGCGATTACTCAAAGCTTGACCAGTTTCATTGCCGCCAGTTTTGATGGTGTATTCAGCTGGATCAATGAGCCAGGTCCCAGTTTGGCCTTTGGGGGCCAAGGTGGTTATGACCGCGCTATCCGCGATCTTAACTTTGTCGCCGCTAGTCTCAATAAAACCACCATCGCCGCCGTCTGGGGCTGACGCGTCTAATTTTCCATTAATATTAGCGGCGCCGCCATAAGCGTAAATTTCAACGTTACCTTTAATGTCGCCTAATGTCCGAGCTTGAATTAAACCATCGGTGTTAATTTGAGAATTGGCTAATTCATTGGCCGCCTTGGTCGTCAAAATAACTTTTCCGCCATCGGCGATTAAGGCGTTTTTAGTTTCAACCAGAGTGTCAAGCGCGCCTTCGTCTAAACTAACGTGAACTAAAGAATCTCCGTTAAAATTTAGAGTCGCTTTTTTTGCCCAGTTCAGAGATATAGTTCCTAATTTAGCTACTATAACTCCTTCATTAATTACTTTTTGACCTAAAAGCGCGACATAACTCCCGTCAGTGACGGCGATTTTACCTAAGTTGACGACCTGCCCACCTTCTTGGCCTTGAAACGCGTATCGACCTTCGTTGAAGTCCTTGTCCGAGATATCCAAAGTTGAGGCTACGAGCCCACCTGTTTTCACGCTAGCGTCTTTGCCAAATAAAATCCCGTTTGAGTTTAGCAAAAAAACTTTGCCGTTGGCGTTGAGAGCCCCGTCAATAAGGCTTTTTTCGTTGCCAATTACCCTGTTTAAAGTCATGGCCGAGGCTGATGGTTGGTTAAAATTGACAGTTTCATCTTTTGCGATTGAAAAGCCTTGCCAATTTATAGTCGCTTTCGTAGAATTTTGATTTATATTAACAATATTATCGGTGTGTTTGATACTCGCCGAACCACTAGTTACCCGACCGCCATAAGGAGCGGCTAGAAGTTGATTCGTAAGGATCAAAAACATAGCTAAAACGCTAAAAATTGAGGAAAAGACTTTCATAAAAAAGAAACTCCAGGAAGTCAAAAAAGACAATTGACGCGGTAATTTTCGTCCCGTTTCCAATTGGGCCTTTGTATAACCGGGCTAACAGACTAACGTCGCCAAATTCGACGACAAGATCGACGAATATGTGGGAAGGAACGATCTCTCTTCATAACATCTTGGTAAAAACCCCCTTTTAAGTTTTAAGGTCTTGTTTATACACAATAATAGTGGTAGCTATACATTTATAATAGCATTTATAGTAGAGCTACGCGCCTAAAATTTCAAAACAGGGGTTTTTACGAGACCATCTTCATAACCTTCCATATGGGTATAGCGTTCACGTGTCTAAAAATATTTTTCCGACAGATTTTAGCGATCACGTGCCTAAGCCCACTATTAAAGGGATCCAGCAAAATAGCCATCAGTCATTGTTTGGACTAGTGGCACGTTTTTTGCAAAAAAATCGTTTATTAAAGCAATTTTTTAGTCCTGTGACTTAGAGAACTTATTCAGTGTTAGTCCAGGTTTATTGATAAAAAAATTTTCTCAACAAAGCTTAAATAAAAATTGGCATTGATTTTGCTTTATTTAGCAAATACCATGCCATTTACATTGGCACGATAATTGAAAATAAATAGCAATTACCATGCTAAAATTAATAGCATCAACAATTTAACACATTGCTTTTGTTAGACTAGAGTCACTTGGGATGCTTTAGGTTCAATTATCTCTTGGACTTTTAGCTCATTTCTGGTTAACGGAGTCGTTACTACAGCTTGCTCAACGATCCGTCTAAATAGCTTTCCACGGCTCTTGGACTTC
>JAIROO010000194.1 GCA_031257535.1 Deltaproteobacteria bacterium
TGATTTAGTTCAATTAAATGAGACGACTTTTGCTACCCCAAAAAAGGTTAAGTCCAAGTCCGAGATGGCCTTGGCTAAGGCTGCTTAATTTAGAAAATCTTTTTGAAAACCAGTATAGCGGTTAAAAAAATCCGAAAAACGTTTAACGCAAGGCGAAGCGCTGGGGGCCGCCCCATCAGGAAAAGTTTTTTTTTAGGGCTAAAGGTCCAAGGGTTAGAGAATTTTTGGAAAAAGGAGGACTAACGAGGTATTTAAGTCTTAATTAGGCCTATATGACCTAGAAAATATAATGACCCTGATTTAAGAAACTGGCGAAAGACAACGCCGCTTAAAGCCATATAGACTTCAAGCGGCGTTAAAGGTGTGTATAATTATATTAACAAATTTAGTCTACCTCAGATTTTCTAAGCTTGTCAAGTTTTTTTTAAAAATTCTTTAGCAAGGGCGGTCAACCGCGCTAAAACGCCTCAATGGCATCAAAAGGCCGCGGACCAAGGCCTAGTCAACGCGCAGTTTAACCTTACCCTCGCTTATTATTCTGGAGTCGAGGGGGCGCCTTGCGACAAGGCCGAAGCCGTCAAATGGTTCCAAAAGGCCGCGGACCAAGGCCACGCCACCGCGTGGTATAACCTTGGTTACGCGTATTTTTTCGGCGAAGGCGTCGCCGTAAACAAGGCCGAAGCCATAAAATGGTTTCAAAAAGCCACGGACCAAAACCAAGCCGACGCGCAGTTTAAACTTGGCGAATGTTATTATTACGGCGACGGCGCGCCAGAAAACAAGGCCGAAGCCTTGATATTGATTCAAAAGGCCGCCGCCCAAGGCCACGACAAAGCCCAAGAATTTTGTCAAGAGACCCCCCTACCCTAGCCGACAAAGGTCTCGTAAAAACCTTTATTTTATAATTTTTGGCCCCTAGCTCTATTCCAATAATGTATAAAGTTAGTCTAAAATTAAAGTCACTACTATAATTGTAGACAAACGAGCCGTCGCGAGAGGAAAAGCCATTTTTCAGAGCCTCCCCCGCGCGGGTCCCCAAATAAGGACGCGATTGACGCGCGAAGTTCTTCAATTAGATAGGCCATATTTAGGCTAGATAGGCCATATTTAGGCGAAATAGCAATTTATAAAAATTGTTAATGAGGCTTTAGTTCAAGTTAGACCTAAAAGACGCAAAAAAGCCGCCTATTCTTAAACGAGCCTTTAATAATAAAAATGACACTTTATTTATCAATTTATAATGTTTTAACTTTATAGTGAGGTAAATATGGCAAAAAAAATAAAAAATAAAGAGAATGTTAAGTTATATCGTTTGTCAGCTGAACAAGGCCTAGCCGACGCGCGGTTTTACCTTGGCTTGTTTTTTTTAGCCCTTTTACGCTTTTTTAGCCAAAATGGCTAAAGGGAGGCCCATTTAGCCTTAACCTCGCTTAGCTCCCTAACGCTCCCCTTTAGCCTCGCCAAATAAAGTTGTCGATCAGCCGGGTCTGACCAATATGAACCGCGATGGCCACCAAAGTTTCCGTAACGAACTCTTTGACTTCGGTCAGCTGGCCCGTCTCGACCGCCTCCGCGTACTCTAAGCTGGCCAAGGGTTCTTGGGCTATGGTCTCTTTGATGGCCCCTAAAATAACCTCGCCACGTCTCTCCCCTGCCTTAAGTAAACTTTCGGCCTTATTTAAGGCCTTGGTCAGACACAAGGCCGCGTTTTTTTCCTCGGCCGACAGATAAGCGTTTCTTGAGCTTAAAGCCAAACCGCTACTTTCCCGGACCGTCGGACAAGGGACCACGGTCAGATTCAGGTTAAGGTCCTCGACCATTTTTTTAAGACAAAAAAACTGCTGCGCGTCCTTTAACCCAAAATAAGCCATATCAGGCTCTAAAATCATAAAAAGTTTTAAAACGACCGTTAACACTCCCCGAAAATGGCCTGGCCTGGACCGACCGCACAGACCAGTGGCTAAAGCGGGGGCTTCCACGTAAGTCGCGTGCCCGGGCGGATACATCTCGGCGGGTTCGGGACAAAAAATCAACCCCACCCCTTTGGCGGCGCACAATTTTGAGTCTTTCGCGAAATCCCGGGGGTAGCGCTCAAAATCCTCGTTGGGGCCAAACTGAGTCGGGTTCACGAAGACGCTGACCGCCACCCGATCGCACTCGGCCGCGGCTCGGTCGATTAAGCTTAAGTGCCCCTCGTGTAAATAACCCATGGTCGGGACCAAGCCCAACTTAAGACCGTGACTGCGCCAAGAGCGAACCACGGCTTTAGCCTGGGCCACGGTAGCGGCGATTTCCATAAAAAACCCTATTTATTCTTGGAATATAGATAAAAGGCCAAAAAAAGAAAAAATTAAACTAAAAGGCCTAGTACATCCGCTCGACTCCCTCGTCGGGATCGGCGAAACAGTGCTCGGGCCCTGGAAACTGACCAGCTTTGACCTCGGCCACGAACTGGCTAAAGGCCTTTTTAATTAAGTCGCCCGCCTCGGCGTACCGACGGACGAATTTAGGGGAAAAACCCTCAAACAGCCCCAGTAAATCGTGGTAGACCAAAACCTGGCCGTCGCAGTGAGGTCCGGCCCCGATGCCGATGGTGGGGATGGACAAGGACTCGGTCAGTTTTTTCATGAGCGTGGGCGGGACGCACTCCACGACCACGGCGAAAGCCCCAGCCTCTTGCACGGCTTTGGCGTCGGCGAAAAGCCTTTTAATCGACTCCTCGCTTTTGCCCTGCACCTTAAAGCCCCCCATGGCGTTGACCGACTGGGGAGTCAAGCCAATGTGCCCGACCACTGGGATGGAGGCCTCGACGATGGCTTTGATCTGCTCGGCGATAAAAACCCCGCCTTCCAGCTTAACGGCTTGGGCCCGGCCTTCCTTTAAAAGGCGGCCGGCGTTTTTGACGGCTTTGGGGACAGAGACTTGATAGGACAGAAATGGCAGATCCGCGACGACCAGAGCGTTTCTAGCCGCCCTAGCCACGGCTTTGGTATGGTGGATCATGTCGGCCATGGTCACGGACAAGGTGTCCTCATAACCCAAGATAACGTTGCCTAAAGAGTCGCCCACCAAGATGGAGTCGACTCCGGCGGAGTCGACTAAACGGGCGAAGGAGTAGTCGTAAGCCGTGAGCATGGTGAGTTTTTGGCCGCTGGCTTTAGCGGCCGCGAAAGTCGCGACGGTGGTTTTCATGGCGAGGGGCCTTTCTTTATTTATGGTTAAGGGGTGGGGTTTAAGTTGGCTTCCTAGCTAGTTTTAGCCAAGAGTTCGGCTAAGGGCCCATAATCGTGGTCAGGTTTTTTTAAGGCCGCGACTTTTAACAGCTTTTGGGCCAAAAGGCGGTAGAGTTCGCGGTCGGCGGGGTTTAAAGCCGCCAGATGGCCGGCCACCGTGGCCACGTCCCCCCGCTCCACTGGCCCGGTCAAGGCCGCCACTGGCCCATAGTCGACAATGGAGCGCGCGTTGTTTAAAGCTAATTGAAACAAAGGAGTCTTGGCCTCTTCTAAGCCACAAGACGTTAGAAGCTCGGCCCCCAAAAAAGCCAAAGCCACGGCGAAGTTACTGACCACCGAGGCCGCGCAGTGATATAAGGTCTTCTGGGCGGCGGTTAAAGGCTTGGTCTCATGGCCTAAAGAGGCCATTAAGCTTAAGGCTTGGCTTAAAGCTGGCTCGTCGCCCTCAATGGCTAAAAAAGCCCCGGCCAAAAGCTCGTGGGACCGGTACTTGTCGGGAATGGCCATTAAAGGGTGGACGCTTAGCCCTAAAGCCCCGGCCGTCTTTAAAGGCTCTAAAACCGTGGAGGCCAAGGAACCGCTACAATGGGCGAAGATCTTGCCGTTGACTGGGCCCGTGGCTAAAGAGCTAGCCACCGGGGCGATGGAGCCATCGGGCACGGTTAAAAAAATAAAATCCGCGGCCTTGACTAAAGCCCTTGGCTCGGGAAAATAGGCCGAACCCGTTCGAATGGCGGCCTCCTTGGCGGGCTCTGGGCTTTTAGAAGCGTACCCCACGACGGTTTGGCCCTTATCGACCAAATGACGGCCCAAGCAAAAACCGACTTTGCCGGCCCCGATAAAGCCAAACTTCATAAAAACCCCACCTTGTAAAGGGCCAAAAAGGAGCGCGCCCCCTTTTAGCCAAAGAGATTTTTTAGGGCTAAAAAAGAATGGCCAATCATAACAGTTTAGGCTTAGGGTTTTCAACGATAGCGATTAAATCTAAGAGGTTTTGGCCTAAAACCGCTGGCTACGGGTCAAGAAGCGTCCCCCCGAAACTTTCTAAAAAAACTCCCGCCGCCGAAGTTTCGCCAGAGCCTGGCCGGGAGAGCGACCAAGGCTAGTTAAGCCTAAAAAACCCCTTTTCTGGCCGCGACCAAACTAACCTCCCCCATTTAGGCCCCCTTGACTAAGGCCTTAAGGCTTAAAACCCTTAGCCTTAGGCGGCGGGGGGTGGGCCCTTAACCTTGTCTTGACTAATAAAACTAATAAAGATTTACGTCGCGACTAAAAAGTAACTTTAAAAATTTATTCTTTAATACAGCTAGTATTTTCGCTAACTAATAGTTTAAAAAACTTATATTTAAGCTCTAAGATCATAAAAACTGACGTTTTATTGGTTAAAGGGTCATATTTTGGCCTAAGAGTTTTTTTGGCTAAAGGTCAGCCGCCCACAGGCTTTTTAGCTCCTCTTCTTGGGGGCCAAAAGACAAGAGCTCGTTGGACAAAGGCCGCCTAAACGCGAGCCCTAAGGCCCTTAAAGCCAGCCGCGGGCCTAAGGGGCCGCAGTACTGGCCGTCGCCTAAGATAGGGTAGCCTAAAAAGGCCAGGTGCAGCCGGATCTGGTGAGTCCGGCCAGTCAAAGGCCAGGCCCCCCACAAAGTCACGTCTGCCTCGCGGTCAAGGGGTTTAACTAGGGTTTTGGCCGCTTTACCGGGACCATTGACCCGGGCCACGTAGTTTGGGCCTAACTTAGCCAAATAAGCCGTGACCAGGCGCTCTTCGGGCGGCGGGGGCGGACCTTTGGCTAAGGCTAGGTACATTTTTTTAACTAAACCTTGGGCGAACTGCTGGGCGATATGGCTCGCGGCCTCGTGATTTTTCGCTAAAAGAAGATAACCGCTCGTGCCCACGTCTAGCCGGTGAGGTAGGCGTAATCTTAAGCCGGTTAACCTGTTTAAGGCGGCTAAAACGTTATTGTAAGCGTCGTAAGGGGCGCCCTGGGCCGGGCGCCCCGACTCTTTGTCGTAAACCAAAAGGCCCTCGTCCTCATAGACGATCCGTAAAGGGTCGGCCTCGTAAAAGCGCTTTGGCCCATAACGCGGCCAATTAAATCGAAAATCCTGGTCCGCGATTAAAGGGCGTTTAGGCTCGGTTAAAAGAAGTCCTTCTAGCCACAAACACCCAAAGTTAATTAGCTCTTGGGCCTTGTCGTCGTCTAAGTCGCCAATCTTAGCCACCAATTTGTAAGCCGGCTCCCCGGCCAAGTCGGTCGGAATCTGGCCTCGGACCGTGGCTGGTCGCCGATCGTAAAAGGGATCCGCGGCCGGCGAGGGCAAAGACGGCTCAAAATAAGCCCACAGCCTATTCAAGGTCCACGACCAAGGGCTCGGCTAAACGGGCTTCGGTTAAGCTTAAGGCCACCCGGTAAACTAAAAGCTCGACCCCGCCTTCGATCGCCGCTTTTAAGGCCGCCGCGAATTGAGGGTCAAGGTGGGCGGCCGGGCGAAAGAGCTTGGCCGGCCTTTGAACTAAGATCAAAATTATCCCGCGCTCCCCTTGGCGCGTTAGATCGGTTAAGGTCGCCAAGTGTTTTTGGCCTCTTAGGCTCACGGCGTCGGGAAACATGGCCACCTCGCCCTGGCCTAAAGAGCAGTTTTTGACCTCCACCCACAAAGAGGGGCCATGAGGCTGGTCTAAGCGCAAATCCAAGCGAGAAGCCCCGACCTTGGCTTCTAAGGTAATCGCGGGATTTTTGGGCCAAGTCGGAAAATAACCATTTTTCGCGGCCAAAAAAGCCAAACGATTAGGCAGAGTGGTGTTAACCCCCACTAATCCGTCTTTAGTTTTAGTCATTTCCCAGGTATAGGGACAGCGCCTTTGGGGATTACTCGCCGCGCTCAAATAAACCTCGCTCCCCGGCGTAGAGCAAGTCAACATGCGGCCGGTGTTGCTAGTGTGGGCGGTGATAACTTGGCCAGCCTCAAGTCTGACCTCGGCTAAAAACCTTTTATAACGCTTAAGCAAAATCCCTTTAGTTAAAGGCGGCCAGGCGATCGCGATCGGGTCGGCGTTAGGGTCGGCGTTAGGAGCGGCGTTAGGGTCGACGTATAGGTTAGGGTTAAACAAGGCTTTCCTCGCCTCGCCAAAACCTTTTGGCGATCTCAATTATCAAAGAGGCGTTAGGTTGGACCCAGATCCCTTCAGGGGTCTGACCGCGAAACCAAGTTCTTTGCCGTTTAGCCAAGCGTCGGGACCGTAAATAAACCGCCTCCTTGGCCGCGGCTAAAGTCATTTGGCCGCCCAAGTAAGCCACGGCCTCGCGGTAGCCAATGGCCCTTAAGGGTTTTAACTCTGGCCCGTAACCTTGGGCTAAGAGGGCCGCGGTCTCCTCGATTAGCCCGCCTTCGAACATGCCCTCGGTCCGGCGACGCAGATCTTGGTCCAAAAAGGTGGTCGGGCGGTCGACGATGAGGGTCAAAGCTTTAAACGGTCGGTCCGAAAGGTTGTGGGACTCGCGAAAGTCGACCAGACTCCGGCCCGTGGCCCTTTTGACCTCCAAAGCCCTTTCCACTCGGACGTAATCGTGAGGATTTAATAAAGCCGCGGCTTTCGGGTCTTCTTGAACTAAAAGGGCGTAGATATCCTGGCCTTTTTGGGCTAAGGCCTTTAACTCGGCGCGAATCTCTGGCCTCGCCCCTGGTCCTTCAAAAAGCCCCTTGGTTAAACTTCTTAAATATAAACCCGTGCCGCCCACGACCAAAGGCGCCCGTCCGGCCGCGTTTAGCGAGACGATTAAGGGCCGAGCCAAGCGTAAATAGGCGGCCGCGTCAAAGGGCTCGTTAGGCTCCACCACGTCAAACAAGTGGTGCGGGGCTAAAGCTCTTTCGGCTAAGGTGGGTTTGGCCGCCCCAATGTCTAAGCCCTTATAAAAGGCTAAACTGTCGGCGTTGATAATCTCGGCGCCTATGGCTTCGGCCGCCAAAAGGGCCAACCGAGTTTTGCCAGACCCCGTGGGTCCAGTCAGAATTATAACCTTAGGCTGGCCCATGGTCAGACGGCGGGCTCGGATCGCTCTCGCCTTTAGTCTCTGGCTGAGGATCCTTTAAGATGGTCGGAGTAAGTGGGGTTTCGTTAGCTACGGGCGGCTCGCTTAAAGCTAAGATCTCGCTGGAAGCTAAGATCTCGCTGGAAGCTACGGTCTCGGTTGAAGCTACGGTCTCGCTTGAAGCTACGGTCTCGGTTAAGGCGGCCTTCTGAGGGTCTTTTAGCGACCCCTCGGTGGCCCCGGGCTCGTTCGCTTTGGGATCGCTCGCCGCCAGAGGCGACTTAAAAAGAGACTCGATTAAAGCGTAAGCCACAAGGGCGATAAGGCTCACAAAAAAAGTGCCGAGGCCGGCCAAAAAAGCCAAAGGCGAGCCCCACTGAAACTTTATGACTAGCCAGCAAAAAAAGGCCGTGACCGCGAAAGCCAGATAAAACTGGGCCACCGTAATCCAAAGGGATTGGGTCAAAGGCCCAGGCCGGCTATTAAGAGCGGCTCTTTTTAAAAGGGCCACGTTAACCAAAACCAAAGCCCCGCCTAAAACGGCCCCGCCAAAAGCCGCGACCCCGTTTAAGATCAAAGAGCCTAAAGCCACTAAAATAGCTAAAACTAGACATATACGGGCAAACAAAGTAGCGTAACGAACGACGTCTTCAATCTTGACGGGATAATTAGGAGCCGATTGACTCATGAAGGGTCCTTCTTGTCTTTAGGATCGGGCTTAGGGTCATTTTTGTCTTGAAACTCGGGATTAGAGGCGTTTTTGGCCTCGAAAGCGGGATTAGAGGCGTTTTTGGCCTCGGAAGCGGGATTAGAGACGTTTTTTGAGAGGTTGGCTTTTTTGGCTAAGGCTTCGGCTCGTTCTAAACGACTAGCCAAAATAAAGACGTTGCGATAACCAGCCACGACCCCGACTATCAAGCCCCCAATAAAAAACCAAGGCTGAGTTCCTAAGTAACGGTCCAGAAAATATCCCCCGGCCGCGCCTAATAAAATAGCGAACACTAAAGACAGGCCAATGGAGGAAGCCGTGGCCCAAAGCGAGGCTCGCCGAATCTGGTCTTTAGGAAACTTCGAAGGTTTATTAAAAGGGGTCATAAATCCAAAAAACGCTCGTCAAAAATAGTCAAGGCCTTAATTGGTTAAATTAAGGCCATAGTCGCAAAGAACGCGGGGAAAGGCAAGACGGACCGCCTCATTTTCCTAAATAAAAACGATTTTTCCAAAAAAGGCGGATTTGAAACGAACCCGCCAGTCAGCGAGTTCTTTGGCTAAAAAAGAGCTAATTGACCATTTTTTTGGTTTAAATTTTGGGCCTAAAAACCACCTTAAGGCTCCTACTTTAAAGGCTCGTCCCGCCGAATCTCTTCGTTTAAGCCTAAGCACTTGTCGGCGAACTGGCACCACTTGGCGCAACCCTCGTTGAGCTTAGGATTGGGAAAAATATGGCCGCAGCCCGGACATTTTCGCCGGGCGTCGTCTTTAAAAAACTCGACTTTGGCCCCACAAGCGGGACAGACGATCTCAAAAATATCCCCGGGTTTCCAAAAGGCCGTATCCTGGCCAGGGCACATGGCGATGGACATATTTTAAGCCTCCCGTAAAACGAGCCGAAAATCCCCGGCCGGGCTAACTTGATGAGTTATGACCGTCACGTCGTCGCGACCGAGACGTTTAATCGCCTCTTTTAAGGCCCAAGCCAAACCCTGGCAGCAGGGTAAGGTCATGACGACTAAGACAATTTTACGCGAACTAGGGCGACTAGCCAAGAGACTAGTCAAAAGTTCGACATAGGCCTCGCCCCGTATTTTTGGGCAGCCGGTCACTAAGGGCCGGGCGCCTAAAAAAGCTCGAAAATCAGGGTGGGCGAACCCCACGCAGTCGGCGGCCAAGACAAATTCCTCGGTCGTGGCCATAGATTTGGGGGCGACTAACTCCAGTTTAATGGGCCAGTTAACCAGACCCGAGGGCGCGGCGGCCGACCTCGGCTCGCTCCCCTCGCTGGCCTTTGGGGTTAACGAACTGGCCGCGAAAGAGCCGGAACAGCAAGGGATAGGCGTAACGACCTTATAAGCCGCCGCTTTTTCGGCGGGGGCGGGAACCATCTTTATAGGTTCGCGAGGGCTCGCGACTTTTAAAGCCCCTTTAGGGCAAGAGCCTAAGCAATGGAGTAAACCGTCGCAACGGTTAGGGTC
>JAIROO010000205.1 GCA_031257535.1 Deltaproteobacteria bacterium
TGTCACCTCGGTGAAGTTTCCGGGTTTCCAAATCAGATGATAGACTCTTCAGGAGACTGGCTTGGTTAAACCCAATTGCACAGGTGGAAAATTTTTCCCCGAGTGATGGCCTTTCCAGGCGACCCCATAGCCGCGATTGATAGGTGTAGCCAAAATTAGAATCGCTGAGTCTTTTCGTTAGGGTTTGCCTTAACCGGCTCAATCCCCTATAATGCCTATTTTTTAAAGGCTCTAAACGCCTTATTTGTCCTTTTTTAGGAGGCTCCGACAACATGCGTTCCGTCCCTTTTCGGCTTAAATTTAACGCCGGCCGTTATCTCGGCCGACTGGCCCTTTGCCTAGGCGCCGCTTTGACGGTTCTCGCCCTAAGTGGAGTTCTGTGGGCCAGCGAAGCGGATCTGAGGGTCCCGGAGCTGACTTCTGAGCAGAACCGTTACCTCATCGGCGGACTTTTCGTCTGTTTTTTGGGGTTTGTCTTTGGCCTTTGGCAGTATTTAGGCATAAAAAAGCTCAAGGCCCACGCCTCCATGCTAGACGTCGCGGCCATGATTTACGAGACTTGTAAGACCTATATGTTTCAACAAGCTCGGCTTTTAGGCGTCCTCCTTCTTTTCGTGGGAGCCTGTATCGCTTTTTATTTTGGCTACTTAGAAGATAAGCCCTTATCTGGGGTGGCTTTAATCCTTGTCTGGACCATCATCGGCATTTTAGGTTCCTACGCGGTGGCCTTTTACGGGATGCGAGTCAACACCTTAGCCAATAGCCGCATGGCCTACGCCTCCCTCGGCCAAAATCCCCTAAAGCTCTTAAACATCCCCTTAGACGCGGGCATGAGCATTGGGGTTTTGTTGATTTCGGTCGAGCTGGTCATGATGCTGGTCATCTTGGTCTTCGTGCCTCGAGATCTCGCGGGAGCCTGCTTTATTGGCTTCGCCATTGGCGAGTCGTTAGGGGCCAGCGCTTTAAGGATCGCCGGCGGCATTTTCACCAAGATCGCCGACATTGGCTCGGATCTGATGAAAATCGTCTTTAAAATCAAGGAAGACGACCCCAGAAACCCGGGGGTCATCGCCGACTGCACCGGAGATAACGCTGGCGACAGCGTGGGGCCCACGGCCGACGGCTTTGAGACTTACGGGGTGACCGGAGTCGCCTTGGTGACCTTTATTTGCCTCGCGGTCGGGCAAAATCACGCTAACCAGATCCTTTTGCAGACGAGCTTGTTAACCTGGGTCTTCGTTATGCGCATCCTCATGCTCGTGACCTCCCTTTTGGCTTATTACGTCAACAAAGCTCTGTCCTCGGCCCGCTTTGGAAAAACCCTAGACTTTGACTTTGAGGCCCCTTTAACCAGCTTGGTCTGGTTAGGCTCCATCCTCTCGATCGCCATGACCTTCGTGGCTAGCTACTTTTTGATTGGCCCGGGCACCACTTCTGGGGCCGAAGTGGCCAAGATCGCGCCTCGCTTGTGGCTCGTCTTAGCCGCCATTATTAGCTGCGGCACCTTAGGGGCGGCCCTTATCCCCGAATTTACCAAAATCTTCACTAGTGGGAAATCCGGGCACGTGCGGGAAACGGTGGAGGCCTCCAAAGAAGGCGGGGCGTCCTTAAACATATTAGCGGGTTTTATCGCTGGTAATTTTAGCGCCTTTTGGATGGGGGCCGTTTTTTGCGTCCTGATGTTCGCGGCCTACCTTTTTAGCCAAAGCGGTTTAAGCGCGATTATGGAGTATCCTTCGGTCTTCGCCTTTGGCTTGGTGGCTTTTGGCTTTTTAAGCATGGGCCCGGTGACCATCGCCGTGGACAGTTACGGCCCAGTGACTGACAACGCCCAGTCGATTTACGAGCTGAGCCTGATTGAGGAAGTCCCCAATATCGCCCAAACTTTGGAACAAGAGTTTGGTAAAGCCCCAGATTTTGAAAAAGCCCACTACTACCTTGAGTCCAACGACGGGGCCGGCAACACTTTTAAAGCCACGGCCAAGCCCGTTCTCATCGGCACCGCCGTGGTCGGCTCGACCATTATGATTTTCTCGACTATTTTGGTCATCCAAAAGGTCCTGGGGGTGACCCCAGAGTCGATCCTCAATATATTAAACCCCTATACTATTTTAGGCTTTTTATGCGGGGGCTCGGTTATCTACTGGTTTACCGGAGCCTCGACCCAAGCCGTCTCCACCGGGGCCTATCGGGCGGTGGCTTATATTAAAGAGCACATTGACTTAGACCCCAACGCCTCCAAAAGCGCGGCCGTGGAAAACTCCAAAGAAGTGGTTAAAATCTGCACGGTTTACGCTCAAAAAGGCATGTTTAATATCTTTATAGCCGTTTTTTCCTTCGCTTTGGCCCTGGCCTTTTTGTCCAGTCCCACAGGGGCCGGGGCGGCGGGCTCGGCTTCGGTCTCGTTCTTTATCTCTTACCTCTTGTCCATCGCTTTCTTCGGGCTGTTTCAAGCTATTTTTATGGCCAACGCCGGCGGCTGCTGGGATAACGCCAAAAAAGTGGTGGAAGTCGACTTAAAGCAAAAAGGCACGCCTCTCCACGACGCCTCGGTGGTTGGCGACACGGTGGGCGACCCCTTTAAGGACACTTCCTCGGTGGCCTTAAACCCCATTATTAAATTCACCACCCTTTTTGGCATGCTGGCTTTGGAAATCGCCATCACCCCCGAGTTTCGGGCCATGTCCTTACCCTTTGGGGTGGCCTTTTTAGTGGTTGGCCTCATCTTCGTTTACCGCTCTTTCTACGGCATGCGCATCTCGAGCCTGACCAATAAGTAAAACCAGTTAACCCTTTAAAAAACCCCGTTAGAGCTCGCCTAACGGGGTTTTTTAAACAACTTTTTCATGTCCCAAAAAGTTAAAGCCGCGGATTTAGTCGTCAGTTTAGGCTTAGCCAGCTCTAAGAGCCAAGCCACGAGCCTCATTTTAGCCGGCCAGATCCTTTCTAACGACCAGCCAGTGACTAAAGCTGGTCAGCTTCTGCCACCCACGGCCCCCTTAACCTTAAAAGAAGGCCGTAAATACGTTAGCCGCGGCGGCTTTAAGCTGGCCGGGGCTTTAGCGGCTTTGGGCGTAGACGTTTTAAACTTTAAAGTTTTAGACGCGGGGGCCTCAACCGGCGGTTTT
>JAIROO010000308.1 GCA_031257535.1 Deltaproteobacteria bacterium
TCGCAATAAGGGTTTTCTAAGGACCATGTTTTTTTTCTTGTGCCTTGAATAGGCCTTGAAAGGGCCTTGAAAGCCATTACCCCTGCTTTTTTAAAAAGGGGTTTTTACGAGGCCATCAAAAATTATCCCGAGAAAGAGTAGAAAATTTAGCCGATAAATGGGCGGCGTATAACAAATATCTACGTAGATCAGTTGTTTTTCCCGAACTGTCAAATTCTAACACTAAGATTTTGTTATCATTTGACAAAAAAACTTTATCTGGTAAACCTCGATAAGACTGAATAGTAGCTAATTCACTTGCAGTTTGAGTATACGTAGTGTTTTTATCAGGAAAAAGATTAAGGATATTTAACAATGAGAAAGGATAGATATCAGCTATTTCTTTTAAAGTAGTATCCTTTTCTTGGGAATGGATATCTAGGCCTATATTGTTTTTTTTATTGTTTGACATAAATTATAATTATTTAAATACAATTAACCATAAAAAGATCTAAAAATATATTTAAGAAAATAAAAATTTAATTAAAATATAAAATAGAATTATTACCAATTAAATTTTAAAAAATTATATATAAAAGCTCTTAAGCGTAGTTTGTTTAAGAAGGTCTCGTAAAAACACGTGTTTTGAAATTTTACTCGCCTGGCTCTAATATATTATATTAACGACCGCTATTTATTGTATATAAACGCTCCTGAAAAAATTTAACAGGAGAATTTTGCGGGCGAGTCAAGAATAGGCATCCAAGCTTTTTAAATTTCAAGTCAATTTCTAAATGATTCTAGTGGCGACCCCCTGGTTAGCCATTTTGACCTTTATATAAATCTACAATCATTTTTGGCTGTTGTCAAGAAAGACCAGCTATGGGACGATTATCAATTCGTGGCCAGGATTTTTTTAGCCAAAAACAATAACCCCTTAAGTTACCCTTTTGTCCTATTTACGGTCTTGGTTAAGTCAAAATAATTCATTAAAACCTTGATTATAGTTAAAAATTTGGTGAAATACGACATTAAAAAAATTTATAATTAAATTTATTTTGAAATATAAGTTTTTTAATGCTATAATTTAATAATATAAATCATAAAAATATTGGTTTTTGAGCTAAAACTAAGCGATTGGCTCGCGCGTAATCAGGGATGGCTTTAATAAAAGTCAAGCCCTCGGCGACTATGAGTTTCGTTAGTTCCTCTAAGGTGGGAGGGTGGATCTCTAAAAGGAGGTAAGCCAAAGGTTTGAGCCAGCGGCTAATCCCGTTAACTAAACGACGGTAGAGGTCAAGGCCATCTGGCCCGCCGTCTAAAGCTAATAAGGGCTCAAACTTCACCACGTCTGGCTCTAAAGTGGCTAGATCGTCGTGGGGCACGTAAGGTAGGTTCGCGCAGATCAGATCAAAAGTCTGGTTGGTTAAAGGCTCGGTCAGATCCCCTAGATAAAACTCCGTCTGACTGGTCAAGTTTAAGGCCAGGGCGTTTTCTTTGGCCACTTCTAAGGTCGCGGGCGATAGGTCGACGGCCGTCACATGACTTTGGGGGAGATTTTTGGCTAAGGCTAAAGCGATGGCCCCGCAGCCGCATCCAATGTCGGCGATTTTGGGGTTGGGCAGGTTTTTGGTTAAAAGGAGAGCTTCGTCGACTAGGCGCTCGGTCTCAGGCCGCGGGATTAAGGTCGCGGGGGTAACTTTAAAAGGTAAAAGGTAAAACTCTTTTCGGCCTAAGATATAGGCCGTGGGCTCGCGGTTTAGCCTGCGTTTGACTAACTCCCGGTAAGCGTCGACCTCGGCCGGGGTTAAATGCCTCTCAAACTGGACGTAAAGGTCGACACGTCTTAGCTTTAAGATCTCAGCGAGTAAAAGCTCAGCCTCAAGCCGGGGCGTGGGCAAGCCTTTTTGCCCAAAAAAGTCGGTCGTGGTTTTTAAGATGGCGGCCACGTCCCAAGTTTTGTCAGTCATGGTCGCGGTTAGCTAAGCGTCGAGCCTCAAAGTAAGACCCGACCACGGAAATGACCTCGGCCAAGTCACCGTTAATAATATCCAGGAGCCGATATAAAGTTAGACCAACGCGGTGGTCGGTTAAGCGGCCTTGCGGAAAGTTGTAAGTCCGGATGCGCTCGCTGCGGTCGCCGGTGCCGACTTGCTCCCGTCTTTCGCTGGAGATCTTCTGGTCGCGTTCGGCGATCTGGCGGTCTAAAAGGCGGGCCCTTAAGACGGTTAAGGCTTTTTGCTTGTTTTTTATTTGGGATTTCTCGTCTTGGCAGGTGACGACTAAACCCGTGGGCAGATGGGTGACGCGGACGGCGGAGTCAGTAGTGTTGACCGACTGACCGCCGGGCCCGGAAGAGCGATAAACGTCGACCTTGACCTCCTCGGGTTTGATCTCCACGTCTACTTCCTCGGCTTCGGGCAACACGGCCACGGTGACCGTGGAAGTGTGGACGCGACCTTGGGTCTCAGTGGCTGGGACGCGCTGGACCCGGTGAACCCCGCTCTCGTGCTTTAAGTGGCTATAAACGCCGACGCCGTCAACCAAGAAAACGACTTCTTTAAGACCCCCGCCTTCCGAAGGGCTAGTGGCCAAAAGCTCAGTTTTCCAGCCTCGACTCTCGGCGTACCTTAAATACATGCGAAAAAGATCGCTCACGAACAAAGCCGCCTCGTCGCCCCCCGCCCCGGCCCGGATCTCCACCACCGTGTTTTTGGCGTCATTGGGGTCTTTGGGCAAAAGGAGGATTTTTAGCTCTTCGTTTAAAGATTTTTTCTGGTTCTCAAGCTCGGCTAGCTCTAAACTGGCCAGCTCACGCATCTCGGGGTTAGGATCCTCAAGTAAGAGGCGAGCGCCAATTAGATCCTCTTCGTTTTTCCGAAAGCGGATAATCGCCTCAACTAAACGCGAGACTTCATTATGGCGGCGAGCGGTTTCCGCGTAGAGTCTTTGGTCCTTAAAGAGGGCTGGGTTATTGAGGTCCACCTCTAAGGCTTGGCGGGCCTTTTCGAGGTTGGCCAGTTCTTCGTTGTCGTAAAACATTGGTCGGTGAGGCTCGGCGGGGGACGGGGTTAGGCGTCCTGGTCCTTTTTGGCTAAAAGCGAAACGCTAAACGCCGTAAGGGTCAAAGCGTTAAGTTAGGCCGCGTAATATAAGCCGCGGAAATAGTTCGCGGAAGGTAATAAGACGGCTACTTGGCTTTTTTGGCTTTGGGCTGAGGGGCTGCGGCGTATTTACGCTGGAAGCGTTCCACGCGACCGGCCGTGTCCACGAGTTTTTGTTTGCCGGTGAAGAAGGGATGGCAGGCCGAGCAGATCTCGACCTTGACGCTATCTAAGGTCGAGCCGGTCTGAAACTCATGGCCACAAGCGCAGGAAGCCGTCACGATCTTGTAAGCCGGATGAATATTTTTTTTCATTTTCGGACACCGAAATATAAAAGCTAATAGCCCGAAAAGCGAGCTAAATGCGTAATCTAGCCCGAAAAGCCCCTGTTTGTCAAGGCCCTATTTAGGAGCTAGGAGTTCAGCGATTATCAATTTGAACAGGGTCAATCTTTTCAGATCCAAAAGGGTCTTAGAAAAGTTTTAAAAAAGGCCCTTAAGTTCCGCGCCCCTTAAGGCCAAAGCCTTAAGGGACGGCGATTAGCGAATAGGTTTTGGCCCATTTTGGACTATAGCCAAATAAGCTAAATCCAATAAATAATAAGCCTTACTACCAGCGGGCCCGCATATGGTGGAGGATGTCGATTTTTAGCTCTTCAGCCTCAACAAAAAGGGCGGCTCTTTCGTTTTTGACGTTTTGAACGAAAGTGGCGTCGGTTAAGGTGGGGAGGTTAATGTCCACCGAGAGCATGGCCGCCCGGATAGCCGCCTCTAAAACAATAGCCGCGACCCCACAGTCGCTGATGGCCCCTTTGTTGCCTTTGGGGGCGAGCTGGGCGGCGACCTTTAAAAGCTTTAAACAAGTTCGACAGACGTTTAAGGGAGCCAAGGTGGCTTTCTGCCCGGCGGCTTGAATGGCTTTGGTCCGGGCCTCTTTTTGCTCGGGCGTGTCTTTGGGCAGCCGGAAAACTTCCATATACTCGTCAAAAGCCTGGATATCCCCTAAGGTTTGGGCTTTGAGTTCCTCAATCCCGTCTAAGAAGGCTTTTAAAATAACGTCGTTTTCGGCCTGAAAATCTTCGTAGCCTTTTTTGCCTTTGGTTAGGCTGGCCACCATGGCCCCCATGGAAGCTCCCAAAGTCGCCACCACGGCCGAGACGTTGCCTCCGCCCGGCACATGGGAGTTGGATCCGGCCACTTTCAGAAATTCGCCAATGGTCATGTCGTAGACTGGCAGATTGCTGGACACTTAGCGCTCCTTATAACCTAGCCAAAAAAAAGCGGCTCTCGCTGACGAGGGCCGCCTTTTTCCGGCTGGCGGAATTATCTTAGGGATTTAAGCCAAGCCCTGGAGCCGAACGGCGTCGAGGAGGTTATCCATAATAATGGTAGTAGTCAAAGACCCGACGCCCCCTGGGACTGGGGTCACGAAGGCCACGATGTCGGCGGCTTTGGGATCCACGTCGCCGACTAAGCCAGACTCGGTCTGGTTAATGCCGACGTCAACAACCACCTGTTTGTCGGTCAGCCACTCGGGTTTAACGAACTTAGCCTTACCAATGGCGGCGACTAAGATATCGGATTTTTTGATGATCTCATCGATGTTCTTGGTCTTGGAGTGGCAGACGGTCACCGTGGCTCCCCGGTTGATGAGGAGGCTGGTTAAAGGCCGGCCAACGGTGTCGCCCCGACCCAAAACCGCGACCGCGGCTCCTTCGATGGGGACTCCGGTGCTCTTAATCAGCTCTAAACAAGACTTGGGCGTGGCCGGAACCAAAGCTAAAGTCTCTTGGCCGCCTAAGAGATAACCACGGTTAAAGGGATGAACGCCGTCCACGTCTTTCTTGGGGTCAATGCGATTCATGACCTGTTCTTTAGCGACGCTTTTCGGTAAGGGCAGTTCGAC
>JAIROO010000018.1 GCA_031257535.1 Deltaproteobacteria bacterium
TAAATTTTTAAAAGTCAAGAGAAAATCTCAAATAATTCTATATATAGTGGGGTTTTTCGATATTTGGCCCAAGAATTTTTTTGGTGTGGTTAGAAAAAACACTCGGGAATTACAGTTTAAGCTATAATATACTAGCGTTTTAAAAAAAAAGGTCCAAAACCGCCATTATCCGAAATGAAGTTTAAAATCAAAAAAAAGTCTTTAGCGCGAAATTAAAAGCGGTTCGTAATGAAAAACTTTTTAAGCCTCAGGCAAGTTCGATCTGATTTCGGCGATCAAGGGTTTAGGGTCAGAAAGGAAAGCGACAAGGTCAAAAGTTTTGGCCCAGCATTTTAGCGATTGAAATTTAGTGTCGAACTGGCGGCCAAAATGGTCGACGTCATCAGGGTAGGAGCAGTGGTCACAAAGTTTTTTAAAAGTTTTTTGGCCGTCGGCGACGGCCTTAAAAACATAAACATAGCTCAAGGCCTCTACGCCGGTGGGGAGAGTTATAGGCTTTTCCTCACAAGCCTTGTTAGTCGAAAGGATCAAGGAGACCATGGCCTCGCCTTTTTTGGCGAGTTCTTTGGATTTTAAATCGAAATTGACAAAGCGATGGGTGGAGTGAAGTAACGGGAGATGTGAGTAAGGCCTGTAGGCCTCATCCCATAAAGGATATTGGCCTAAACAGGTTTTTTTGGGGTAATCATGAGACTCCCAGTAATCGAAGTTTAAATTGAGGTCGTCGGCGACGACTTTAAGCGTCTTGGTCATCTTGGCGTATAATTCGCTTAAAACGTTCAGAGCCAACTGAACCTGGTTAAAATCAACGGGTGCGTTGGTAATTTCAGTCATTTAAGAATCCTTGTGAGTAGCTTAAGTTAAAGTAACTAGCTAGTTTAGGGTTAAAATTAAGGCACGGGTAAAAGAAGTTAGATTCTTTTAGACTGCGTTTTTACAAACAAATTAGAAACATATTTAACAAAGATAAAAGATTTAAGTTCGGCGAAAAAAAATAAGGAGCGAATAACAAATAAGGAAATATTTATCAGCCAAAACCCCGCCTTGATTCTCAACCGTCGCTCAAAAAAGAACCAATATCCGTAATTAAAGGCTTAGAGTCAAAGAGAAAATCCGCCAAGTCGAATTTCATGGCCCAAGCCTTTATGGTGGGCGCTTCGGTCTCGAAAATCTGAGCGTAAGTCTCGAGATCTTCAACATCGGGAAATGAGCATCTGTCCCAAAGTTCGCGAAAAGACTGGCCAGAAGACTTATTAGACAGCATGACGCACACAAAGGCCGAGGTTTCGGCTGGAGGTAGGGTCGTTGGCCATTCCTCAGGGGGCAGGCTCCCAAAATCCACGGCTAAAAGGCCCTTGTTGGTTAAAAAAGTAAAGGTGACGATGGAGTCGCCCTTTCTGGCTCCCCACTTAACCCGCCCGTCGAGTCCTTCGGGCGGGATGTTGGAAAAATGGTGCGTAGAGTAAATTAAAGGTAGATGGGAAAAGGCCGAGTAACGGAGATCCCAGATTGGATCTCGCCACATATTTCTATTTGGCTTGGGGTACTCGTAAGGTTCCCATTTGTAAAAATATAATTTGAGCTCCACGCTAACGTTTTTAAGGGCCATCATAAGCCTAAAATTAAAATCAGTCAAAACATTCTGAGCCGACTGAAGAGCGGATAAATCAATTCGCCCGCCGGAAATAAGACTCATGGAAATTTCCTTTATAAGGCCAGCCCAAAAAACGCTGACGTTTTAACCTGGCGCTCGCCTCTAAAAGCGGCCAAAAATTTTATGATAAAGGGCGCGCGATCAATTAATGGACTTTGGCGGGTCATTTGACCCTTCGTCTTTTTTGTCCGGCGATTCTTTATCTTCCAATAAACCAGAGCTGTTTTGAGTCGCCCGTGAGTCGCGGAAAGAAGCCTCGAGAGCCAAATTTTCCAAAATATAAAAATTGTCAAAGCTGTCTTTTTGGAGCCATTTCACCTTATCGGCGACGACGGAATAATCGCCAGGCGTAATGCTTGGTAAAGACAAAAGATATTTTTTTTCGGACTCGTTAACGCTAGATCCAGTCAGAGTCTGAAAATACGAATCAAAAAGCTCAATTCGTCCTTCCGGTCCAAGAGGCTTGAACTCTACCTTAAAGGTAAAGCGCCTAATGGCCGCTGGATCTAGACTCGAAAATCTATTGGTGGATCCAATAAAAATTCCTTTGAAACGTTCCAGACAGACCAAAAATTCATTGGTTAAAAGGGTCATATGTTGATTTACGCTTCGCTCGCGAATCGACAAAAACGACTCAACCTCGTCAAAGAGAAGAAGGCCACCTATGGCTTGAGCCCGATCGAACATGTTGGCCAACTCGTTTTCCGACTCGCCAACGTAAGGCGATAAGATGTTTGACAAACGACCGTGCACAAGCTCAAGATTTAAAGTATTGGCCAAAAACTGGGCCAATTCAGTTTTGCCAGTGCCCGACGGGCCATAAAACAAGAACTTCAGACCCTGGGAGCTAATTTCCGATAACTCACGGTTATTGGCTACCAAATTTTGTAAAATATCTAAAATTGTTCCGACCGATGGACTTATGTTTACACAGTTGGGTCGATAAGAGTCGGCTAAAACGTGGGTTGTAAGTCTGGCCTTTGACAGTTTCCGATGGGCGTCGATCATTTTATCGACGTAAGAAATCAAAGTATCTTCGTCAGTGGCTCCCGCTTCTAAACCTTTACGAAAAGTTTGGTTAATGACCCCAGGACTGACCTTCGCGTTATTGGCGAATTTCTCGATGGCGGCGTTAGACAGAACCTCGGAGCCAAGATCGACAAGTTCTTTTTGAGAGGTCCGCCAAATAGCGAGTCGTTCTTTGGAACCTAAGTTTGGAAAACTTAAAGAAAAGGTGAATCGACGAATAACAGACTCAGGCAAACGCTTATGGTTATTGACGATCCACAAACATTTTAAGCCTGGTTTATCCATAAAATCGTCAAGCCAACTTTTACCTTCCATGGACTCTTTCAAAAGTCCTCCGAACAACATGGACAGCCCATAGTTGTCAGTATTCAAAAGATCGTCAGCCTCGTCGATAATCAACATAGCGTTGTTAAACCGACGCGCGATAGCGCCAGCTAAAATAACGTTAATCCGATGCGTTGATCGGGTATTTTCGCTGTCTTTAACCGGAACCTCGTAGGCTAAATTGTCTACTTCCTTAGCCAATGTTCTGGCGAATTGAGTTTTACCGACTCCAGACGGACCATACAGAAGGACATGGGTGGGAGCCAAAGACTCGCTCTGGAAAAGTCCCTTCAACAAATTAAAGGTCTTGGAATTAACAAAAAAATCGCAAGGCGTAAGTTTCGGCTCGCCAACTGGGATTAAATTTTTCAGATGCTCTATATCGCCCTGGGAGTCTAAAAGATCGAAAAACGAACTATTTAACCTTGGAACACTGTTGTAATTATCATCTATAAGTTCCATAACCACGAGTTTTCCCCGAAGGACTCTGTTGAACTCCTTGGACGTAATGTCTAAAATCGCGCAAATAAGGGAACGGTTGATTACGTGAAACGCGTTGAGTTCGTCATCTATCAACCTATCCAATATTATAGAGTAATCCATAGCCATCAGTAACTGAGTTAAATGAGACTCGGCTTTAGTCATTTCCAAAACAGATTCCAATTTCTGGAACTTTTGGAAAATATCCGTTTTTGAAGATTTCACCAAAAGTTTTTCAACCCGTTCCTCTAAAACCTCTAGAAGATTGGTCTCAAAACGTCTTTTATCGTTTGTGGACATTTTCTTGAATAGCTTGAGAGGTTTTCTAGCCTGTTCCTCTGAGTCTGACTCCTCATCGCTAAATTCGAAAGAAGAATTATCGCTATTTCTTTTATTTCTCCAATCATTTAGGATATTGAAACCATTTCCTATGGCCAACTTATCTTCATTGGCTACACAGGACATAACCAATTGTAGGCTATCTTTATTAATCGCGTGAGAAAATCTTATGACCCTCATAGTAAAAAAAGTGATAAGATATCGCATCCAAATCATGCCACCTAAAAGTGGATCGCCTGGTTTTTCGATAAGTAAAGAGTTGTAGCGTCTTCTAAACATGAAAACTCCTCGCCAATTATGGCCAGTTAAAGGTTGACTATTTATCGAAATCTTAGCCGATAAAAATTATTAAAAGCCTAACCACGCCCCCTTGTTAACGCCAACGTCAAAATATTCTGGCTTTAAAAAAACGTCTCGATTTACGCTAAACAAAAAATTATCTGTAATTCCCGAGTGTTTTTTCTAACCACACCAAAAAAATTCTTGGGCCAAATATCGAAAAACCCCACTATATATAGAATTATTTGAGATTTTCTCTTGACTTTTAAAAATTTACTCA
>JAIROO010000056.1 GCA_031257535.1 Deltaproteobacteria bacterium
TATGCTTTTGACCATGGTCAGAGCAATCTGGATTGGGACAAGAATACTCGTCAAGGTTGATGGTTAATGGTGTTAATGGCTCCATTATTTCCGTCTCTCCTAAAAAGACATCTACGAAGTCACTATACACTAATTTTTAAGTCACGTCAACTAAAGTCGGCCACCACCGCCACAGATAATTGGACCAATATTGTCCGTGATATCTTGTTGGCCAGCAAAAATGGTAAGCTATTTTTTGATTTTGGATAAATTCACCATGGAGAATATCCGGCATCTGACCTGGCGATGATTAAATTGACACCAGTTTCTATCTCTGGCTAAAAAAATGATAAAATTATCAAATTTTATAGCTAATAAATTAATATAAAGATTTATATATAGTTGTTGAATTGTGTTATTTTATCTTATTATTTGAGTGAGTCCATGATTTAACAGTTGCCTTCGTAAAAAACTCATTATATTTTTTGATGGTTTATTTATACATAATATATAGTGATCTCTATATCTTTAGATTAATATTTATAGTAGAGATACGCGCCTAAAATTTTAAAATAAGAGTTTCTACGAAGCCATCTTAACAGTATAGAGTAATTTTTTTAAAATTAATTTATCTTTAAAAAAGTGATATAGTATTTTTTTAGGTAAAAAATATTAAAATAAAACTTGTTCTTCATAATCACGACATTTTAGCCTATATATATGTTAATTTTTGATTTTTTCAAAAAATCACCTTTTAAAAAAATATCGCTTCGGCTTTAAGCAAAACAAATCGCTATTAGTCCAAAAACTTAACCTCTAATTACCTCTAAATTTCCTCATCATTAAAAGATAAAATCTAATCAAAGCAAGCCAGACAGCTATGGCTATTATTAGGGTCTTGAATCTGGTCTAATAACCCTTGTTTAGTCAGGTAATGGAGGCTATCGACCCCTAGACACTCTTTAATTTCCTCAATGGTTTTCACGGCCGCGATGAGTTCTTTCCTGATAGACGTGTCAATCCCGTAGTAACAGGGCTGAGTAATAGGCGGCGAGGAGACGCACATGTGGACCTCTTTGGCTCCGGCCTTTCTAACCATTGAGATTATTTTCGCGCTAGTGGTGCCTCTTACGATGGAGTCGTCGATTAAAACCACCCTTTGACCTTGTAGATTAGCCCGGACTGGGTTCAGCTTCATTTCCACGGCCGTCTCCCGGGTTATCTGCTGGGGCATGATAAAACTGCGGCCCACGTAGCGGTTTTTTATGAGTCCCTCCACATATGGTAGCCCGCTAGTTTGGCTAAAGCCTAAAGCCGCGGTAATGCCGGTGTCGGGGACGGGGATAACCACGTCGGCCTGGCGCTTAAACTCGCGGGCTAACTGCTGGCCTAAACGAAAGCGAGCTTGCCAGACCGACTGGCCATCGAGTTCGCTATCGGGCCGGGCGAAATAAATATACTCAAAAACGCAGGCCGAGCGTCGAGGTTTGGAGCCAAAAGTCCGAAAACTTAAACCCTTATGGCTAATTATGGCCATCTCCCCAGGGTTAACGTCGCGAATGAGTTCGGCTTTAACGGCGTCAAGGGCGCAACTTTCCGAGGCTAAGACAAACTGACCGGGTTTTAATTGACCTACGCACAAAGGTCGAAAGCCTTTGGGGTCGCGGACCCCAATCAGTTGGTTAGGAGTTAAAAGGATGAGACTATATGCCCCTTCCACCCGGTTTAAGGCCGTCGCGATATGGTCTAAAACGCCTTGGCCATTGGAGAGGGCTAAGAGGTTTAAAATGGCTTCGCTGTCGGTGGTGGTCCGAAAAAGGGCTCCCGCCGCCTCTAGCTCCCGCCTAAGCTGGTCGGCGTTGGTTAAGGTGCCGTTGTGGCACAGGCCAATAAAACCGCCTGGGGCGTAAGCGAAGAAAGGCTGGATATTGGCGTAAACGCTGGCTCCTTGGGTGGAGTAGCGAACATGGCCAATGGCCGCTTGCCCGGCTAAGGTTGGCCGGCGCTCGCGAAAGGCCTCGGTCATAAGGCCCATGCCTTTAACCTCGTCCACGTGGAGACCATTGGTTACGGCGATGCCAGCGCTTTCTTGACCGCGGTGCTGCAGGGCGAAAAGGCCCAAGTAACAAAGATCGGCGATCTGGGGTCCTGGGGCCCACAGACCAAAGACTCCGCACTCCTCCCGCCACCGGTGGGGGAGGTAATGGACGGACGAAACGGCCTCAGAGTCGGCAGTGGTCATAAAGGTTTAAGCCTTAAGCGCCTTCTTTTATAGGGTTGAGTCTCCCAGTATAGGGTAAGTTCTTCCTTTATAAGAATAGGGGTCCCTTGATAAGGCTAGCGGTCCCTGTCTAAGGGTAAACGCGGCCTTTTAGGGGTTAAAAAGAAGGGCGCCTTTAGTCCAAAGGACTAATAATCAAAAAATTAATTAAAGAATCAAATACTCAACGAAAAAATAGACAAATAGTAAGCTAACAATTAACAAAAAAAATGGGAAAACTTAACAAAAAACAGTCAAAAAAGGTGATACTAGTAAACTGACCAAAATCATAAATAAACACGGTCAATATCTAAAAAAACTACAAGTAAACCCCAGTAAATCGATAAAGAAACTACAATTTACGCTTAATAAACGATTAAAAAATAGACAGTAACCGCTTTAAGCCGGTGATAAATAGATGATAAAAGCTAAAAATATCTAAAAAAATCCAAAGTCAAAATCTTAAGGTCGGTTCATAAAGCTCGCAAAGCTTTAGCCCCTTTTAAGACTAAAGCCCTTTTTACGGCTTTAGTCCCTGAAAAAGCCTATAGCTCTTTCAAGCTTAAGTCCCTTAAAGCTTATAGCGCTTTCAAGCTATAGCCTTTTTAAAGACTATAGCTCTTTCAAGCTAAAGCCCATTTTTTAAGACTATAGACCATTTTACGGTTTTAGTCCCTTAAAAAGCCTATAGCTCTTAAAAACTTTAGCCTCTTAAAGCCGCGAGCCCATTTTAAAGCTTTAGCCCCTTAAAGCCGCCGGCGAGCCCTTTTCAAGCTTAAGCCCTTTTTAAAGACTATAGCCTCTTTTAAAGCTTTAGTTCCTTAAAGGCCCGAGCTTCTTTCAAGCTTAAGCCCCTTAAAGAGAGCCCTTTTTAAAGCTATAGCCCCTTAAAGAGAGGCATTTTTAAAGCTATAGCCCATTAAAGGGAGCTTTTTTTAAAGCTCAAGCCTCTTAAAGAGAGCCCTTTTTAAAGCTATAGCCCATTAAAGGGAGCTTTTTTAAAGCTCAAACCTCTTAAAGAGAGCCCTTTTTAAAGCTTTATCTCTTAAAGACTATAGCTCTTCCTTAAGCTTTAGCCCTTTAAAGATTAAAAGGCTTTAAAGTTTAAGCCGCGTAAAGCCGGTAGAGCTTTAAAGTTATAGCTCTTTAAAGCTATAGCCCTTTAGGGTTAAGACAAGCTTTGACTTTCCCGACCTTATGAATCAAGTCAGCCCTAAAAAAAAGTCTAAAGAGCGGCTAAGATGGCTAGGGAGTCGTAATAAGCCTTTCTGAGGATCTCAAGGGATACTTTTATGGTTTTGTCGTTATAGGTTAAATCCAGATTGTCCCCGCCGACCACGCCAAGTTCCGTGACTGGTAACGCGTAGCGGGCGCAAAAATCTAAAAAGGGAGCCCGATTAGCCGGGGTTAAGGTGACGACCACCCGCCCGGCGCTCTCCCCAAAATAAGCAGCCCCAGGGCTTATAGGTCCACTCCATTTGGCGGTTAGCCCCAGTTTACCCGCTAGCGCCGACTCAGCCAAAGCCACGGCCAAGCCGCCTAAAGAGCAGTCGTGGGCCGACTGTAAGAGTCCTTCGGCGGCTAAGGTTTCTAAGAGCCGGCACAGGTTTTTGACATGGCCAAGATTAAGGCTCGGGACCGGCCCTTCGTCGCGACCGGTCAAGAAGTAGTGGGCTTCGCTGGCTCCGAGTTCCTCTAAAGACTCGCCTAGTAAAAAGGCCAGATCTTCGGGGGCCTTAAACTCGTGGGTCAGACGACGGCTTAAATCTGTAAGGAGTCCGACCACGCCAATGGTGGGGGTCGGGTAAATGGCCTCGCCGTCGCGCTCGTTGTAAAAGCTCACGTTGCCGCCGGTCACTGGGGTCTCCAGTTCCAAGGCGGCTTTGGCTAAACCGTCGGTGGCCTTGGTAAACTGCCAGTAGATCTCCGGGTCCTCGGGGTTGCCAAAGTTTAGGCAGTTGGTTAAGGCGAGAGGCCTAGCTCCGGTCACGGCCACGTTTAAGGCGGCTTCGGCCACGCTATGGGCGGCCCCTAAATAAGGATCCAGAAAAACTTTGCGGCTGTCGCCGTCCACGGCGATGGCTAGGCCTTTAGAGGAGTTAGGCAATCTTAAAAGAGCCCCGTCCCCGCCAGGGCGGATGACCGTGTTTAGGCCGACCATGAAGTCGTATTGCTCATAGATAAAGGCCCGAGAGCAGAGGTTAGGGGAGCCTAAGAGTTTAGTTAAAAGGTCGCCAAAGTCGGCGTAAGCGTTTATGGCCGTAAGATCGGCTTTCTTCCGCTCGGCGTAATAGGCTGGCTCTTGGGACTCGCGATTATAAATCGGGACCTCTTCGGTCAGAAAAGAGGCCGGGACCCGGGCTAAGGTTTCCCCGTTTAAGCGGATCTCAAAGTCCCCGCCGGCGGTCACCTCGCCCACGGGCACGGCTAAAAGGTCCCATTTAGCGAAGATGGCCATAACTTCTGGGACCTTGGCTGGCTCAATGACCAGGAGGGTTCGCTCTTGGGACTCGGAGAGCATGATCTCCCAAGGAGCGAGGCCAGTCTCGCGGAGAGGGACCTTTTCCAGATCTAAGCGGAGGCCATTGCCGGCTCGACCGGCCATTTCCACGCTCGCCGAGGTTAAGCCCGCCGCGCCTAAGTCCTGGAGGCCGACCACTAGATCTTGGTCTAAGATTTCTAAAAGGGCCTCTAAGAGGAGTTTTTCCATAAAAGGGTCGCCGACCTGGACGTTGGGCCTTTTGTCGGGATCGTCGGCCGAGAGCTCCTCGGAGGCGAAACTGGCCCCTTTAACCCCATCGCGACCAGTGCGGGCGCCGACCAGCATGACCGAGTTGCCCAGGCCAGCCGCTTGACCCTTAAAAATCCGGTCGCTTCTTAAGAGCCCCAAACACATGGCGTTAACCAAGGGGTTACCGTTAAACGACGGATGAAAGAACGCCTCCCCGCCCACGGTGGGAATACCAATGCAGTTGCCGTAACCCCCGATCCCAGCCACGACCCCGTGGAGAAGGCGCCGGGTTTTGGGAAGGGTTAGATCCCCAAAGCGAAGACTATCCAAGGAGGCGATGGGCCTCGCTCCCATGGCGAAGACGTCCCGGATAATGCCGCCCACCCCAGTCGCCGCCCCTTGATAGGGCTCGATGGCCGAGGGGTGGTTGTGGCTCTCCATTTTAAAGGCTACGGCCAGACCGTCGCCTAAGTCCACGACCCCCGCGTTTTCGCCAGGGCCTTGGAGAACCGCCGGACCTTTGGTGGGCAGCTTTTTTAAATGGGCTTTGGAGTTTTTGTAGCCACAGTGCTCGGACCACATGACCCCAAAAAGAGCCAGCTCTAAGTGATTAGGCTCGCGCTTCATCAAGTCAAGGATTTTTAAGTACTCTTCGTGGGTTAAGTTGTGCTCTAGCCAGGGTTCGCCGGTCACGAAAGGCCTCCTAAGGCTTGGAAAACGGCTTCAAACAAAGGTCGGCCGTCGGTTCCGCCTAGCTCCGGCTCGGCTAACCTTTCTGGGTGGGGCATAAGACCTAAAACGTTTCGTTTTTCGTTTAAAATCCCAGCAATAGCTTCTATGGAGCCATTGGGCGCGGCGTTAAAGTCCACCGTCCCGTCGTCGGTCGCGTACCGAAAAGCCACCCGGTCCTCGTCCTTTAACCTTTGGAGATCTTTGGGGCTAGCGCTATAGGAGCCTTCCCCGTGGGAGATGGGAATAGTTAAAAGGCTATGTTTAGCGTAAAGGCTCGTAAAAGGGCTATTAGCCGTCTCCACTCTTAAGCGAACGTCGCGACAAATATACTTTAAACCGTGATTTTTTAGTAAAGCCCCGGGCAATAAACTAGCCTCGAGCAAGATCTGAAAGCCATTACAGACGCCTAAAACCAAAGAGCCGCGTTTGGCTAAACGGGCCACCTCGGCCATAACCGGGGAAAAACGGGCGATGGCCCCACAGCGGAGGTAGTCGCCGTAAGAAAACCCGCCCGGCAGAATCACGAAGTCGTAGTTAGGCAGCTGAGACTCTTTGTGCCAAACTAGATCGGCTTCGACCCCGATGGTGGCCAATAAGCTCCGGCGACAGTCTTGGTCGCAGTTGGAGCCCGGAAAAACGACTACCGCGGCTTTCATATAGAAGAGCGCTTTACGGAAACCACGTAGTTTTCCATGACCGGGTTAGCCAAAAGCTCGTCGGCTAAGAGGTTGACTCGCCGAGTGACCGCCTCTTCGCCGTCGCCACAAAGGGTTAGCTCGATCAGTTTACCCACCCTAATGGTCAGGTAATCGGTCTGGCCTTGGGATTTTAAGGCCCGTAAAATAGCCTCGCCTTGGGGATCTAAGACGCTGTCTTTTAAGCGGACCAGCACTTGGGCGAGATATTGGGGGCGTTTGTTGACTAGACGGTCGTAGATCTCCTTGTAAGCCTCGCCGACTTGGCCTAAGTCGCGGCGGAAACGGTCTTTGTCCAGTTTTTCGTTGGTCTGGGCGTCCCAAAAGCGGCAGGTGTCCGGGGAGATCTCGTCGGCTAAGAGGATCGCCGAGCCTAAGCGACCAAACTCCAGTTTAAAGTCAATAAGCTTGACCTCGCGGGCTAAGAGATAGTCTTTTAAGATAAAGTTAATTCGCCGGGCTTCGGCCTCAAGATAGTCAAGTTCGGCGGGGGTGGCCAGGTTTAAGGCGGCCACGTGATCGCGGTTAATTAGGGGATCGCCTAAGGCGTCGTCTTTGTAATAAAACTCGACGATGGGCGAGGGTAGCTCGCGGCCTTCGGGCCAGCCTAGCCTTTGGCTGAGACTTCCGGCGGCCACGTTGCGGACGACCACTTCCAAAGGGATGATCTCGACCCTTTTAACTAAAGAGGTCTGAGCGTCAAT
>JAIROO010000111.1 GCA_031257535.1 Deltaproteobacteria bacterium
CGTGGCCGTCTGCGCCATTTCTGCGCCATTTTGGCTCGGCGTTCGTCGATGGCCTTCTCTTTCCCACCTCTAAGCCATAAAATAAATACTATTTTGGATTTTTTCAAGATCTACTAAACAGAAAGGAGCGAGAATCCCCGACGATCCCTCAGTTTCATTAGGCGGGGTGGGCGACAAGACCATGGACAGTTACCGTGAAGCGCAAGTAGCTTATCGGCCACGCTTCTTCGCTGAACGCTGAAAGAAGTCAGTTCGTGAAAACCAAGGAAAAAACGTGGACTTTCTATCTCAAGAAAGCGGCCGGCCCCCCGGCAGTAAGGTTGCTCGTAAAAACCCCTTTTTAATTTTTGAAGGTTCGTTAGATACAATATATGGTTGTTCTATAATTATTATTAGATTGTATAGTAGGACCACTCGCCTAAAATTTAGAACGCAAGGGTTTTTACAAAGCCATCCATTTTGGTCTCGTGATCTATGCGATCTCTTTTAACTTACATTATTATAAATAAATGATAATTTAAAACAATATATTTATATTATAAAATCAAGCATTTACTTTTTCGTTATGAAAAGGGATAAATTGCAAAACTAACATCGTACTTATCAATATACAAAATATTATAAACCAGTATTTTTTAATCGTTTCCAGAAAATTAATATTATCTTTGACGAGCGATTTAGGAGCTTTTTTAAATTTTTGGCCCGGGGCTATATCTTTCTTAGCCCCCCCAGCCGCCGGGGGCGACTCTTTTTTCTGGGAGACGGGCGGGTCTAGGGAGGGACTTGGCCTGGGCTGAGGCGGAAGGCTGGGTTTGGGGACTAGGTTATTATTAGCCTTTCTTTCGCGCAATCTTTGCTTTAAATCACGAAGATCTATATCTTCCATAATCTTTTTATCACGTTCGAAAAAGCTAAGTAAATAATTAATCCTTTTCACTGTAGTTAATATATAAGCGTCAGCCATTGGCCAACCTTCTTTAATATATTCCGCGCTTCTTTTGTCTTGTCCATTTACCACCCAAGACACTTGCGCTTTTTTAAATTCATCTGTTTTAAGTTCTTTAGGCAAACTTTTCCATACAGAGACTAAAAGCTCCTCATACTCATCATAAATCGGATCATTTTCCTTAAGTTTTAGGGATTCTTCATCGTTTAGGGCTAAAGCTAAAGATGAGCTAAAAAGCGTTATAACTAAAACAGCCCAAGCTCCCGCCAAGCTCAGCCAAATTAAACGCCTTAATGGCCCTTGACTCTTTAACAAAAACATAACCAGTCTCTAGTTTTGCTCCTAAAAATACGAAAAAACAGGCGAAAAACGCAGCTTACGTCTCTTTACTCCACCTATTTACGCTAATTACCTTTAACTAAAGATTTTTTGCGACTTAAGGCAGAAAAACCGTAGGCTCTTTCCGGTCCAAATTAGCCGCGACTAAGGCCGCCATGCGGTCGGTAAAGTCGTCGTCGTTAAAGCTTTTCGCCTTTTCCGGGCACATCTTGACGCAGGCCGCGCAGAGGATACATTTTTCCTGGTCGACTCGCCGGGGGTTTAAATCAATAAAAGCCCCGGTCGGACAGTTTTTGACGCAGATTAAGCAACCCACGCACTTTCTGGAAGTGTCGGGGCTAATATCGGGCTTTTTGGAGTATTTTCGGTAAGGTCGTCGGGCTAAAGAGAGCAAGGGTTTTTCGTTTAAAACGTTTTCGCCGCCTAAAAGAGTATTTCTCACTGACAGGCCAAACCGCCGAGCCGACTCCTCGTCCGCGGGATCGGGGCGGTTTTGGCCCAAAACGTGCGAGTAAGAATGCTCGCCAATAAAAGCCGCCGCCCCTACTAGAAAGTAGTCTTTTTTGACGCAGAGATCGAAAAGCTCAAGTAAGGCGTCCTCATAGGCTCGGTTGCCGTAGACCACCACGGCCACCGCCGGTCGCCGCCCGGCCGGCAGGGAGTTAAAAACGTCTAAAACCAGCTTCGGCAGCCGACCGCCATGGACGGGAAAAGCCGCCAACAGAAGCTCCTCCTTTTCCAAGATAAAGTTCTGTTTCCGGGCCGTCGGCAAGGTCAGGTCCAGCTCCCGGGGGCGCAAAGCCAGACCAGCCGAGACGCGCCGGACAATTTTCCTCGTCGTCCCCGTAGGACTAAAATAAATATTCGCGCTTTGGACGATCTGGCGGGACATTAAGGTCCTCCCAAAAAAGCGTCAACGTTTTAAGACTAAAAAACCCAATGGCGGTAAAGTCAAGCTCACTCGATAAGCTCGACCGTGGGAGCCGGGCGAAGTGGCCATAACCCCACCGCCTAAACCAATATCGCCGCCCCCGTAGACCACGGAGTCGGAGTTTAGGATCTCGCGCCAATAACCATCCCTATCCACGCCTAAACAATAATCTTTTCTCACCACGGGGGTAAAATTAAAAACAAACATTAGAACGTCGTCCGGGTCTTGGCCTCGGCGCAAGAAACTAACCACCGTAGAGTCGGCGTCCCGAAAATCCACCCACTCAAAGCCCCGCCAGTCAAAATCCAGGCTATAAAGAGCTGGCTCGCGCTGGTAAAGGGCGTTTAAATCCCGGGTAAAGTTTAACAAGCCCCGATGCTCAGGCAAGAATAAAAGCTCCCAGGATAACTGGGAGTTGTGGTCCCACTCCCAGCGCTGGCCAAACTCTCCCCCCATAAATAGAAGTTTCTTGCCCGGCTCTCCGAACATATAGCCAAGCAGTAACCTAAGATTGGCGCATTTCCGCCAGACGTCGCCGGGCATTTTATCCCACAAGGACTTTTTGCCGTACACCACCTCGTCGTGGGACAAGGGCAAACAAAAATTCTCGTGAAAAGCGTACAAAAGGGCGAAGGTTAGCCGCTCCATGTGATAGCGGCGGTGGATGGGATCTTTGCTCATAAAGTCGAGCATATCGTGCATCCAGCCCATGTTCCATTTAAGGGCGAACCCTAAACCTCCCAGATGCGCTGGCCTTGAGACCGCTGGAAAGGCCGTGGACTCCTCGGCGATGGTCATGGCCCCTGGGAAGAGTTCGTATAATTTGGTGTTTAAGGTCTTAATCAGCTCTAAGGCCTCTAAGTTCTCCCGGCCCCCATAGCGATTTGGGATCCACTCCCCTTCTTGGCGGGAGTAGTCCAGGTAGATCATGGAAGCCACGGCGTCGACCCTTAAGGCGTCAATGTGAAACTGGTCCACCCAGAAAAGAGCGTTGGCCACTAAAAAATTTTTAACCTCATTGCGGCCATAGTTAAAAACCAAGGTCCCCCAGTCCGAGTGGGCCCCTTGGCGAGGGTCGGCGTGCTCAAAAAGATGGGTCCCGTCAAAATACTCTAAGGCGAAGGAGTCCCGGGGAAAGTGGGCCGGAACCCAATCCATAATGACCCCAATCCCGTTTTGGTGACATTTGTCGACTAAATAGCGAAAGTCGTCGGGCGAGCCAAAGCGGGAGGTGGCCGCGTAATAACCCGAGACCTGATAACCCCAAGACGCGTCAAAGGGGTGCTCGGCCAAGGGCATTAACTCCAGCCAGTTAAAGCCCACGTCCACTAGATAGGGGACTAGCTGGTCGGCTATTTCCCGGTAATTGAGCCACTCGCCGTCTACGCGCCGCCGCCAAGAGCCCAAGTGAGCCTCGTAAACGCTCATGGGCTCGGTTAAAAAGTTGGTCGTGGCCCTTTTATTAAGCCACTTTTCGTCGCCCCAGCGATACTGGTCAAGGTCAAAAACTTGGGAGGCGGTTTTCGGCCGCAACTCCATCCGAAAGCCAAAAGGATCGGCTTTTAAAAGAATGATGTTATCTTGGGTAACGATCTCGTATTTATAAACGTCCCCAGCTTGATAATGGGGAGCGAAGATCTCCCAGACCCCCGACGAGCCCCGCGGCCGTAACCGCAAACGCCGGCCATCCCACTGGTCGCGGTCGCCGACTAAACTGACTTTTTTGGCCGAGGGAGCCCAAACGGCGAAGACCACGCCTTTAACCCCTTGATGGACCAGGGGGTGAGCCCCTAATTTATGGTAAATCTGGTAATGATTACCCTGATTCCATAAAAAGAGATCCAGTTCGCCCAAGACCGGTCGAAAACTATAAGCGTCGTAAAAGGTGGCCATCCCGCCGAAAAACTCGACTCTTAAGCGATAAGGCTCAAAATTGTGGTCGAGGGCGGCGAACCCCTCAAAAAAATCCGCCCACGGCCCACCCATGGAGCGGAGTTCCAATTCTCCGCCCGACAAGAGAGCGACGACTTTACGGGCCCCTGGACAATAAGCCCGGGCCAGGATCCCGCTTTGTCCGCCTTGCCGAGCTGGCCGGGCCCCTAAAAAATCAAAGGGATCGGCGAGTTGGCCAGTCGTAAATTTGTCAGCCATAGCTCGGTCCACGGCGCCCTCCTTAAGGCTTAAAACCAATTTAGCCTTAAATCCCGTAATTTTTTAAAGCCAACCGAAAAAGCCTTGGCTAGCCGACTTTTCAACTAAGAAATTGTATCATATAATGATCTCAAGTTGTAGACGCGACGTTTTTTTCGATTTTTGCGACTCATCGATTGACGCTAAGGTACTTAAGAGCGCAAATTAACTTTTCGCGCGTTAGAAGGAGTCTCCGCCGGCCCTAAGGCTGACCCTTAGGAGCCAAAAATTAAAGGCCCCTCTTCATGGAAACCATTCTTATGCTCTTGGCGGTCGTGGGGTTGGTGTTATTAAACGCCATGTTCGTGGCCGCCGAATTCTCTTTTGTGCGTATTCGGGCTACTAGACTGGAATTATTGGCTCAAACAGGTAAAAAAAGAGCCAAAGCCGCTATTTTCGGACTGGAAAACCTGGAAGATTATTTATCAGTTTGTCAATTAGGCATTACCTTAGCCTCTTTAGGCTTAGGTTGGCTAGGTGAACCTTTTGTAGCTACCTTATTTGAACCATTTTTAAATCATTTAGACATTAATAACCCTACTTTAGTTCATTCAATCTCATTTATAATTGGTTTTGGTTTTATCACATTTATTCACGTAACCTTTGGAGAATTGGCCCCTAAAAACATGTCCATTCGCTCGACTGAGGCCACGGTCTTGTTTTTAGCCATCCCCATGAGAATCTTTCACGTCCTTTTCCTGCCCGCGGTTAAAATCCTAAACGCCATGGCCCAAGCCATTTTAGTGGTCTTAAGAGTGGGCCACGTCAACCACTCCGAAGCCCATAGCCCCGAAGAGATTAAGCTGATTGTGGCCGACTCCCGCGACGAGGGCCAGTTAGACGAGGCTGAGGAAAGGCTGATAAAGAACATTATTAACCTCAGTCGCCGCACGGCCCGCGACATTATGATCCACCGCACCAAGGTCGTTAGCCTAAGAGCCGACGACCTGGCGCAAACGGCCAAAAATCTCGTCATGGACCGCGGCTTTACCCGCATCCCGATTTTTGAGGGCGACAAAGACAACCTTATTGGCTTTGTCCACGCCAAGGACCTTTTAGAAGTCAACCCCAAGGCCTGTCTAAGGCCCTTAGTTAGGCCGACCCTATACATCTACGACCACCAACCAATTGACGATATTTTAGAAATGATGAAGCGCAATCGGACGCGTTTAGGTCTAGTTTGGGATGAGTATGGGAGCTGGCAGGGCCTTTTAACCATGGAAGACGTTTTAGAGTCTATCGTCGGGCCCTTACAAGACGAGTTTGACCACGAGGAGCCGACCATCGTGGCCCAGGACGACGGGTCGGTTCTAGTTCAGACCAAGGTTTCTTTAGAGGAGTTAGGCCTTATCCCTAACTTAAACTTAAACTTAGACTTAGCCCCTGACAACGAGGATAGGTATCGCTCCTTAGCCGCCCTCCTCTCCGACAAATTTGGGGAAAAACCCACCCCTGGCGACTTTTGGCGAGGCTATGGGGCCAAATTTACCATCGCCGCCTGCGACGGTCCGGCCGTGACCCGGGTTTTAGTCAGCTCAGAACGCGGCCCAGAAGAACCAGCGCCCAATAAACGCGATCAATAGGCCTTTTTGGGCTCAAAAAAAAGGGCGCTTTAGACTAAACTTAAGACCTAAAAACAGTCTTTTTTTCCTCTTTTGGCCCCCAAAACGCGCCTTAAATTTAGCTCTACGCCGAGATTTATTTTTCGCTTATTCGTCTTTTTCTGAGGTTTTTGGCGGTTTCGGGGGGCGGGACGCGTTTGGCGAATTAACGCGCTTAACTATAGAGAGCTTTTGATTTTCGCTTAAAGCCGAAAATAGGTTGGTTTTCTAACCTTAACGTCTTGGTTTTTTCAGCTAAACTGGCCAGGGTTCAAAAATTGTTTTTGGGGGGTAACGCGACTGTTTCTCGGCCAAAGCGTTAAGCTTCTCGCCCCACGACTAAACTTTTACCCGCCAGGGGTCGAAAAAAATAAATTTTAAACTTTAGACATCGTAAAACCCCAATTTAGTTTTTAAGGGCTCGTTTGTGTACAATAAATAGTTGTTGATTATTTTAAATTAGCTTATATAGTTGAGCTAGGCGCCTAGAATTTCAAAACATAGTTTTTTCGCGAGCGGGTCAAGCCAACGGTTTTCGACTTAATTTTACTTTATTAACGCTCTTAGACTGTATTTGCTTTAAAAGAGCGACCATTTTTGTCCCATTACCATAGATCGCCAACCCTAAAGAGGTAATTTCTTTCGCGTGGAAACTTACGATGCTGGGATAATTTCTTTTTTCAATATCATCTAAGGCTTCTTGAGCCTTTTTAGACAATAGCGCGTCAATTTTTTCGTTGG
>JAIROO010000257.1 GCA_031257535.1 Deltaproteobacteria bacterium
CCTTTTGGCCTTGACCCGACTTAAACCATTTTGACGAGGGGAGCGAGAACAAGGAAGGTTAACCTTTGTTTGACTTTAAAACTTCCTTACCCACGGCCACGAAAGAGGCGAGATCGACCACGTTACTGGGGATAACCAAGGTGTTGGAAGATTTGGCCAGTTTCCCAAACTCGGCGATATAAGCCTCGGCGATCCGCAGAGCCACGGCGTCTTGCCCACCCGCGCCCAAGATAGCCTGGCCGACTTGTTTTAAGGCCTCGGAAGTAGCTTGAGCCACTAGAAGAATCTCCTGGGCCCGACCTTCCGCCTCGTTAACCCGGCGCTGCTTTTCGCCCTCGGAGATGTTGATCAGCTGCTGCCGCTCGCCCTCGGCGATATTGATTTTAGCTTGTTTGTCGCCCTCCGCCCGGTTGATCTTCGCCATCTTGTCGCCCTCAGACTCGGCGATAATGGCCCGTTTTTCCCGTTCGGCTCGCATCTGCTTTTCCATGGCGTCTTTGATGGACTGGGGCGGGGTAATGTTCTTAACCTCATAACGGTTGACCTTGACCCCCCAAGGCGCCGAAGCCTTGTCGACGGCGTTAATGATCTCCGTGTTCATGGTTTCCCTTTCCTCAAAGGTCCGGTCCAGCTCGAGCTTTCCAATAACGCTCCGCATAGTCGTCTGGGACATCTGAATAGCCGCGTTATGGTAATTGTTGACCCCATAGCTAGCGTTTTTAGGATCCATAACGGTCATATACAAGACCCCGTCCACTTCCACGGAGATATTGTCTCGGGTAATGCAGATCTGGGGCGGCACGTCAATGACCTGTTCCTTTAAAGTGTGCCGATAAGACACCCGGTCGATAAAAGGAATCAAAATGTGGAAACCAGAAAGTAAGGTCTCGGAGTACTTGCCTAGGCGCTCAACGACGTAGGCCTCGTTCTGGGGCACGATTCGGACGTAATTTATGAAAAGAAACAGGGCGAAAATAGCTAACCCGACGATTACCACTAATATTGCCGAACTCATGGCGACGGTCACGCTCCTTATATTTAGCTAACGTATTTTGACAAAATTGAGAAAAACCACCACTTAATTAATAATCAAAAGAGATTAGCGAGGGTTTAGATATTTTATACGGCCCTTTAAAAGGTTAGTCGCTAAGGTTTTGGGTCATTAGGCTCAGTTGGTTTAGCCGGGGCGAGCTCGTTTATCTTGGCCACGGTAATAACCAACCCCACGATGTCTAAGACCTTGGCTCTTTGGCCGGCGACTAAGGTCTCGTCGCATCTAGCCGTCCAATTGGTGCCGTTAAGCTCGACTACCCCGGGGTAACCAGGGTTAATGTCTTGAATAACGTCCACTTCTCGACCTAAGTAATTACTGGCTATCATCCCTTCGCTTAAGCTATCCACGCGCTTTTCAAGCTTATTTTTGTAAAAAATATTCTTCAAATGCCGCCGTAAAAGGAAAAGGAAAATAACTGAGGTAACAATGAAGATTAAAAACTGAAAAAACTGGCTCAAAGGGAAGAGAAACAGTAACCCCATGACTAGCCAAGCGCCTAAGCCAAAAAAGACGAAAACAATTCCTGGCGTGGCTATTTCTAAGATTAAAAGAACAAAGCCTAAGACAAACCAGAAAAGGACTTCGCTACCAAATAAGCTCATATTAAAATCCTAAAATTATGGCTATTAAATATTTTATTAAGTAAATTTATTGGCAATAAAATATTTGGCAAGTTAAAATTATTAGCCATAAAAACTTTTATTAACTGAATTTATTAGCCATAAAACTTTGGTAAACTGTATTTATTGGTTATAAGAACTTTTTCTAGCGGTAAGTTCGCCCGCTACCGTCCAATAATGGCTGGTAATAGGCGATTAAAGCCCGCCGGATAAGATCTTGGCCATCGACGGGAGCCTTACCTTCGCTGGCCACCACCGCGGCCAGAGCCAGAGGCCAGACTGGCCCAGATCCGGACTCTGGCCAGTAAGAAAAGGCCACGAACCACTCCACCCGCGTCCCATCGACGTCGTTGATGGTCCCGGTTTTGCCGCCAATCGTAAGGCCTGACAACAAAGGGTGCTGGTCGGCGTCGCTAAAATGTCGGCGACCCGTGCCCAAAGAGACGGTCGCCTCCATGAGCTCTTTTAACTCAGTGGCCCCGGTCTGACTCATGGCCCGCCCTAAGAGTTTGGTTTTAGACTGGTAATAAACGTTGTTGTCCCGGTCAAAGATTTCCCTGGCCATAGTCGGCTCGTAAATTAGGCCGCCCGTTAAAGCCACGCCAGCCAAAGCCGCTCCGTGTAAAGGCCCAATCCGCGTGGCCCGATTAAAGCCCGAAGCCAGCTCGGCTAAACGGAAAAGGTCGTCGGAGTCGCGGACCGTAAAACTGGAAACCGCTAACGGGGCCTCAAAGTCCATCGGCTGATTAAAATAAAATCGATTGGCGAAAGCGCTTAAATCGGCCGCTCCTAAGTCAAAAGCTCCTAATTTACCAAAAACCGCGTTGTTGCTCTCGGCGAAACTCTCTTTTAAGGTGGTCAGTTTTCGACCTTGGTTAGGCTTTTTAATGACATTGGCCTTATACAGGGTGTGCTTGCCTCCGTCATAAGCCACCAAAGAGTCCGTTTCATAGTTGGCCTCTTCCAAAGCCGCGGCCGCCGTAACGATCTTAATTAGGCTAGCCGCCGGAAAAGTCTCAGCTAAGGCCGGGTTAGCCGTAAAACCATCGTCGCGATATCCCGCTAAAGCCAGAACCTCGCCGTCAAAAGGGTTCATGACCACCAAAGCCGCTCTTTTGGCTCGAGTTTTTTTCAGCCAGTCTAAGGCTTTAGTTTGCAGCTCAGAGTCAAAGGTCGTCTCCGCGAAAAGATCTTGACCTTCTGGCCCTTTAAAAGCCAAAAATCGCGGATCGGGTAAAGCCAAAGACCGAGGGCCAATTAAAGTGGCCAGATCTTTTTTGGTTAAAGGGGTAACCAGGGGGCTGGAAGCGGAATCCGACCCGAAAGCTTTGGGATCATTAGAAGTGGCTGAAGACAGGCTCGCCTTTTTAGCTAAGCTCCCCGCCAGAACTCCCATCTGGTTTGGCCCCGCCAAAAGCCTGGGCGGGGCCAGCCGACCTGGGGAGAAGATTTGGCTAAGATCCTGGGCTAAGACGTAAGCCCCGCCCAAGGCCAGAAAAAACAAACAGGCGGCCAAGACCCAAGACCGCAAAGTTAAGCGATAATTGTTCGGCCCCCACTCCTCTTCGGTCAAGTCGGGACTGGCCTTAAGGTTGAAGTCTAAGCTAGGCTCTAAGCTAGGCTCTAAGCTTGGCTCTAAGAAGCTACGCTCTAAGCTAGGCTCTAAGCTTGGCTCTGGGCTCGCCATAAGGCTTAAGTCTAGCTTCGGCTCTAGGCTCGCCATAAGGCTTAAATCTAGCTTCGACTCTGGGCTCGCCATCTGGCTAGCCTCTAAGCTCGGGTCAAGGTTTAAGGCTAAATTTGACGTAAAGCCTCTCGCTTGGTTTAAGGCGAGACTCGATTCTGGGCTCGATTCTGGGTTTGATTTAAAGAGGCGGGATTCAAAGGTTAAGTCTAAACTAGCCTTAAGCGGGGAGACTAAGCTTAAGCCTGGATACGAAAGACTTGGGGAACTAAAAGAAACAGGCCCGCCTGGCGAACTAAAAGAACCAGGAGAACTTGGCGAGATAAAAGAACTAGGCGAACTTGGCGAACTTGGCGAACTTGGCGAACTTTTTGAGCTTGACGCGCTTGGCGAGCTAAAAGGGTTAGCCGAGCTAAAAGGATCAGGCGAGCTAAAAGGGCTAGCCGAACTAAAAGGATCAGACGAACTTGGCTCGCTTTTTGAGCTAGGCGAAAGAGGCGCGCTGGGCCAGTTAACTTTCGGTCCAGGCCGACTCGACCGACTAGTCAAACTCAACCCTTGGACGTTGGGATTAATAAAAAGCCCGATTCGCGATATTTTTGGCTTAAGCCCAAAACCCAGACGTTTGAGCTCGTTTTGGGCGGGCCGGACCAAGGGCCGAGCTAAAGGTGGCTTCATGACCGGCTAATAACCGCTTGGCCCCCTAAGTAAGGCCTTAAAGCTTTAGGGATAGTCACCGCGCCGTCTTCTCTTTGGCCATTTTCTAAAATAGCGACTAGAGTTCGCCCCACGGCTAGACCTGAGCCGTTTAAAGTGTGGACAAACTCGGCTTTGGCCGAAGGGGTCCTTTTAAAGCGGATCCCCGCCCGGCGAGCTTGAAAATCGGTAAAACACGAGCAAGAGGAGATCTCCCGATATAAATTTGGCCCCGGCAGCCAAACCTCCAGATCGTAGGTTTTAGCCGAGGAAAAACCCATGTCCCCGGTCGACAATAAAACCACGCGGTACGGTATCTCGAGTCTTTTTAACACTTCTTCCGCGTGACCAGTTAAGCTTTCTAAGGCCTCAAAGGAGTCTTCGGGTTTAACGAATCTGACCAGCTCGACTTTGTCAAACTGGTGATTGCGGATCATGCCGCGGGTGTCCCGACCCGCCGCCCCGGCCTCGGCCCGAAAACAAGGGGTATAAGCCGTATAGGCGATAGGCAAATCCGACCCCGCCAAAGTCTCGTCCCGCAAAAGATTAGTTAAAGGGACCTCAGCCGTGGGCGAGAGCCAGAGATCGCGGTTTTCCAGCTTAAAACTTTCTTCGGCGAATTTTGGCAATTGGCCAGTGGCGAAAAGAGACTGGGAGTTAATTAACGACGGGGGCCAGATCTCCTTGTAACCGTGCTCTTTAACGTGAAGATCGAGCATAAAGGCGATAATGGCTCGAGTTAAAGCCGCGCCTTGGCCAGTTAAAACCACAAAGCGCGCCCCCGAGATCTTAGCCGCCCTGGGAAAATCCATAATCCCTAAGGACTCGCCTAGCTCAAAGTGGTGCCGAGGGATAAAATCAAACGGCGTGGGCGTCCCGACCCGCCGGACCTCTAAGTTAGCCGTCTCGTCGCCCACTGGAACCGAGGAGTCGGGCACGTTGGGCAGAGTCTCCAAAAGCTCCCTCGACTGGTCTAAAACCTCGGTCAGTCGCGGTTCGGCGGTTTTAATCCAAGCCGAGACCGTCTTCACCTCGTTAATAAGATCGTCGGCCGGGGATTTTTCTTTTTTTCGAAGGCTTATGAGATCGTTAATCCGGTTACGAGTGGCTTTTCGCTCCTCGATCTCTAAAATGAGGGCTCTTCTTTCCTTATCTAGTTCCGCGATCTTATCGATAATAGACGGATCCAGCCGCCGATTTTTAAGGGTCTCGGCGATCAAATCCAACCTATCTCTCACTAAACGCGAATCGAGCATAATCTAGGGTCTCCAATACAATATAACCTTAAGCCTCATTATAGCGCTTTTTTGGCCTTTAAGCTTAAAAAAAACCAGACTCTGATTTACCAAAAAACGAGCCCGTTTTAAAGCTAAGGCCAATCAGCGCCATAAAACTTTTAAAGGTTTAAAGGTTAACTCTAAAAAATAAAAAAAGAGCCAATCATTTAGCCCACGATATTATAGTGGTCTAAATTCCGGTTAGGGACAGGCGGGTTACTAGCGCGGCGCCCTAAAGCGACGCAACCAATAATCCGATGCGTTTCGGGAAACCCAATGGAGGTTAGATAAGCCCGAAACTCTGGCTCGTCGGTAATAACCCCTAGCTGATTAATCCAGCAAGCCCCTAAGCCCAAAGCGTGGGCGGCTAGAAGGATGTAGCCAATAACTAAAGCCCCGTCCTCGGCTTGGCAGACCGACTCGGTCCGGTCCACCCCGACCACGATAAAAATCGGGGCCTTATGAAAATTAATCGAGTAGCTGGCCGTGGCCGTCAGCTCCTTATACCGCTCGTAACCAGGCTGTTGGTTGGCTTTCTTAACCGCCTCGTTTAAGCGGGCCACGTTGTCCAGCCCTCGGACCACCGTGGCTCGCCAGGCTTGGGTGTTGCGGGCCGTGGGAGCGTAGGCCGCGGTCTCCAGGATCGTTTTCAGATCCGCCTCGCTCACCGGCTCGTCGGTAAAGGACCGAACGCTTCTTCTGTCTTTTAAGGCTTTTAAAACTTCGCTCACGATCTTCTCCTAAAATAGGCCGCGACGCTATTCCCAAGGTTCGGCCACGGTTTCGTTAAACTCTCGAACTAACGGCTCGGGCGCTGGGGGTTTGGTCCTCACGTCCTTAAAAGGATTAAGATTGGTCTCGACAATGGGCCAGACCGTCGGCCACATGGGGTGAGTTTTTTGCTTGGCTAAGCGACGGTCGACCAAAAACTTAACTGACTTTTGATACAAAAAAGCGTAAGGGGCTTCTTTTACGGCCAAAAGATCCAGGTCGCCAATTTTCCGCTCCCTTTGGTCCCTGGCTAAAGATCCCCGAAATCCAGTAATCAACTCGTCGGCCGCCCTATTTTGAAAATAAGCGGGATTGCCCCGACCCGCGGCTTTGGACTCTAAAAACTGGCCTAACCACATCTCTGGCGATGGGATGGTCGGGGCCCGGCTGTCCAACCACAGGTCATAGTCGGCGCTTTCGGCCAGAGCCCGGCCAGCTTCGCCAATTAAAGGAACTATATTAACGGGGATATCAAAAGCTCCAAAGGCCCGAGCCAGTTTTTCCGCGTCCGACCGCGCTTCTTTGGCCTCCCCAGGATAAACCAGGGTTAAAGGGACTTTCGGCGGGCCAATGGCCCTGAGAAGCTCTTTGGCCCTAGCCTCGCCCCCGGCTAGAGCCGGGGGCGAGGCTAAAGAGGTCAGTCCCGCGGGTAAATAGCCGCTTGGCCGAAACTTCTCTTGGCTAAAGGTCGCTCGCGCTAGATATCCCAAAGCTTCCCGGGCGCCTAAGATGGCCAGGTACGGCCTTTTTAAGTTAAAAGCTAAAAACCGGGTGTCCCAGGTAGGCAGCTCAAGTAAGACCCGGTCGTCTGGCCAGCCAGTCGCCGGGGGATCCACTAAAAGGTGGGCTTCTTTGGTTAAAAAAAGCCCTAAGCGCTTTTGGGGGTCGCTCGCGTAAAAAAAAGTCACCCGGTCGAGCTTGGGTCGACTTGGCAGATCCGGCCGTAAAACTATGCTTAAACTCTCGGAGCTTAACGACTCGACCATAAAACGACCCGCGCCTAAAGAGCGATTATTTAAATACTCGGGCGGCTGGTCGCGAAGTTTAGGGCTAATTAAGGAAGCTTGGGGTAGAGCCAAGGAAGCCATAAAAGGCGGGAAAGGCCGGTCTAAGACCAAGCTAAAGGTGTGGTCGCCAATAATATTAAAGCCCCGCAAATGGGGAAATAAGTACCGGCCGGCCTCTGAGGACATTAACCGGTCAAAAGAAAAAAGGGCCGCCACCGAGTTAACTGGGTGACCGTCGGCGAAAGTCAGGCCTTCGCGCAAACTCACGGTATAGGTTAAATCGTCGTCCGAGACCCGAATAGTGTAGGCCAAGGACTCGCTCGTGTCCAGTTGGCCCTGATCGCGCTTTAAACCTATTAACCGCCCATAAACCGTCATAATGATGGGCTCGGCCGCGAGGTCGCGAGGCCATTTGTGAGGGTCTAAGGAAACCGGGCTCGTTGGGTAAACTAACCGTAACTCGTCGGCTCGACCCCAATTAGGGACCCCCAAAAAAAAGGCCAAAAGAGCCAACAAACACCATACGCCAAGCTTTTTTGGGGGCATAAAAGCGAAACCTCGAGACCCTAACTCGCGCCACTAATATTTAGGGCTCACATATGCAGAAGAGCCGGACCCAAAGCCCCTAGACCCCAAATAAAAACGCTATACATAAAAAACCCAAAAACAAAAACAAAGCCAGCCATGAGGCAAAAAATAACCTGGCCGTCTAAACGACGGTGGGTCTCGACGATGGCTTCCCAAAAATGCCGCCGCCAAGGGGACAACAACACAAAGACCACGGTGGAGAGCGGGGCTAAAACCAGGAAAATAAACTTCTCCCTAAACAAGGGGCCACTTCGGAAAAGCCCAAAAAAATAAATGAGGCTAAAGTATAAAGCCACGACCAAAAGGTAGGCTAAGTGCCAACGCCAAAATCGCCTTAAGCGACTTTTTTCTTCATTACTTAGATCAAACAGGCGCACGTTTCCACCTAAAAAAACCTTAAGACTCGCTATAAAACGCCTCAAAACCCATAAAAATATCTAGACGGACGAACTTTTAAGGTCAACTGTCAAAGCGGGCTAAAAAAAACGTTTTTTTGGCCAAAACCAAAAAAAAAGATCTATTAAAAAAGGGTCGAGCCGGACTAAAATTTGGTCGCCTTAGAGGAGTGATTCAAAAAAAATAAAGAACATAAAATAGCTTTTTATACTAGTTAAAGTTCAAAAAAATTACTGGTATGTCATATAAAATGACATCACTAAGTCGCGGTGATTGTTTGGCTCGCTAGAAAAATATAACAATTTTTCGCCCCTAAGTAAAACCCGCCTTAAACCCGACTCTGGACTTTAAGCGGTCAAACTCGCCCCTTTTTCTTTAGATGATTAATTTTTGTCTTTATTTGGTAAATTTAAGATTAAATAGGAGAGAAAGAGGAAGTCCCCAAAAAACCTAAAACAGGCTATTTGGCTAACGAAAACGCCAAAAAAGGCCATAACCAAAAAGCCCGTTCCAACCGGTAAATCCGAAAAATAACGAGTCTAAAAAGATCTTTCCGCCCCTGACTCTTATTTGGTAAGATTAAAAGCCTATTTTTGGCTTTTCGAGGCCCAGCTAGCCGTGGCCAGAGGAGCTAGCCATTTTTTGGGGCCTAATTAATCTTAACTCCCTAATTTTTGGGCTTTTTTGGTAGCCACCCAGATTTTTTAAGCCTTTTTGACCTCTCTAAGCCAGGTCTTTTTTGATCCCTTTAACCAAGGTCTTTTTTAACCTTACTTGCGCTTGAGGTTTTTTAGCCATTTGACTAAGACCCCATTTGACGCGGTCGCGAGGTCTTTGTTTGGAACAAACGCGACCGGTTAGGCTTCTATTTTCGCCGGGGACGCGTCTATTTAAGCTAATCAAAATTCTTATGACCACTATATATTCTTTATCCATCTATTATTAATAATATATTGACTAAGGTGGACTATTTCTGACTAAAAAAACATCAATATTTGTTTTTTGTTCCTATATTTAAAGTTTTAGTCTTATATTAATATTAAGGAGTCTACATGAAGTCTTTCCGTCAAGAACTTTGGTTCGAGACCAAAACCCGAAGGGCTTTTATCAACATAACCCCTGACGTCGCCAAGGCGGTCGCTAAATCTGGGGTTAGCGAAGGCCTAGTTTTGTGTAACGCCATGCACATTACGGCTTCGGTTTTTATTAACGACAACGAGTCTGGTCTCCATCAAGACTTCGAAAAATGGTTAGAGAAGTTAGCCCCGGAAAAACCTTACGACCAGTACGCCCACAACGGCTACGAGGATAACGCCGACGCCCACTTAAAACGGCAGGTCATGGGCCGGGAAGTAGTGGTGGCCATAACCAGTGGCCAGCTGGACTTAGGGCCTTGGGAGCAGATTTTCTACGGAGAGTTTGACGGTCGTCGGCGCAAAAGAGTCCTTATAAAGGTCATCGGCGAGTAAACTACGCCTATAAGACTACCTTAATAATCCTTTAGACTCCTTTAACGCGACTTTTTGGATTTCCTTAAACGCCTTTTTAGGATTTCCTTAAACGCCCCTTTTTGGATTTCCATTAACACGACTTTAGGATTTCGTTTAACGCGACTTTAGGATTTCGTTTAACGCGCCTTTAGGATTACCTTTAACGCGCCTTTAGGACCTCATTAAAAAAAGCCGCGCTCGAAAAAAATCTTTTAGTTTTCTATTTTAGCCGCGGAAAGATTTTATAGCGATAAATCGACGATTTAGGCGACTACTTTTTGGCGGCTACCATATATTGGCTATAGTTGGGCCACCAGAAACTAGAAATTTTGACGATGGCCCTTAACCATTTACCTTAGGCCTTAACTACTTAAAGCCCCTCCCTTAAAAAAAAGGACTTTTTTTGGCCCCGCCAAGCCAAAATGGCTCCCAAACTTGGCCTTGATTTTGCTTAAGTTCCCTAAGAGTTCCTTTAGGATCTAAATTAGAATCTTTTGGGAACGAAAAATCTAAAAAGCCAGAGCGAGAGGCTAAAATGAGCGAAGACCAAAAAGCCCCTGAAAACGTGGCCGAGACCCCAACTGGACCCACGGGTGGCCAGGACCATCAGGCTCCGCCGGGACCCCAAGCTCAGCCTCAAGGGCCGCCTCAAGCTCAAGGCCAGCCGCCAACTCAGGGTCAACCGCCTGCTCAGGGTCAGCCGTCAGCTCAGGGTCAGCCCCAACCTCAAGGTCAGCCGCAACCGCAGCCGCAGCCGCAGCCGCAGCCGCAACCTCAACCTCGGCCGCGACCAGCCCCTCAAAGCGAGGCTCACAAACCAGAGACCCCAAGCTCTAGTCCTGAGCTTTTTAACCGTTTTAGCGGACCCACTCCCCCGCCATTTGAGCCACCTTTGGGAGCCAACCCCCCGGCCGCTTTGTCGCCAGAAGCCCCGCCTTTGCCTCCTTTAGAGGAGTTCGCGGCTCCTGAGGACATACCTAGCATGACGGCGACCTCAAGGCTGAAGACTTTCTCTTCCCGGCGCGAGGAAAAACCCGTCGACGAACCCCCTAAAGAAACCGAGAGCGCCGAGGCCACCCCGTCCGAGGCTAAAGAGGAGCCGACCTTAAGAACCGCTGGCTCGCCTGGACCGACCATCCATAGCGAGAGTAGCTCCATCGCGGGCCTGGATCTCAGCGCCCCAGGACCTCCGCCACCTAAAGCTGGTCACGTGGTAACCCGTGGCCTAATCGCCACTTATCAAGCGATATTTAAGTTATTCAAACGTATCCCGCCCATTGACGACCTATTTGACATGCTGTTGACCGCCTTTGGTTTTCAGCGAAAACCCGAGTCTATGCTCAGAAGGGCTCAAACCTTAGCCGCCAAAGGCCGTCACGCCGACGCTATTAAATGGTTTCGGGAGATTTTGTCGTTAAGGCCGCTAACCGTCGCCGCTTACGACGGTTTAGGCCGGGTTTACTTCCGCATGGGTTTGACTGAGGAGGCCAACCGCGAGTTTACCATCGCCGACTGTTTAGAGCGCCTAGTCAATAATCGCGAGGATCTGGAAGCGGCCTGCTCTTTGTCCACGGCTCTTTTAGAGCGCAAACAAGCCAAAATGGCCGCCTCCCTCTTAGAGCCGGTTTTGATCGCTCATTTTTACACTCCCAACAACGCCAATCTCTTAAAAAAAATGGGCTTGGTCTACGCGGAGTTAAGAGCCACCAAAAAGCTCTACCAAGTCTACGAGGCTGGGTTAGCCCAATACCCCAATGACCACGAGTTTTATATCTTAAAGGGTAACCTAGAGGTCAAACTGGGTCGGGTCGCCGATGGCGAGAAGCTGATTCGCTACGGTCGGCTCATGGGCCGCTTGAAAGAGGACCCGGCCGACGTTAACGCCAATATGTCCATGGGCGAGTTGTGCGTCAAAGACAACCGCTTAACCGAAGGCCTCAGTTTTTTACGAGAAGCGGCCCGTCTGTCGCCGGAAAACAGTGGCATTAGGTGGCGTCTATTTAACCTCTACCAAAAACAGGGCGACTTTCAAAACGCTCTCCACTACTTTTTGGAAGTCTTAGAAATCGAGCCAGAAAACGAGGACCTAAAATACAAGCTGGCCGAATTCTACCGAAAAAACCATCATCTGGAGGAAGCCAGGGTTATTTATCAAGAGCTAGCCGACAAACACCCCCGCGACCCCAAGCCCAGGTACTTACTGTCCTCGCTCTTAGGCGACATGGGGCGCTTTGAGGAATCCCAAGACCTCAAAGCGCTAGCCGACACCTTGTCTATTGGCTTAAAAACGGATCCCGATCACCGCGAAATCGTTATTTTTATGAAATACCTTTTTAGTATCGGGCAAAACGAGGAAGCCATCCAGTGGCTGGATCGAGGACTGGCCAAGTGGCCTTATCACGGGGAGTTAATTATCACTAAGGTTAAGCTTCTTTACAACGAGTATCGCTACAAAGACGCGGTGACTTTATTAAAGCGGCTTATTTCCGTCAAAAACGACTTAGCCGAGCCGCACATGTGGATGGCCATGTGCTATCAGCGCTTAGGCAACCACATGGCCGCCTTAGCCGAAGCCCAGCTGGCCACCCGTTTAGCCCCCAAGAGCTTTACCTCCCACAAGGTCTTAGGGGATATCTTAAAAGAGCAGAAAAAAGTCTCTCAAGCCAACGCCGCCTATGAAGTGGCCAATATGATCCAAATGAGCGTCAGCCAAAAAAGCGGGAAATAGCTTTTTGTTTAATTTAAAAACAAATATTTTTTTTCATGGGAGTTTTTAGCCATGCTCCGCGGCTTTGTTTTACGCCCTCGCTAAAAACCTTTTTTTAATTATTGATGACCACTGATCTACATTATATGGATGTCACGATAAATGTCATCAGACTATCTGATAATGTTAAGCGACTAAAATTTCAAACTAAAAATTATTACGCCCAGGTTATTTTTAATTCGCTATTTGAGCTAAGCTAAGAAAAGCGTTATTTGGCAAAAAAACCCCTTAAGTATTAAATCTCGCGGCGAAATCAGGGAAGGCGACGAGGAATACTTAAGGGGTGGGGCCTTTTTCAAATCCCGGCGGCAGAAAAAAAAACCGGCGATTGAAAAAGGAGTTCCGACCATTTGGCGAGTCTTAAAAAGTCTAGCCAAATGGTAATTAAGTATAGAAACTAGCCGACTTGAAACTAAATTCGACTAAAAACTAAAGCCAACGCCTAAAATGGCGTTATGGTTGACGTAGCGTCGAGCCACGTCCACGTCGTAGTTAACAAAAATGTCAAAGTTGCCCTCAGGTCCAACCTCGAATTTGGCTCCTAAGCCAGCCTGGAAACTCCCTCTTGGCGGTTTGACGCCGTGGATGGTCGTCCGTAGACCTGAGCCCACGAAACCAACGGTCAAATCGTTATCCGGTCTTTTGGCCACAAATGTATACCCCAAACGGACTTCCGGGGTCACTTTGGTCGAGCCTAAGTCAACTGTGCTATTGAGTTTAACGAGGACTGGAATTTCAACGATATGATCGCTCTTTTTGTTGAAATAGTTGGGTAAAGCCAAGGGATT
>JAIROO010000184.1 GCA_031257535.1 Deltaproteobacteria bacterium
CCACGGCCAGCGACCCGCCCGCCATGGCCAGAGCCTTTAAAGAGGCCGTTATCGCCGGACGCCTGGCCTATTTAGCCGGTTTAGGGCCCCAAAGCGACGGGGCGGCCTCCTCGCCTTTAACCGGTTTTTTACGCGACGAGCCGGCTCAGCCCGCGTCATGACCCCAGAAACTTTGCTCGCGGCCATAGACCAAGCCCTGGCCTTTGACTTTGAGGCGGTGGGGCCCAAACAAGTCCAAAGGGCTTTAAGCCAAGAGACCTTAAGCTTAGCCGACTTGGGGGCTCTCCTGTCCAAAGCCGCCCTTAGCTATTTAGAGCCCATGGCCCAAAAAGCCCGCGTTCTAACCCGCCGCCACTTTGGCTTAAACGTGGCCCTTTTTACCCCCTTATACCTCGCCAATTTCTGCGTTAACCAGTGCCTTTACTGCGGCTATAACGCCCATAATAAGGTTTTACGCGGGGCTTTAACCTTAGAAGAGATCGCCAAAGAGCTTTTAGCCATAAAAAACGAGGGCTTTACCGACGTTTTGCTTTTAACCGGGGAGTCGCGCTTAAAGTCAAGCCCGGCTTACGTGACCGCGGCCGTTAAACTCGCGGCCGAGAGTTTCGCGAGCGTGGGCCTCGAGGTCTACCCTTTAAAAACCCCAGAGTACCAAAAAGTCCAAAAAGCCGGGGCCGACTACGTTTGCGTTTACCAAGAGACTTACGACCCCATAGTTTACGCTAAAGCTCACCTATTAGGCCCTAAAAAAGATTACCTTTGGCGTTTAATGGCCCTAGAAAGGGCCTTAGAGGCTGGAGTCAGGGGGGTGGGTTTGGGGGCTCTACTCGGTTTAGCCAACTTTCGGCGAGACGTTTTGGCCTTAGGAGCGCACGGCCAGTACTTACGCTCAATATACCCAGAAGCCGAGATCGCTTACTCCACCCCGCGCCTTCGGCCAGTCCCTGGGGCTAGAGAGCCTTTTGGCGAGGTTAGCGACGCGGAGTTAACCCAAATTATCTTGGCCTTAAGGCTCTTTAGCCCCACATTTGGGCTGACCTTATCGACCAGGGAGCGGCCTTATCTGCGCGACCATCTGATGGGTCTGGGGGTCACCCGGTTGTCGGCCGGAGTCAGAACCTCGGTCGGCGGACGAGCGGGCCAAGTGGCGGGGGAAGAGCAGTTTATCAAAGCCGACGAGCGAAGACTTTCGGAAGTGGAAGCGGCCATTAAAGCTAAGGGCCTGCAACCAGTCTTTACCGATTATGCCCGCCTGTGAGACGCGCCTAGCCTTAATTACCGACCGCTTGGTCTGTCCAGAACCCCTATTAGACCGGGTGGCCAGGCTTCTGGCCGCTGGGGTGGGGACGGTTATCTTACGGGAAAAGGATCTCCCCGAGCCAGAACTCTTAACCCTCGCCGGAAAAATCCAAAAAATCGCGAGCTTAACGGGAGCCCGCTTAATCGTTAACTCCTCTCTAACCGTGGCCGCGGCGGTTAACGCTTATGGGCTCCAGCTGCCTTTCGCCGCCTTTAACGCCAATCCCCAGCTTATAGCCCTCGCCCGGGCCAAGAACCTTTTAACCAGCGTCTCGGTCCACTCTTTACCAGAAGCCGCCCTGGCCATTAAGGCCGGAGCCGACGGTCTCTTAGCCGGGCCCATTTTTCCCACCGACTGTAAACCCGGCCGCGAGCCCTTAAATCTAACGTTTGTCGCCGAGTTAGTGGCTGTTTTTAAAAAGCCGGTCTTCGTCGTGGGCGGTTTAGGGCCAGATAACGTCGCCCTAGCGCGACAAGCCGGAGCCGCGGGCGTGGCCTTAAGGTCAGGCCTTTTAACCGCCCCGGATCCCGAACAATACGTCCACAAGTGCCTCTTAGCCATAAATAACCCCTTTAAATAGAGTATTTTTAAAGGCTAAAGGGCCTATTTAGCCGCCTAAGCTCAAAGTTTTTCCCATTGAAACAAATATTTTTTAAAAAAAAATTTGTTTCATGACTCTGGGGGAGGCGGCGAGTCAGGGGAGTTTTTGGTTAAAGGCCCAGACCCTTAAGTGGAGCTTAACCGCCTTTCAATCGACCTTAAAAAAGCCAAAAACTTGGGGTCTTGGTCCTGGGCCCACATGGAAGCCAAAGCCGCCGGGGCGTCGGCTAAGGATTTAAGGCTATTTATGCCTTTCGCCCCGGGTCGAATAAAATAAGCCGTGGGCGTTAAAAAATTTAGATCCCCCTGGACGGGCTGAAAATACAAAAACCCCTCGCTAACTAGGGCCGGCATAAAGAGCCCTTCCGCGTTTAAGCGCTCAAAAACGACGGCGGGCCTAGGGTAATGGTTAAAATTTTTATTTAATAACTTAATGTCTTGGGGCTCGACGCCTAAAAGCCGAAAGCTCTCAATGACCACGTCGCGGCCTAAGGCCTCGTCGTAAGCGAAGAGGCCGCCCTTAATCGGTCGGTTAGGGTTATTGCCGGTGATTTCCATGACCATGCCATAACCTTGGCGCCCCAAGTCCGTAGCCAAACCCAAGGTCTCAAAATCCAAGGCTTTGGTTAAGTAATCAAGATCCTCGACGTTTAAGGAGACTAAGTCGTCAAACTCGCCCAATAAACTAAAAAAATCAGCCTGGCTTAAAGGCCGGCGAGTCCCCGAGCTTTTGTCCAGCCGAAAAACCTGGCCCTCCATGGTCTTTTGCATGGCTAAAGCCCCATGGTTGTGGAGCCGCTTAGGCGAGTTATGGTCATAAGCCCAGTCCTGGCCTGGCCGCCTATTTAAGCCCCAAAAAGAGGCCTGGCCTAAAAAAAACCAGTTGGACGGGGGCACGAGATCCCCAAAAGCCGTTAAAATCCGCTCGGCCAAAGGTAAAATGGCGCTGTCCGTGGAGACGACTAAAATCTTCTGCCGGTTTAAGATTAAGGTCGGCGACCGCTCAAAAGCCTCAGCCAAAGACATAATCTCAAAGACAAAACGAGCCAGGCGGCGTAACCCTAGACAGAGATCGCAAGAGTTCCAGACGGGATCGAGATCCGAGGGCTTCACGAAAAACTTGAGCCCCAAGCCCAAACGCGAGCCCTCCCCGGCCGCGGTATGCTCCCAGAAGACCCCGCCATTTAAAACAATTTCCCGGCCCAATTCTCGATAGCGGTCTAAGCTAGAGGAGTTCCCGAGCTCGATGGCGGATTGGGGGGGGCTTAAACGGTCTAAATTGGGGTAAGCGTTAATGGCCGCCAAATCCTCGGCCACGGCCAAAGGGTTCGGGTAAGCGGCGAACCGCTCCCGAACCTGAGCCATTAAGCTTTGGGCGTAGGAGTCAAGATCCCTTAAATCCAGCCGCGTCGCCACTTTACTCCACCAAAGTCTCCTTAAAAATAGCCATGGCTTTGGCCACGGCCGGGCAGCTCTCGCTCAAGACCGAGGTGGGCTGGCCAGCCTGGTCGCAGTCGTAAATGGCGGGGTCGTCGGGAATGACCCCCACCAGATTCATGTTCTCGCGTTTGATGAGGTCTAAAACGTCGGCCGAGACCTCGCCGCGGGTCCGGTTTAAGATGAGGTATTTATGTTTAATGGTGATCTTCAGCTCGTCCACCAAACGCCAGATGCGGACCGCGGCCGTAAAGCCTCGCCGAGAAGCGTCGGAGACCACGAAAAAAATGTCCATGTAGCGGGCGGTGAGGCGGGAGATGTGCTCCATGCCGGCCTCGTTGTCGATGACCTGATAGGGGTAATTTTTTAAGGTCTTATCTAAAACCGCGGCCAAGATGGAGTTGGCCGCGCAATAACAACCCGAGCCCTCGGGCTGACCCATGACCACCAGATCAAAGTCGTCGCCCTCGACGATAGCCTCTTGGGTGCGCATCTCGATGAGAGTGTCTTTGGTGATCGACACGTCGCCGACCGAGGACTTCATCTCTTCCCGGGCCTCGGATAAGGTCCGGTCGTAGGTCATGCCTAAAACGTCGGCGAGATTGGCGTTGGAATCGGCGTCCACGGCTAAAATCGGCACTTTGCCCACCTTAGCTAAATAGCGAACCGCGAGACCGGCCAAAGTAGTTTTGCCAGTGCCGCCTTTGCCGGCCAGGCCAATTATAAGGGACATACGGAACTCCTTAATATATATACGGCTAGTTTAGCCTTATAAAACAGTATTAACGTAAAAAAAAGACTTAAGGCTTTATAAAATAGCTTTAGACCTAAAAAAAAATGACTTAAATCATTATAAAACAGTATTAATTTTTAAAAGACTTAAGTCTTTATAAAATAATATTAGTCCTAAAAAAAATTCAGGACTTATAAAACAGCGTTAGCCCTAAAAAAAAACATTAGGACTGTTAAGAAGACTGTTGAGGCCAGAAACCCCTTATTTTTTGTTAATAGACACAAAAAACGCTTAACCAAAAAAAAGTTGGCCTTTACGCCAGAAAATTGACTTTTAACAAAAAAAATTGGCTAATAACTATATTATATGGTTATCCGCCAAAATAACGCGGCCAAAAATCAAAGCTTTTTTATATGTATTAAAAAGCCAAGGTTTTCGGGGTTCGGGGAAAGGGGATCGCGTCGCGAATGTTCGCGATCCCAGTTAAAGTCATGATGAGCCTTTCAAAGCCTAAGCCAAACCCCGCGTGGGGAGCCGAGCCCCAGCGGCGGCTATCTAAGTACCACCAGTAAGAGTCGGCCTTTAGACCCAGTTCCGTTAGGCGGGCCGTTAAGACGTCGAGTCTTTCTTCCCTTTGGCTACCCCCAATCAGCTCGCCGGCTTTGGGGACCAAGAGATCCATGGCCGCGACCGTCTCTTGGTCGTCGTTTAAGCGCATATAAAAAGGTTTTAGGGTTTTTGGGTAGTCGTAAACGAAGACTGGGCCTAAAAAATACTCTTCGGCTAAAAACTTCTCGTGTTCGGTAGCCAGATCCGCGCCAAAAGTGGGCGAAAACTCAAACCGCTTGTTGGCCTTAGTTAGGATTTTAATGGCTTCCCGATACTGGACTTTGGGGTAATCGGCTTCGATTAAAACCCGTAAGCGGGCCTCTAAGCCGGGTTCCACGAATTGGTTAAACAAGCCGACATCCTGGGCCCTCCGCTCTATGACTTCTTTGGCCACGGTTTTGACTAAACTTTCGGCGAGTTCCATGTCGGCGGCCAAATCCGCGAAAGCCATCTCCGGTTCGACCATCCAAAACTCCGCCGCGTGCCGCGCGGTATTGGAGTTTTCCGCTCGAAAAGCCGGGGCGAAGGTATAAACTTTCCCCAAAGCCAAAGCCAAAAGTTCGGCTTCCAGCTGTCCAGAGACGGTTAAAGCCGCGTAATGGCCAAAAAAATCGTTTTTAAAAGCCGGGTCGCTAAACTCTTTTAAGGTCGTGACCTGGAACATTTCCCCGGCCCCTTCGGCGTCGCTCCCGGTTATAATAGGGGCGTGGACGTAAAAAAAGCCCTTGGCCCGAAAAAAATCGTGAATAGCCAAGGCCGCTTCGCTCCTTAGCCGAAAAGCGGCCCCGTATTTATTGGTCCTGGGCCGTAAATGGGCTATTTCCCTTAGGTACTCGTCGGTGTGCCTTTTTTTCTGCAAAGGGTAATCGGAGTCGCTTTGACCCACTATAACTAGCTCGCTCGCCCCTAGTTCCCATTTTTGGCCTTGACCTAAACTTTCTTTTAGATCGCCATAAACGCTGACCGCCGCCCCGAGCCGCGCCTCTTTTAAGGCTGAGTAACCTTTAGAGTTGGCCGCGACCACGACTTGAAGGTTGCCTAAAATTGAGCCGTCGTTAATTTCCAAAAAAGAAAAATCGCGGCTATCGCGGCGGGTCCGGACCCAGCCTTGGACTAAAACGTTTGGCCTTGGCTCTCTCGCGGCCAGTAACTCCTTGATCGAGATCGGGAGTCGTCTTTCTTTTGACATGGACGTAAGTTTCCGTAATAATTTCGCGGGCCAGGCTTAAAAAGGGTCAAAGCCTTTCTCTGGCCTAATATGGGCCAAAGGACAATCCCTTTAAGATCTGGCCAGACCTTAAATATTATAAATCATCAGGCCGGCTATTGCCTATTAATGTAAATTATCGAATAAAATCAAGACGTTATAATAATGGCCTCCAAGGTCGCCCCTTATTTTTAGGCTCTTTATTTTTTTTGACCAACAAAATACCAAAGAGCCCAAAAGGTCTTTTCGTTATTTTGGGCCAAAAAAACAAGCTTTAACCTCTTAGGGGCTTATAGCGCGTTTTTTGGCCAAAAAAAACCATGTCTTAACCACTTAGGAGTTTATAGCGCGTTTTTTTGGCTCTAAAATATCGTTTTTGACGTTAAAATAAAAAAAAGGCCAAAAAATGATAAAAATTAGCTCCTGGTTAAATTCGCGGTTTTAATGGATTGTTTTTTAGTCTTTTAAGGACTTATTTAAGCGTTTTTTTTCGGCGCGCGACTGGCGGAGGTTTTTAGGGTGGTATTTCCTTTAGGGGCGGCGCTTAACGCCCTGGTTATTGGCTTAGGCGCGGTGGGTGGACTTTTTATTGGCAAGTATCTCTCGGAGAAACTAGCGACCTTAATTTTTCAGCTTTTTGGCCTTTGTCTTTTAGCCATTGGCCTAAAAATGACCTTAGGCTCCCTAAATATCTTGACCGTCATCTTGGCCGCGGTCTTAGGGGCCACCTTAGGGGAGACCTTAAGGCTGAGTCAAAGGCTAACCCACTTGGCGGAACGCTTAAAAGCTCGGTTTAATGGCCAAAACCCCCTATTCGCCGAAGGTTTAGTCACGACCTCGGTCATGGTCTGCGCCGGAGCCATGGCCATCGTGGGCTCATTTGAGGAGGGCTTAGGTCAAGGTCGAACCACGGTTTTAACTAAAACCCTCATTGACTTTTTTTCCTGTCTGATCCTCGCCGCCCGCTTTGGGTCTGGCGTGGCCTTCGCGGCCGTCGCCGTCTTGGCCTACCAAGGGACCTTAACCTTATTGGCCGGCGTTTTAGCCCCTTTTATGAGCCCAGGGGTTGAAAATTGCCTCCAGAGCCTAGGTGGGCTCTTAATTATGGCCATTGGAGTCAACATGCTGGGCGTTAAACCCGAAATTAACCTCGCCAATTGCCTGCCGGCCTTGCTCTTTGCCGCCCTTTTGCCGGGTTTATTCCAGGTTCTGGCTCTACCTTTATAAAATATAAGAGAGCGGTAGAAATCAAAAAATTGACTATTCAATAATTTAGCTAACAAATACCTAAATATTTCAATAAAAATATTTAGGTATTTGTTATTTTAAATATTTATATTCAATTTTAAAAAAAAAATTAAATCGACAAAAAAAAAGATGACTAGCATATTACATAAATTGGATAATATTCAGACAAATAAATAGTAAAGATGTTTATTAAGTAAAGTTAAAATTCAGGCAAAGATAGTAGAGTAGCCGACTGGCGCGTTAGTTGTTAATTCGTTTCCAGTCGACCCTCTTCAAACCGTACGTGCCCTACTAAGGCTTATGTTAAGTCCAGGATTATGTTGAGTAACATGGCAAAACTCTTGAAAATCAAAGGGACCCAGAAAAATAACTTAACATAATCTATTAAAAAATATGAGTTAGTAAGGATAAATGATGAAAAGATATGAAGGTAAGGTCATTTTTTAGTGTAAAACTAATCTTTGGAATTATTTTTTTTATATTTCGAAAAAAAGGATCTTAAAAAAACAATTTAACAACTAGAATATGAAATAAATAATTTGCTAATTAGGCTATTTAACTCAACCAATAGATAGATAACATTTAGTTATTGACAAAAAAATCTATCTAATTCTCTTAGCAAGAAATAACAATTTTAAACGTCATAATGGTCACCGCAGCGAATAAGTTTTCTTAGGGTCTAATATTATTTAAAACATGCGCCTTCGACTAATTCAAGAGTGATTAATAATTAATTCAGGCAGGAGTCATGGCGACTACACTAATACTATTGATATTAGTTATAAAAAAGTTAGTTTTAAATTCGTTAAACGCCCCTTTTATTCCGTTCACCTTATATATAAAAATATAAGATATAAATTAAAATTAAATTTAAATTAACAACCTACAACATGTATAGTATATCCCTTATATTCTTGTGTTTTCCAATAAAGTTTCTCTGGCCAAAGTTTATCGAAATTCTTGTCAAACACGACCAACCAACCCTCAGAAGCTAGACATTTGTTCATATATTCAGAAAGTTGTTCAAAGCTCTCTTCTAGGCTTTTACGCCCTTTAATTTTAAGTTCTAACGGATAACGGCGACCTTTGTAGGAGACGCGAATGTCCGCTCTTAGCGTTCCTAGGTCGTATTCTCTTTGTATAAAGTCAGCTCCGCCATTTAAGACCCTTTGTAAAAAAGCGTAAAGAACTAAATGAGTTAACGCTTCGTTAGTCAGGTCAATTAAAGCGTTTTGAATGTTATTAGTTACCTCTTTTGATAAAATATTGTTGTTGAACGAAACCAATACATTCGCAATAGCGGTATCAATACTATTAATGATAAGACTATC
>JAIROO010000201.1 GCA_031257535.1 Deltaproteobacteria bacterium
AGTATATTTACAATCTAAAAACAGTAATGTAAAATTTTAAGAAGTTAAGAGTGGTTTAAAATGGTAAAATTAATTAATTTATAAACCTAAAATTATTATTATAATTAATGATAGCAAAAGTATTTATAATTATAATAATTATTATTATTTATTCAAATATTAAATTATACGTCAACATATTCAATGGAGCTGACTGACCATACTTGATTTTTTTAAGAATCAAATTTCTTTCTTGAAGATCAGGTTGCGATAAGGTAAAATAATACGTAAAAACATGCATAATACTTGTATTTATAAAACATCTAATACTTATTTTAGATAAATCAATATGATCATTATCTTTATAAAAATTAACAATTCTACCATATAAAACTGGAAGATTACAATAGTTTATTTTACAACAAGATCCACTTTTTAATTCAACAGACATAAAACTATTATTAGGTGAATATATTTTCGATAATTTAAGCAATTCACTTTTACTAAAAGTAAATGTTGTGTGATTATCTATTTCAGTACTTGAAAAACCACATTTTTCCATCCATCGCCGCCACTCTGGACCATGGAGGTCTTTGTCCTCCATTCTCTCTTTCTGGAGCGTTGTATTGCTCAAGGTAAATTGAGCCTGGTGGCACATTTCATGGAGCAAAGTTTCAGAGACACGCTCATTTATTTTTAATATATCTGGATGAATAATAATTGAATTATTTTCAACAACATAGCCTCCTAAAGATATAATTTTTGTATTAGGCTGTATGTTTTTAAAATTAGTTATAATCGTAATTGATGATGGAAATGACAGCGAACAGTCAAAAAATTTAATATTATTAAAATGCTACATTATATTAAGATAGTCAATTGGACTATTGTAATTAGATAATTCAGACGTTTGAGATATATTTTTATTAGATATAATGCCAATATCACCTAAAAAAATGTTATTAGGAATACAAAAACTGTTTCCATATATAATAGAATCTGCTAAAATATTTTCAATTTTTAATTTTCTGCGAGAACCATTATCAAGCTCTGCAACGTAAAAACCGTCAGAGTCTACATCCTCAACAATTTTTCCAACACAAGCAAAACTATCGTTAAGACGAAAAATTAATTTTTTTTGTTCAGATATTAATTGCGTCATAGATTATGACCTGTTAGGCAATAAAAGCCTTATGATACAGAAGGTTAGGAACGACACACTGAAAACTAACTAACTGAAATTACTATGTTTTTTTGTTGGGAACTGTAAAAAATTACAGGATTTTGGCACAGTGCCTTTGTCAATTTTTTTACCATTATTTTGAGCCAAAGTCAACTTTTTTTTTTATTTTTTTAGCAGTGTTTGCCTCTTTATGCGTTTCCTCGGTACGGTGCCGTAAAAGCCAAAATAAAAAATGCAGGCTAAACAATTCTCCATTTGATTTTCTAGGACTATTCAGTTATGATCAAAATATGGTACTAAAGCCAGGTCGAGACTAGGTCAAATCGTTGCTTCATTTTCGAAGGAAAAAACAAAACTATAACAAACCCTGGCGAACTATAGCTGATGTCAGTTACTAACTCAGAGCCTAAACTATGATCGCTTACTGGTAAATTAATAGTGAATACTCAAGAAAAATTTGAATATTGGTTTGATATAGCCAAATATGATCTTGAGTCGGCATATGGCAATTTTCAAATTGGACGATGGCTCTATGTTATATTTGCTTGCCAGCAAGCCTTAGAAAAACTTCTAAAAGGGCTATATATTATTCTTATTGATGATAATGTTCCATTTATTCATAATATTGGGATTTTATTAAAAAAATTGAACCAAAGATATCTTGTCCAATTAGTGAAGAAACATATAAATTTTGTTACTATATTTCTAGATACTATATTGTTGGTCGCTATCCTGATTATAAACGAAAATTAAGTACGTCTCTTAATAAAGAAAAGGCTGAAAGCTTTTTAACCAAAACGAATGAGGTTTTCGCATGGCTTTTGACCTTGAAACCGTAATCCCTATCATAAAACAATTTACTGACGAAGTTCGTCAAGCAATGCCTATCGAAAAAGTGCTTTTGTACGGTTCCTACGCAACAGGTTTAGCTAAAGACGATAGCGATGTTGATGTTTGTTTCTTTCTCACATCTTTTGGAGTAGAAGACATGGACAGTATTATTGTTAAAATGTATTTAATAGCTCATAAATATGATTTATACATTGAACCGATCGCTTTTGAAGTCTCTGATCTCTACGATGACAATCCTTTTGTCAAAGAAGTACTCCGTACTGGCATTGAAATTCTTTAACTAATATTTAGTTAGTTATTATAACTTAAATCAATATTTTGTTTATTTGTTATTCTTCTGGTTTTTAAATTTTTAATTGACATTTTAAGATTTAAACCGTGTAAATAAATTAGCTAAATTATGAAAGGATGTTAGATTTATATGTTCAGATTCAAGACTTTCATTAAAAGTTAATTGGTCAATAAATAGAAAATCAAATTTAGAATTTAAATTTAAAGAGTTGATATCTTTACACCAGGAAGATAAGCTGCTCATTTTTAAAGGAAGATCTAGTTCTTCACGACCTTTAGTTTCCACAATAAAAATGGAATTGTCAGAGAGCTTAACAAAGAAATCAGGATAGTAATTGGATAAATTACCTAAACAGTTAACATATTCAATGTAAAATTTAATAGAAATATAATTTTTAGCATATGAAATAACGTCATGGCAGTTATCGATGAAAGTGGCAAATTCCAATTCAAAACCACTATCACCTATAATTTTATTAAAAACAGACTTTTTAGGAAGTACATAGTCCTGATCTTTAACTATAAAAGGCCTCATATTTTTTAACCTTATATAGTCAATGATGTTATTGTTGATTTGAGTTGTTATAGTTAGATTATTGATAGCGTTCTTAAATGTGTTATGAATAATCTGAGTAACGCTAAGTTCAGATAGATTTTTAATTGTATTTTGATCTTCAAGATCAATTTCAGTAGAGAACATATAGTTAGCAATAAAATCTTCTAGTTTACCAAAAAGAACGTCATAAAAACTAAAAAGACGAAGTTCTTTCATAACTTGCCTGGTAAACCAGCCTATCACGTTTCTATAATCAGTGATTCCGTCATCATCCATGAATGAAGTGTGGGAAAATACACCTGTCGTAAGTTCAGCGAAATCAATTTTACGTAACTCATCTTCAGAATAAACTTTATACTGAATTTTATCGTGGCCAAAAGAAGCTGGATCAAGATCGGCTAAATTTTGAAAATCGCGATAAACTCGAGGAGTTAAAATAGGAATTTCGATATCTAAATCATCTATATTTTTACTAGGATTATTAAAATCAACCTCAATAATGAGAGGAGCTATTGGTTCAGCGTCTTCAGCCATGGGTTTTCTGATCAGCTCAACTCCTTCTTCCTGGATTGAGTCTATGAAATCCATAAATGGCTCAGTGCCAACGACGCTTAAAAACTCATCCTCGAATCCAGGATACATCTTCCTAAGACCGCGACCTAAAGTTTGCTCCGGCAATATGTTGCTCTTGGCGGAAAAAGCTCGAAGGCCAACGATAGTCGTGACGTTTCTAACGTCCCAACCTTCCTTCAGCATTAAAACCGAGACTATGGCCTTGATTTGGTTGTCGTCCGAGTCAATCTCGTTGGCTTGCTTACGCAATTTTTCTAGCTCTTCTTTAGCTTTTCCAGTCGAAGGCTCGGATATGTCTCCATTGTTTTTTGTATGAATGACCAAGACCGAGTTAGTTAGGTCTGGAAAGTTAGCCTCTAGGTACTCAGCGACCTCATCGCAGTTCCTAGTGTCGTCGGTCATGACAAAAAGGATAGCTTTTTTGCCAAGTTTTTGATGTTCTTCTTTAGACTTACGCCATTCAATAACGCCTAGTTTCAAGAAGTCAGCGAATTTTTCAGTGTATTTAACGCTATGACGAACTTTAAGCTTTTCACGACTAGGTTTGTCAGGCAAAACTGGATGCTTGACCACGTTTTGATGAATAGCTTCAACTAGTGGGTAATCTACGATTGTCTGAACGAATATAGAACCATTAATATGTTTAGGAGTCGCTGTTACGTCAAGTTGTAAGCTTAAAGAGGAACCTTTTTGAAGCAAGTGGTTATGAATATCCTGGATAGACTTGAACCAAACTAAAGATGGGTCATGAACGTGATGAGCTTCGTCATTAATGATCATAAGCTCATCGACATTACGGACAATCGCTCCAAGATCGATCTTAGAGTCAGT
>JAIROO010000206.1 GCA_031257535.1 Deltaproteobacteria bacterium
CAAAAAATATTTGATTAAGCGCCCCGCCAATCCAATTTTTCCAGATCATATTTTAAATTAAATATTGACAATGCCCGTAAAAATAGGCTAATTTAATGGCGAAGCGCGATCCTTTAGCCGCGTAAGAGAGTTTTAGGATCGCCTCATCCACAAGGAGGGTCGCTTTTGGTCTCCCAGTCATCTAAGGTCAGCCACGCCAACGTTATTAAATCTAAGACTCACCGCTCCGCCAAAGCCCAAGCGGTTCACCACGAAAAGCTGAAGTCCCGCGAAAAGCTTTATCAGGAATCTAACCAGGTTTTCTTAACCACCATCGCCGCTGGTCAAACCTTAAGACAAGCCGCCCGAAAAGCGGGCCTTTCTTTGGGCTGTTTCTTTCGGCGGCGCAAAGTCGACAAGAACTTCGCCGCCGACTGGGTCGAGGCCCTAGGCGTAGGGGGTCAGTTTGAGGAGGACGTTCGGCGGAAATTTTTGGTTCTAATTACGGAAGGCCTAGGCGTAAATCAAGCCGCCCGTCTAGTCGGTCGCTGCCTGGTTCAGCTGTCCCAAGTCCGCCGTCAAGACCCAAGCTTCGCCCTGGCCTGGGAAAAGGCCGTGACCGTGGGTCAGGCCAAAAAGCTGTCTCAGCTAAAAACCACTGACCTAAGCCCCTTCTTAGCCGCCTTACAAGACGGTCAGACATTGACCAAGGCCGCGGAGCTGGTAAATTTAACTCCTTCCTCCTTGTACTTCCTGAAAAAACACGACCCAAGTTTCGCCCAAAAGTGGGAAGAGGCCAAAGCTGGCAAAAATGAACTCGCCTAAACCCCGATCTTAGACGTCGCTTTAGGGACCAACTATAATAAAGAGAGCCAATGACGGATTTTATTCCTTTAGTCGCTACTGAGCTAGGTCTCGCCTCTTGGCAGGTCGCCGCGACCGCTAATCTTCTAGCCGAAGAGGCCACTATTCCTTTTATCGCCCGTTACCGCAAAGAAGTCACTGGTGGCCTGGACGAAGTCCAGGCCACCAGCGTTAGGGACCGTTTAAAAGCCTTAGCCGAGTTGGAGCAAAGACGCGAGGCTATCGTTAAATCCTTAGCCGAGCGGGAGCTTTTAACCGATGAGCTGGCCAAGAGTCTCAGCGCGGCGGCGACCATGGCCGAGCTAGAAGATCTCTATCTGCCATTTCGGCCCAAAAGACGGACCCGGGCTCTTATGGCCATGGAACGGGGTTTAGGCCCCTTAGCCGAAAGCTTATTCGCCCAAGACCCTAACGACGACCCCTTAGCTTTGGCCGCCCCTTACGTGGACCTGGAAAAAAACGTCCCCGACCCCCAAGCCGCCTTGGCTGGAGCTAGGGATATTCTCGCGGAAAAATTTAGCGAGGACGCGACCGCCCGCCAAAATCTGAGAAACCTTTTTGAAAAAGAGGGTTTGGTTAAAAGCCTTGTCGCCAAAGGCAAGGAAGAAGCGGGCCAAAAATACGCCGATTACTTTGATTTTCAAGAGCCCGTGGCCACCATCGCCTCCCACCGCTATCTGGCTATCCGCCGGGGCGAGGCCGAAGGGATCTTGTCCCTGTCGATTCAACCAGACCCGGATAAAGCCGTGGCCATTCTTTTGGAGCTCTTCCACAAAAACGACTCCCCGGCCGGTAATCAAGTGGCCGAGGCTATTCGCGACTCCTGGCGCCGCTTAATCTCCCCCTCTTTAGAGACGGAAATCCGTTTAACGGCCAAAAAAAAGGCCGATCTAGCGGCCACGGCTATTTTTTCCCAAAATTTAGGCGAGCTTTTAATGGAGCCGCCTTTAGGCGAAAAAGCCATCTTAGCCATCGACCCCGGCTTTCGGACGGGCTGTAAAACCGTCGCCTTAGGCCCCGATGGCCGGCTTTTGGAGTACGTGGCCATCCAACCCCACGCCTCGGAAGGAGCGAGACAGGAGGCGGCGGCGAAAATCTTGGGCTTGGTTTATACCCATAACCTTACGGCTATCGCCATTGGCAATGGCACGGCGGGCCGGGAAACCGAGGCTTTTGTCCGGTCTATCGAAAATCTGCCGGACATTCCCATTGTCATGGTTAACGAGAGCGGGGCTTCCATTTACTCGGCCTCGGAGGAAGCCAGACGCGAGTTTCCCGATCTAGATCTGACCTTTCGGGGGGCTATCTCCATTGGCCGCCGTTTGATGGATCCCTTAGCCGAGCTCGTCAAAATCGATCCCAAATCTATTGGCGTGGGCCAATATCAACACGACGTGGACCAGGCTTTGTTAAAAAATAGCTTAGACGACGTGGTCGTCAGCTGCGTTAACAAGGTCGGGGTGGAAGCCAACACGGCCTCGGAAAAGCTCTTGTCCTACGTCTCGGGTCTTTCCCCGACTTTGGCCAAAAACTTCGTCAAATTTAGGTCCGAAAAGGGGCCGTTTAAAAGCCGCGAGGATTTTCGTTTAGTGCCCCGCTTAGGTCCCAAGACTTTTGAGCAGTGCGCTGGGTTTTTACGCCTTAACCAAAGCTCCCAGGCTTTAGACAAAAGCGCCGTCCATCCCGAGTCATATTGGGTCGTGGAAAAAATGGCCTTGGATCTGGAAGTGGCGGTCTTAGACCTTTTGGAGCGGAGTTCTTTAAGAGCCAAAATCAAACCCCAAGCCTACGTCTCCGACCGGGTGGGGCTGCCGACCCTTTTAGACATCATGGCTGAGCTGGAAAAACCTGGCCGCGATCCTAGACGGGTCTTTCGGCCATTTTCGTTCGCGAAAGGCTTGGAAAAACTGGAGGATTTGTCGCCGGGCTTAAAAATCCCCGGCCGGATCACCAACGTGACGGCTTTTGGGGCTTTCGTAGACGTGGGCGTGCACCAAGACGGGCTCATCCATTTAAGCGAGATGGCCGACCATTACGTTAGGACCCCGACCGACGTGGTCCGTTTAGGTCAGGAAGTCATGGTCACGGTCTTGGGCGT
>JAIROO010000259.1 GCA_031257535.1 Deltaproteobacteria bacterium
CCTTGGTAAAAACCCCCTTTTAATTTTTGAGGTCTTGTTTATACACAATATATAGTGGCGGCTATACCTTTATATTAGCGTTTATAGTAGAGCTACGCGCCTAAAATTTCAAAACAGGGTTTTTTTCGAGACCATCATAACTTTTGATTCCCGTTTATAGTAGAGCTACCAGTCTAAAATTTCAAAGCGAGGGGGTTTTTACGCGGCCATCAATAATGCTTTGGTTAACCAACTTATTGACGCGGTTTCCCAAGGCCGCCTCTGTAGCGAAAAAGTGGCTCGATTTTTTGACGGTCTTTTTGGCTATTTCAACTGGTCTAAAGAGCAGTCAGCCCCTGTAACCAAACCTAATCCGCGTCATCGATAGGTGGAGCGGAGAGCGGCGGAATGGAGCGCCGCGGAGTTGAGAGAGGCGGTGTAGAGAGAGGCGGACTGGCGAGCCGTAGAGTGGAAAGCCGTGGACTAGAGAGCGGTGGAGTGGAGAGAGGCGGAAATTCTTAATTGTAGTCTAAACTTGGATATTTTTTTAGCTTATAGGTCATAAGATTCTTTTTCAGACCTAAGAGTTCAGCCGCTCGACCTAAAGCCCCATGGCTTTGTCGTAAGGCTTCCTTTATTAAACCTTTTTCTAAGTCTTCTAAAGCCGTGACCAGATCCACCGAGCTTGGGACTTTTTGGGCTAAGACTTCGGCCAAAGGCGTGGGAGGTGACGCAGCGTACTTATCCCATTTATATTTAAAAACATTTCTTTTTATACCCAATAACTCCGCCGCCCGACTCTGAACCCCCTCTTCTTGGGCAAAGGCTTTCTGGATTAACCCTTCCTCCAAAGCTTCCAAAGAGGCGGTTAAAGTCATGCCCTTAGGGAGAGCCGCCATGACCTCGGCGATCCAGTCCCCTGGCGACGGGTTGGAGGCCTGGTCTATATTTTTGGTCGCTTCTATTGGGGACGCGCGTAACCAGATTGACCCATCTTGAGGGTTCTCTTCAATGGAGCGACCCGCGACTGAACTAGACCCATCTTGGCTACTCCCTTCGACTGGCCTTCTGAGTTCCTCGGGTAGATCCTCGGGTTTTAGTTCTTGCCCTTGAGCTAAGACTAGACCCCTTTCAATGACGTTTTCTAGCTCGCGGATGTTGCCAGGCCAAGAGTGGGCGAATAATAGCCGCCGGGTTTCTGGGTGGATGACGGCTTTTTCTGGGCCTTGACGATGTTTTTCCAGAAAATGTTCGGTCAAGAGCGGCAGATCGTCTAATCTCTCCCTTAAAGGCGGCAGACGCAAGTGAACCACGTTTAACCGGTAAAAAAGATCCTCCCGAAAGCGACCTTTAGCCACCTCTTGTTTTAGATCGCGGTTGGTGGCGGCCACGAGTCTGACGTTTAACTCAATGGAAGCCCCTCCGCCAACCCGCTCGATAGTTCTTTCTTGAAGGACCCGTAAGAGCTTAACTTGAGCCGAGGGGCCTATCTCCCCGACCTCGTCTAAGAAGATGGTCCCTTCGTTAGCTAACTCAAAACGCCCCGCCCGAGTGGCTCCGGCTCCGGTAAAGGCCCCTTTTTCGTAACCAAAAAGCTCGCTCTCTAAAAGGCTGTCGGAAAGAGCCGAGCAGTTAACGACCACAAAAGAGTTTTTAGAGCGGGGGCTATTGTAGTGAATAGCCTGAGCCACCAGTTCTTTGCCCGTGCCGCTTTCCCCGGTGATTAAGACGTTAGCCCGGGTGGGGGCGACTTTTTCTAGGACCTGGTAAAGCTCAAGCATGGGTTTGGATTTGCCAATAAGACGACCAAAACTGAAGCGCTCGGTTAAGGCCTCCCGCAGCTCTTTGTTCTGGCGGCCCAATCGACTAACCTCCAAAGCCTTAGCCACGGTCCTTAAGATCTCGGCGTTGCGGCAGGGTTTAGTCAGATAGTCGAAGGCTCCTTCCTTCATGGCTTCCACGGCCCTTTCAATGGTCCCATGGGCGGTCAAAAGGATAACGGGAACCTCAGGACTCCGCTCTTTTAACTTAACTAATAGCTCGATCCCCCCACCGTCGGGCATGGTCATATCGGTAAGCACAAGATCCACTCGACCGTGCTCGACAAAAAGGTCATAGGCAGAACGTCCGCTTTCGGCTACGAGAATCTCATAGCCTTCGGCTTCTAAGAGTTCGCCTAAGATCAAACGATAATTAGGCTCGTCGTCGACGATTAAGATGGCTTCGCTCTGACTCACGCTGGGGCCATGTTTCCTTTTTTTGGGGTTTTAAATAAAGCTAAAAAAACTAGTTTTTTTGTTCTTGTTAATATTGTAAAAGTCCAAAAGTTTCATTAATACAAAGATGTAATAAATAAAAATACTAATAATAGGTACTTATAATAGATAAAAAAATGATATATCAACGTATTTAATGTTATTGTGCGTAAACAAATAAAAGATTGAATATTTTAAAATTAGCTTAAAGATCAAATAAAGTTTTTTCTTCGCTATCTTTTTGAATTTTATCTTTTAATACCAAATACTTTTGCTGTATTTCCGGCCAAGCTTGAATTAAAGAGTTATAATCAAAAGCCTCTTTAGCCCATTTTTTACCTTCGCAAACGCCGAACAAAAGATAGGCTAAGGTTCGGGCGCTTTCGAGTTTACCAAT
>JAIROO010000291.1 GCA_031257535.1 Deltaproteobacteria bacterium
AATAATAATAAATAATAAATTTAATTATTAGTTATTATTATTTTTTTATATATTAAAATGCATTTATTTAATAATTTTATAATTATTTTAAATTCATATATTAACATTAATTTGTTTAAATTTCAAATATCCACGTGGTTTTAAGCTAAATTTTTGTTCTGGTCCGGTCCCCAACACAAGTTTTGAGGTTAAGGCGGACTTTTTTCGCTTTTTCCGTCGCGAAAGTCTTTTTATAGTTTGGTCGCCTATTTTTAGGGCCAAAGGGATTTCTAACCTAAAGAGGCCAAATCACTAGTTAAAAAATTTGACGGACGGCGTTATTTTTAAGTAAAATAACTTTTATTACGCGTTAATAGCGTTTTCGCCGCTAGTAGCGTCGCGCGGAGGAGTATAGGCGATGTTTGGAAAAATAGTGTCTTTGGCCCTAGCCTTAGCTTTGGTCGGTCTTTTAGTTGGTTGCGAAGTAGGCGATCGTCGTCTACCTCCCAATTACCGGGTCACCAAAACCCCGGATCCTACCGTTTACGAGGACGATGACGATTATGGTTCTCCTCGGCCCAGGCGCGACGACGGCTCAGTCCGCTATCCAGTTCCAGCTGGCCCGGATGACGACGACTACGATCGGCCTAGATCCCGGGGAAATTCCAATCGGAATAGCGATTACGATCGAGATCGTTCCTCTCGGCGGTCATCGCCAGACCGCGACCGCTCGGCTAGGCGATCTGATAGGGATCGAGATCGGGATCGGAATAGCCGCTCAGCCTCTCGGGATGACGAGAGGGCCAGCGTTTCCATCGTTTTTGGCCAGACATCCCCAAGGGAATTGGCCAGAAATTCAAATTTAAACGTCCGCGGCGAGGGCTCCTCGCGCCGCGGGAACGAGATAGTCCGGGTCTCCGCCAAAAATGGGCGTTCACTTAACTTTCGGATAACCGACAATAATCGAAAAAGGCGGACTATTAAGGCTAACGCTTTGAGCTTTTGGGTTGAGGACGGCCGCCTCGATGGCCTCGTCGATTAAGGTTAACTCTGTCTTTTTTTTAGCTTTAAATAACGTTTTTTAGCCCCTATTTATTTGAAAATTTTTGTTATCATTTTTTTACGTTTTTTTTAAGTATTTTTTTAATTTATAAGTAAAAAAATAAATAGTCGTTTGATTTTAAAATTAAATTCATAAAATTTGCTGGCTTTGTAGATAAGAACCTGTTTTCCTAACTTTTTGAGACCTTGGTCTGGCTGGAAATTATCGTTAAACTCCCTCTTTTATGACCTCTTCTAGCCTATAACTCCCTACTTTCTAGCGTCTTCTGGCCTATAACCCTAGGGGCTGGTCTTTTCAGTATAATTGACCTTTATTTTAGGCCAAGCGACCAAGGCTAAAAAATAGACCTTTATGGGGCAAGCGATCCCTGGCTAAAAATAGACCTTTATGGGGCAAGCGACCCCTGGCTAAAAATTGACCTTTATGGGGCAAGCGACCCCTGGCTAAAAATAGACCTTGGGGCGCGAGAAAGGCGCCTGGCTTTAATTTATAACTATGATCCACCAAAAAAGGGGGCCAAGCCCCCTTTTTTGGTGGCTACTTTTGACCTATTGACGAACTTCGACAAAATGGCCGTCGCGGACGATAAACAACTTAATGTTCGCCCCAATAACGTCGCCTTTCGCGTCAAAACGGACTGGGCCCATCACCGTTTCCACGGTGTCTTCGTTTAAGCGTTTTTTCACGTCTGAAAACTCAGCTTCTAAGCCAGTTTTTTCCAAGGCCGCGAACAAGGCCTGAGCCGCCCCGATGGCGTAGAAAAAGTAGGGGCCTATGTCTTGGGAGTAGTAGCGGGCTCGGTGATCGTTTAAGGCCGCTTGGGCCGCCGCGTTATGGTTAGAGTAGACATGACCGACGCAATAAGTTCCTTCCGCCGCTCTTTGGGCGATATTGATAAAGTGCTGGTCGCAGAGGCTATCGGGACCGATAAAGGCGGCTTCGGCTTTTTTTTGCCGCATTTGGGTGACTAACCTGGCCGCGTCGTTATAATAGCCGCTCCACAAAACCGCGTCGGCTTGGGTGTCTTTAATTTTGGCGATCTCGGCCTCAAAGGAGACATGACCAGTCGGGATTTCCTCAAAAACGACTAGCTGGGGATCGGCGTTGGGTTCGCTTTTGAGGTTAGCCCGGATCTCATCGGCTAAAGATTGGCCAAATGTCCCTTTATCATGTAAAATAGCAATTTTTTTGTATTTATTCTTTTTTATTAAGCCCAATAAGACTTTAATTTGAGCGTCGTCGCGGGGGATGGTTCGAAAAAAATAAGGGTTTTGGGCACTATCGGTGAGGTGATTATCGGTGGCGGAAGAGGATATGACTAAAACCTTGTCGTTGTAGACGCTTAAAGCTCGGCGGGTGGCTCCAGAGCAGGAGTGCCCCATAACGTATTTTAGGCCAGAGCTTAAGAGCTTCTTCGCCGCTAACGCGGCGAGGGCTGGGTCGCAGGAGTCGTCCTCGGCGATTATCTCCACCTGGCGACCTAAGAGTCCGCCTTTTTTGTTGATTTCTAAGACCGCGTACTCTAAACCATGGAAATTGGAAAGGCCATAAGACGCGAGATTACCTAATAAAGCCCCGCCAAAGCCTAGACGAAATTTTTCCTGGGCTTCGATTTGGGAGGGGACAAGGACAAAAAAAACGAGTAGGGTGGCATAGGCCAAACCGCGAGCGAGTCCAGAGCGAAATAAGAGCGACGTGGTGGACATGGGACGCTTCCCCCTAAAAAAAAATTTAAAAGCTTTTAAACAATATAGGCCAAAAAAAGTAAAGGCCCCATCGCGAATCTAGTTGGTTAAGGTTAGTCAAAAAAATGACTGGTTAACCTTAAAATTGGCAAAACAATAGGGCTTGGACGACCACTTAAGACTGGGGCCTTCCATCATGATAAGAATTTAGTTTGGCTCCTTTGACTACAAAGATAATATACACCAGTTAAACCAGGATTTAAAGCAAAATTTTGAGGGTTTAGATAAAAAAACTACTAATTTTTTTTGCTGTGTTAGAATCTTTCCATCAAGCCTGTGGAAGGAGGAATAATCGGCATTGATAAAAAAGACCTCGAGGTCCAAGAGGACCTTCAGAAAACCCTGAGTGAAATCGGGCGCGCCATCTCGGATTTTATTGATCAACATGGTTCTTCAGTAAATTTAGGTTTATTTTCAGATTTAATTCAACTTAGTATTCAGTTTCAGTCTCAATTGATTGCAGGGATTTCAG
>JAIROO010000317.1 GCA_031257535.1 Deltaproteobacteria bacterium
TTGCTTAATTTAAGAATATTTTCTTCAAAAAATTATTTTTGACGCGTCTTTCGCTCCCGCTCATGACGCGTCGTCTAATTATTTAAAGCGAGTTAACTTGGTCGTTTTGACTCTCCCGATGAGCCACGATCGGCCCTAATTCGCTTAAGCGTCTCCTTTTCGCGCTTAATAAGATCGTCTCCTCAAATACTAGTTTTGGTAGGTCACGCATGAACTTTAGTCATGATGAGCCGGAAGCTATTTTTGGCGAGTTGAGTAGTCAGACCGCTGGTTATCCTGATGAGCCACGGCCAGATCCAAAGCTTGCCCTATCCGACGAACAAACAAAAAAGCTGGATTTATGGCCCCTGGTCAAAGAACAGCTGGCCAAATCCTTAACCAGCCAAGAGTTCGACTCTTGGATCAAACCTATAAAAGCGGAAATCCAGGGTCAGACCCTAGTCTTAGAGACTCCGACCGCGTTTTCTCGCGAATGGATCGAAAGATATCATTTTGAGCGCGTTCGGTCTTTCGTCGAAGAGTTGGGCCAATCGTTCGATCCGCCCTTGGCCTTGGAGATCAACTTAGTGGAGGCCACTCCGCTAAAGCCGGCGACCTCCCCGTCGCTAGTGGCCGCCCCCGACCTCAAGCTGGTTCCCCACTCGGAGCCGACCACGTCGAATCTTTATCCGTTAGTGGGCCCACTAAATCTGCTCCAGAGATTTAATTTCTCGACTTTTGTCCCGAGTCAAGCCAATAAGCTCGCTTACGAGGCGGCCCAAGCTTTTGCCCGAGACGTCAACTTGGACTATAATATTTTATTTATGTCTGGAGGCCCCGGCTTGGGCAAATCGCATTTGATTCAAGCTATAGCCCAGGCTCACTTAGACAATTTTCATCGAAAAAAAGTTTCTTATTTAAGGGCCAGAGATTTCTCAGAAGAGTATTACAAAGCCTTAGATAGTGGTCAAATAGACGCTTTTCGGCGTAAATATTGCTACGACTGCGACTTATTGCTTCTGGAAGACCTACAGTATTTCATTGAAGGTAAAAAGCCAAAGTTCCAAGCTGAATTTAATCAAACGTTAGATTTACTACTCAATCATAACAAAAAGATCGTTTTAACTTCCAAAAAAGATCTCAAAACATACCTTTCTTTGGGCGATAGCTTTTCGATCCCCACGATCTTTTCGTCTTTAGAAATGTTTTTGAGTCCACCAGACTATGAAGCCCGGCTGGGCATTTTTTCTCTGAAAGCGAAAATGGCCAATCTACCCTTAAACCAAGCGACTCTGGAATATTTAGCCGAGCAACCTTTTGAAAACGTTAGGCTAATAGAGTCCTGTTTATTAACTTTAACGGCTAAGAACCGTTATTTACAAAAGCTGATCACCCTTGAAGACGCTAAAAACGCTCTTTCCAAGGTCAGCGAGCAAGCCAAAAATCCGGCGACGCCCGAAACAATCAAATCTTTCGTTTGTCAACAATTTATGGTTAAAGAAGATGAAATCTGTAGTGGAGACAAACACCAAAACATTAAAACCGCCCGAGCCGTGGGCATTTACCTGGTCGTGAAGCTGGCTGGTCTTAATTATCAAGCCGCGGCCGATTTGTTTGGGCGAACTCGCACCACTGCTTATAATTCCATCAGTTTTGTAGAAAAAGAGATGATTAAAGACTCTAAATTCCACGATAAGGTTGAATTCTTAATCGATAAATTGGATGAAAAGAAGCGCTAACGCTTTTTACCCATCGCTCTTTACTTAATAAGGCTTTTATCTTTCACTCTTAATTAGTCTTTTTTATTCATGCTTAATTTATATTTTGTGTTTTTTACACTTAATTTATTATTTTATTTACCTTAAATAGTTATTTTTGTTTCGTTTAATTAGTGATTTTTTACCTAAACATAAATAATTATATATTATTATCGCTTAAACTCAATTAGCGCCGTTATTTTCTTTTTTTTTTACGGTGAGGAGATTTTTTAGTGGTGGCCTTTGACCTCATCCCCGAGCGGGTCAAAAACTTACCCGCTTACGTCCCAGGGCGACTAACCGAAGACGTGGCTGAGGCTATGGGCTTAAGCCAGGTCATTAAATTGGCCTCCAACGAAAATTGCTTGGGGCCCTCGCCCTTGGCCGTCCAAGCCATGGCCGAGGCTTTAACTGGTTTAGGCCGCTATGGCGACGCCGACTCTCGGCGACTTAGAGAGGCCATCGCCAAGAGTCTTAACGTTGAGCCCGAGCGAATCTTAGCCGGCAATGGCTCTTCCGAGTTTTTGGTTCTTATGACTTTAGCTCTTTTAGAGCCAGGTCTTTCGGCCATTATGTCCCGGCCTAGTTTTACTCTCTACGCCTCGACCGTCATGGCGACTGGGGCTAGAGCCATTCAAGTCCCGGTGACCTCGGATTTTGGCCATGATCTTAAGGCCATAGCCGCGAAAGTCGACCCTAGCGTCCGCCTGATCTTTTTGGACAACCCCCTAAACCCGACTGGAGCTTGGCTAACCCGGGAAGACTTAAAGGCTTTTCACGACCAGATGCCCAATTCCTGTCTTTTAGTTTTAGACGAAGCTTACGTTGATTTTAGCCGACGGCCTAAGCCCGATTACGCGGCTCTGTTGGCCGCGGGTCGGACGGTTATTTTAAGAACCTTTTCCAAAAACTATGGTCTAGCTGGAGCTAGGGCGGCTTATCTAGTGGGCCCGCCAGACTTAGTCAAAAACTTAAACAAGATCCGCCAACCCTTTAACCTTAATTTATTAGCCCAGGTGGGGGCTCTGGCCGCCTTAAGCGACCACGAGCATTTAAAAAAATCCCAAGAAGCCACCTGGGCGGGGTTGGCTTATCTCCACGAAAACCTCGCCTCTTTAGGTCTTTCGACCCATCCCACTGAGGCCAACTTCCTAATGGTCGGGCCAATAGCCATGGGTGCCGACGAACTAGAACGAGCTTTATTAAAAAAAGGCCTAATTATTCGCTCTTTAAGCTCTTTTGGCTTACCTTCGCACGCGCGGATCTCCACTGGCCTCCCCCAGGAAAACGCGGCCTTGATCGCGGCTTTAAGCCAGATTCTGGCTTAAAGGCCAGGCCATTTCTCGTTCAATTCCTCTTCAATTCTCTCATTTTTTCAAAGATCTGGACATTTTAAAGGGCTTAAGCTATATTGCCTTTTCGGAAAACGGCAAACCGAAAAAAACCTTTCGCCGCGAGAGACTCTAAGACCCTTTTAGTCTGCTTAAGTCTCCAAAGGCCCTAATCTTGTTTTTCGCTAGCCTGGTTAGGTTAATCGCTAAAGGGGTTGGCGAAGAGTTGGTTAACCGTTAAAAAGTTAGCGAAGAGTTGGTTAGCCGCTAAAAAGTTAGCGAAGAGTCGGTTAGCCGCTAAAAAGTTAGCCAAGAGTCGGTTAACCGCTAAAAGGTTTGTTAATCTGGTTAATCCCTAAGAGATTTTGTTAACAACCTGTTTACCCATATAAAATATTTTTTAATAGTCTAGTAAATCATTAAGATGGTTTGTTAAAAGCCTATTTACCTGATAAAACATATTTAAATACTCTAGTTAATCATTAAGATGGTTTGTTAAAAGCCTGTTTACCTGACAAAACATATTTTAATACTCTAGTTAATCATTAAGAAAGTTTATTTAAAGCCTGTTTACCAGATAAGAGATTTATTAATAGTCTGGTTAACCGCTAGCGCGTTATCCTTGACTTAAACCTTAATAACATGTTAATCGTCCGATATTATCGATATTCCATCTATCTAGGCTCCTAAAGTCCTGGAGGTTTTTATGGCCAAAAACGTTTTCCTCGCCTCGACCGACTCAGCCGCCGACAAGAACGCCTTAGTCAAGGCTTTTTTAAGCTATTGTCAAGCCCAAGGTGGCCGGATTGGTTATTTCCAGACCCTTACCGCCGCCGCCGACAACCCTAAATTCGCGGAAATCGCCGGCCAATTAAAAGCTAAGCCGCGGGACCTTTATGGGCTTACCATCGACGAGGCGGTGGCTCTTTTAAACGCCAACAAAAAAGACTCTCTCATCGAAGAGGTCCTGACCCGCTATGGTCAAATAGCTAGCCAATTCGACTTCGTCGTCGTCGAGGGCGGCGACCCAGCTCCCCAGGCGGCGTTTGAGCTCCAGGGCTTAGGAGCCACGCTCGCGGCTAACCTCGCGGCCCCGGTCGTTATCCTTTCCGGCGGGGGCCTGCCTTTAGCCGCCTCGGGCGTCCGAGTTTTTAAAGAGCGTCAGGCCGAGGTCTTGGCCCTAATTTTAGTGGACCAGGGGACCGAGAGCGAGGCGGGGGCGGTGGATATCTTAAAAGGCCTAACCGTCAAAGCCGTCAAATCGAGCGACTTAGACCAGATTCCGGGCCTTATCGCCGCCCAGATTCAAGCCTTCCTCCCCACCGTCGTCACTCCCAAGCGGTTTGAGAGCGACCTTATTGACCGAGCCAAAGCCAATAAGAAAAAGATCGTTTTACCCGAAGGCGACGACGACCGGATCTTACTGGCCGCCGAAGAGATTTTACGCCGGGAGTTCGCGGATCTGGTTATTTTAGGCGATCCGGCGGCTATTAAACAAAAAGCCGTTGAATTGGGCTTAAAACAGCTCGATAAGGCCGAGTTAGTCGACATTAAAACGGCTCCCTTTCGCCAAGAGCTGGTGGACCAGTTCTACGAGCTCCGCAAAGCCAAAGGCGTCACCCCGGAAAAAGCCGAGGCTCAGCTTTTGGACCGCAACTGGTTCGCCACTATGATGGTTAAAGCCAAAAAAGCCGACGGCATGGTCTCTGGAGCCGCCGGCACCACGGCCGACACCATTAGGCCGGCCCTGTCCATAGTTAAAACCAAGCCTGGCTGCTCCATCGCCAGTAGCGTCTTTCTTATGTGCATGAAGGATCGGGTCTTGGTTTTTGGCGACTGCGCCATTAACCCTAACCCCACCCCGGCTCAGCTGGCCGAGATCGCCGTTATTTCCGCCCAAACGGCCAAAGCTTTTGGAGTTCAGCCAAAAGTGGCCATGCTCAGCTACTCCACGGGAACCTCGGGGGCTGGCCCGGACGTGGACGCGGTCAACGAAGCCACCGCCTTAGCCAAAGACTCCGCGACCAAGCTTTATCCAGATCTGCCTTTAGACGGGCCCATGCAGTTTGACGCGGCCTTGGATCCGAAAACGGCCAAAGGCAAAATGCCCAACTCCAAGGTCGCGGGCCAGGCCACGGTTCTTATTTTTCCGAGCTTAAACGCGGGCAACATTGGTTACAAGGCCGTTCAGAGGACTTCTGGGGCCGTGGCCGTGGGACCCATCATCCAGGGTTTAAACGCCCCGGTTAACGATCTCTCCCGGGGCTGCACGGTGCCGGATATCGTCAACACCGTGGCCATCACCGCGGTTCAGGCTCAGTAGCGACTATAGCTAAAAGAAAAAAGGCGCTTATGGCGACTTCCTCCCCTTTCGCGGTCGGTTTTTTAGGTTACGGCCGGATGGCTCAGGCTATCTCCTACGGCTTAAACCAAAGCGGAACTATTCCTTTCGCCAACCAAGCGGCGAGCGACCTAGACGCCACGAGCTTAAGTCGCCTTAGCCAAGAGCGGGGTTTTACGGCTTTCACCTCTAACCAAGAGGTCGTGGACTCGGCCGAGGTCGTGGTCGTGGCCGTCAAACCCCACCAGGTCAAAGGTCTTCTGACCGCTTTAAGGCCAGACTCTAAAAGCTCGCCCCTTTTTATCTCCATCGCCGCGGGGGTGACCTTAACCGACCTTTCGAATTATCTTTCGCAAAAAGCTAAAATCGTCCGGGTTCTCCCGAACCTCCCGGCCCTGGTGGGCCGGGGGGTAGCCCTAGTCTGCGCCCCAAAGGGCGCCGATCCGGCGAACGTGGCTAAGGCCCAAACCATTTTTGACTCCGTGGGGACGACCAGGCCTTTGCCCGAGTCCCTTTTTGACGTGGGCACGGCGGTTAGTGGCTCAGGGCCAGCTTATTTCTTTTTAGCCATGGAAGCCTTAGTCAGAGGGGCGGTCCGCTTGGGCCTGACCTTCGACGTGGCCAAAGAACTAGTTTTAAGAACGGCCCAAGGCGCGGCCGAAGCCGCTATCGCCCGCCCGGATCTGTCTTTAGCCGATCTCCGCGATCAAGTCACCTCCCCGGGCGGAACCACGGCCGAAGCCTTATACGTTTTAGAAGAAGGGGCCCTGACCGCCCTTTTGCAAAAAGCCTTAGCGGCGGCGACCGATAAGGCTAAAAAACTGGCTTAAAGACCAAAAACTTTTCGCCAACGTCAAAACTTTTTAAAACCTTAAGAGTTATTTAAAGTTATTAACTATGTTAAAACACTATAAATAACTTAAAATCACCAACTGTTCAAAATTAGAAACTAACTAAAGCCATACATTGGCTTAAAAAAAATAAGACAACTTAAAATCATAAACCGACTAAAAGTCGTAAACTGGCTTAAACTATAAAGTAGCTTAAAGCCATTAACTTACTTAAAGCCATTAAACTGGCATAAAGTCTAAAATAAACCTTTAGTTAAGGCGCCGAAATGACCCTCCTTGACGATAAAGCCCAAGCCTTTTTAGGGGCCGACCTCGACGACCGCTTTGACTGCTTTGGCGAATTTGACCTCCAAGACGACATCTGTTTTAACGCCTGCGCCATCCGTTTAAGCTGCGCTATTTGTAAAAACATAAACCTCGATTGTCAGTTAATCGAGGAAAAATCGCGCTTAGATCCCCACCCGGTTAAGCGTGACTTGGTCTAACAAAATATTTTTGGCCTTAGCCCTGGCCTTAACTTTGGCCACGGCTTGCGCGCCTAGCGGAGCTCGCCGCTGGGAAAGCGAAGTTAACCGCGCCTTCGGTCGGGGCTTTCGGCCTTTAAGCTTGGCTACCCCCCCCTTCCATCTGGCCGCTCTCTTAAAAGGCCAAACCCACGAGGAGCTAGTCGTCTACCTAGAAGGCGACGGTCGAGCCATTGTCCACGGCCGCCCCGCTTCCGACCCCTCCCCTCGCTACGCCCAAAGCTTAGAGCTGGCTCTTTTGGATCCCGCGCCCGCGGTTTTGTACTTAGCTAGAATCGGCCAGTTTCAACCTTTAGACGCGATCAAGGCCAACGAGATCTACTGGACGGACAAAAGACTGAGCGAGGAAGCCGTGAACGCGGCTGGCGAGGCCATCGATCAAGCCAAAAGACTGGTTAAGGCCAGTAAAATCCATTTAATTGGCTACTCTGGCGGCGGGGGACTGGCCGCTCTCTTAGCCGAAAGACGCTTTGACGTGGCCAGCCTAGTGACAGTAGCCGGTCTTTTAGACACGGACTATTGGGTCCTAAACCACGGCTGGCGACCTTTAATCGGCTCCTTAAATCCTATTAAAAACGCGAAAAACACCGCTTTTATCCCCCAGATCCATTTCTATGGGTCTAAAGACTATATAATCGACTCAAGTCTCTCTTTACGCTTTGAACAAGCCAGCCAATTCGCTAATTTTAAGCGCTTAAGTCAAGACGCCGACCATTACAGTGGCTGGACCCCTAAGTGGCCAAGCTTACTAACCCAATACGTGGTCCCTTTAAGACGCCCGTCCTTTAGTCCGCCCGCCACCATAGACTTAGGCTCAAGCTTAAGCTTAAGGCCATGATTTAAGGCTTAGACCAGATAACAATCCGACTAACTTTATAAGCGACATTTATTTTTTATAGTTAATCTATTATTTTTATAATTAATGACTAATATTTAAGATAGCGCGTCGAGACCTTTTGACCACCCTTAGAAAAAAAGTTAAATCGTAATCCTTCAAATGACCTGCCTACATTACAGATCTTTATTGTAATTAGTTTTTAAAGTAACATCTATCAGACAAATAACGTTTTTATAAGTTAATTACAGATCTCACCGGTCGGGCCTGACCTTTTTATCTGGCCGATCTCGCCGCCTTAAATAAAGTCCTCGCGCCAGCTTATTTTTTTGGTTACAGTCTTAAAACATGTTAAAATAACGAAAAATCAGCGATTATTGACTAAAGCCTTCTGGATCCATTATTTGGTCTTTTCGCTTATTTAAGCCTCGCGAGGGCCTGGAGTTTTTGGTTAGTTTTTTGGTCGTTATTTTTAGTTTTTTAGCTTTTTTTAACAGTAAATATTTAGGTTTTTTTGACTTTTCTTAAAGTCGAGTTTTTGTTTTTTTATTTATAAAAAACTCTTTTCTTGTTTTTAAAGTAATTTTTTAGGTCGAGGTTTTCATCTTCATGGTCAGTTTATCCCCGGAATACCAGGTCTTCAAGGAGGAAAATCCAGACAACGTGACCCAAGCCGACTTAGTGGTGGGTTTGTTAGCCCACGACAACGAGGCGACCATCGACAAGGTGGCCGTCAAAGTCTCGGAGGGTCAGGCCTTGGATTATCCCGGCCTTAAGACGGCCTTGGTCTTAAGCGACCACCATTCCCAGGATCAAACCTTGGCGGCTTTTTTCGCGGCCGCGACCGGACCGCCCAAATTGGCCGTCGTCTGTCATAAAGACGAAAATCAGGCTCTCCAAGCCATTTTTAACCTTTTATTCGTCGCCGCCCGTCTTAAAGCTAAAACCGTGGTGGTCTTAAACGCCGACACCCTAACCACTAAAAGAACCTGGCTCAAACGCCTCATTCAGCCCTTAATCCAAGGGATGGCGGATTTTACTAACCCCTTATACTCCCGCAACGCCATTGACGCCCCGGTCACTAACTTGGTGATCTACCCTATTTTCCGAGCTTTATTTGGCCGCCGTCTCCGGCAACCCATCTTAACGGACTGGGCCTTTACCCACGAGGTTCTCGAAGCCCTTTTGGCTTTCCGCGATTGGCCAGATCTGCCGGGAGTCTTAATTCCGGAGTTGATGGTCAAAGCTTTGGCCGTGGCCAAGGACTTTCGGATCTGTCAGTCCATCATGATCGAAGGCCGCTACGGTTTATCCAACAAAAGGATGGACACCCCCCACATTACCGGCCTTTTTTCGGAATTAACGCGGGGCGTTTTCGAGGCCATGACCCGGTTTCAGGACTATTGGCCCAAAATCGTCCGTTCCAAACCCACTTCGGTCATTGGCACCGACTTAAAACCGGGCCTTTTCCCCAGTCGCTACGAGGTGCGCTTAGAAGAGCTCTTTGGCGAGATCCATGAGCTAATTAAAAACTCCGAGCCCGAGTGGCGCGAGCTTTTAGCCGGGGCCCCGGGCGATCTCCGGAACTACCTTTTAAACGTCTCCTTAGGCGACTTGGAGATCGACGCCCGCATGTGGGGCTCGCTCCTTTTCTACTGCGGCGATCTCTACGGTCAGCTGGACGGGACCGCCCAAGTTAGGCTCTTAAAGGCCATTACCCCAGTCTTTTTAGCCCGTTTTTTAACTTTCCAAAAACAAACCTTAGGCTTGGCCCCGACTCAAGTGGAGAGCAAAGTGGAAGAAGGCGCGGATATAGTGGAAAAACTCAAAAGAGAGCTATATGGCCATCTTGCCTAAAAAAATGGGCTAAAATCCGCCTAAAACAATCCCCTGGACTAAAAAGGGCTCTGAACTAAATATTAGACATTCCGCGGGAAGCGGTTTTGTTTGGAGAATTAGGCTCTTTAAGCTTTTAGCGGCAAGAAGGGCCTATCCATTTTAGGCTGACTACTTTTTATTTTTCAAACATTCCGCCATTAAAAACAGCGTCAAACTTTAGACAAGCGGACATGTCGCGGGTTAATTTTAGACGCAAATCATTCATTTAACGCCTTGGGAGGATGGGGTATACTGGCCGTCAAAAACTTTTTCCAATTATGACTTCTGAGCCAGTGTAGGTTTAGTATTTTTTACAACAGTCGCGGGCGATTTCTTCGAGACAAGCGTCCACCCAGTGGCCAGTGCCTTATCGCGACAGAAGCTTTCCTCTGGCAGGCCACCAGACAACCATAAAGAGCGAGAAAATGGGTTAGTATCAAACAGTTATTTGAGGGTTCAAGTAAGAAGGGACTACCCTTTGTACTTTTTTGATGGCTTCGTAAAAACCCTGGC
>JAIROO010000033.1 GCA_031257535.1 Deltaproteobacteria bacterium
TCCATAAGGAAGTCGGCCATAATTCGACCCAGCTCGGCGATAAGGCGACCCGAGTGAAAGAGACCAAAATTAACGAAATAGGGCGTAGGCCGGCCGTCTTTTAAGGTCAGGCCCTCATCTAAAAAAAAGGCCCGGCTTTCGGCTAAGAGAAGGGCCAAATCTTTTTGGTAAGATTTCATAAAAACTCCAAAAAACCCTAAAAAGACCAAAAAAAACGGGTCAGCCTTAAAAAAAGAAGAAAGTCGGGCCAAAGAAAACCGCTAAAAAAGGGGTCCCGTTAGATAAAGAACTCTTTAGGTCAATTTAACCTATAGCTAAAAAGTCTTAGCCAATAATCCCATTGCCCTAATAAACTTAAAAAAAGCCTAAAAAAATATCAAAAAAAAGTCAAAAAATAACCCTTAGACAAAAAAATCCAAAGGCCAATAAACGGTTAAAGCCTAAAATAGAGCTTTTAAGGACAAAACTCTATTTTAGGCCAGAAAAAAGTTTTTGGTTAGAGGCCTTTATTCAGCCACTTCATCATTTTTCTAAGTTCCCGACCGACCTCGTTAATGGGGTGCTCGGCTTCTTGGCGGCGACGAGCCAGAAAGTTGGGTCGGCCGGCTTGGTTTTCCAAGATCCAATCCCGCGCGAACTCGGCTTCTTGGATCTCCCTTAAGATCTCGGCCATCTCAGCCCGGGTCTCTTCGGTGATAACGCGGCGGCCGCGGCTATAATCGCCATACTCGGCCGTATCGGAGACGGAGTAGCGCATAAAATCCAGGCCGCCTTGATACATGAGGTCCACGATGAGCTTCATCTCGTGGAGACACTCAAAATAGGCGATCTCCGGCTGATACCCAGCCTCGACCAAGGTCTCCCAGCCGGCTTTGATCAGCTCGCTGACCCCGCCGCACAAAACGGCTTGCTCGCCAAAAAGGTCGGTCTCGGTCTCCTCGGCGAAGGTGGTCTCAATAAGGCCCGCTCTGGTGGCCCCAATGCCCGTGGCGTAGGCTTTGGCCCAGTCTAAGGCCGTCCCGTTGGCGTCTTGGTGGATGGCGACTAAGGCCGGGACTCCAGCCCCCTTAACGTACTCGGCCCGGACCAAATGACCAGGGCCTTTGGGAGCGACCATGGCCACGTTAATGTCTTGGCCGGGGACGATCTGCCGAAAATGGATGGAAAATCCGTGGCTAAACAAGAGCATCTTCCCGGGTTTTAGGTTCGGTAAAACGTCTTTTTCGTAGACAATAGGCTGGAGATGGTCCTGCATGAGAAGCTGGATTAAGTCGGCCTCAGCCGCGGCCTCGGCGGCCGAGACTGGTTTAAAGCCGTGCTCTACGGCCAGGTCGTAGTTGGGGGAGCCGGGACGCTGGCCCACGATAACCTTAAGGCCAGAGTCCCGTAAGTTCTGGGCTTGGCCATGACCCTGGCTGCCATAACCAATGATGGCGATGGTTTTGTCGGCTAAGGGAGCGGTGGGGGCGTCCTGTTCATAGTAAATGCGCATTTTAGGGTTTCTCCAAAAACAAAATTAAAAGTCCAAAAGAAATAGGGTCCAAAATCAAAAAAGAGGACGCCTTTAAAAAAAAGAAAAATTGTTAGTTTTTTTTGTTCGTCCCGTTACGAAGTCTGGAGATGGCCGTCAAACCCGTTAAGACCTGCTCTTCTAAGCCAAAATCGGCGAGTAAGGTTAAAGCGGCCCGGATTTTCTCCTCCCCGCCCGTGATCTCTAGGGTAAAGGTTTTGAGGCTCACGTCAATGATTTTGGCCCGAAAAATCTCGGCCAAACGGGTAATCTCGGCTCTTTGGGCTGGGTCAGAGGCCCGCACCCGGACCATGACCATCTGTCTTTCCACGTAGTTAACCTCGGCCAGATCCGTGACTTTAACCACGTTAATGAGTTTTCTGAGCTGTTTGACGATCTGGGAGACAATGCGCGGAGTCCCGGTGGTCACAAGGGTAATGAGGGACAAGTCCGCGGCTAAGGTCTCGGCTACGGACAAAGAGTCGATATTGTAACCCCGACCTGAGATGAGAGCGCTAACTCTGGCCAAGACTCCGGGCTGGTTGTCGACTAAAATGGCTAAAGTGTGGCGTTTGGGTTGTTCCGAGCTAAGTTCCATAAAATAACCCCTTTTTTTAATTAGGGTAGCTCCAAGGGCCTTAAGATCATCTCGTCGATAGCCCGGCCAGCCGGAACCATGGGAAAAACGTTTTCGCGCGGCGAGACTTTAAAATCCATCACCGAAGGGCCGGGGTCGGCTAAGGCCAAGGCGATCACGGCTTCGGCTTCGGCCTCGGTTTTCGCCACGTAACCTTTGAGCCCAAAAGCTTTGGCTAAAAGAGTAAAATCCGGGCTGGGCCCTAAAGTCGTGGCCGCGTACCTTTGCCCGTAGAAAAGGTCCTGCCACTGCCGGACCATGCCTAAGGTCCCGTTGTTTAAGATGGCCACCTTAACCGGCAGATTCTCCTGGGCCACGGTGGCTAGCTCTTGAATGTTCATCATAATCGAGCCGTCGCCAGTAATATTAACGACCGTGGTTTGAGGCCGGGCGATTAAGGCGCCAATGGACGCGGGCAAGCCAAAGCCCATGACCCCTAAGCCGCCCGAGGTTATAAACTGGCGAGGACGGTCGTACCGGTAGAACTGGGCCGCCCACATCTGGTGCTGACCCACGTCGGTGACGACGACGGCTTTCCCGTTGGTCGCGCGGTATAAAGCCTCGATCACGAATTGGGGCTTCATTAAACCATCAGAGTCAGCGCGGTCGTAGGTTAAGGGACAGGCTTTATCCCACTCCTCGATCTGTTGGCGCCATTTGGCTCGAGTGGCCGCTGGATAGGTGGGAGTCGGGCCTAACTTCTCTAAGATAGCGGATAAAGCCAAGCGGGCGTCGGCGACTAGCGGCACGTCGACTTTTAAATTTTTATGAATAGAGGTCGTGTCCACGTCAATGTGGATAATATTAGCTTCTTTAGCGAACTGGGTTAATAAGCCCGTGACCCGGTCGTCAAAGCGGGCTCCCACGGCTAGGATCAGATCGGCCTTCTGAACGGCCATGTTGGCGCGGTAAAGGCCGTGCATGCCAAGCATACCCAAAAACAAGGGGTGATTGCCCGGAAATCCCCCTAAACCCATCAGAGTCAAGGTTACGGGTATTTCCAAAAGCTCGGCTAAGGTTAAAAGCTCCTCCCCCGCGCCCGAGGCGATGACCCCACCGCCAGCGTAGATCACCGGCCTTTCGGCTTGTTCAAAGAGTTTGGCCACCGCGGCCACCTGATTGCGGTGGGGGGTTAAGTGGGGTTGATAAGCCCTTAAAAAAACTTTTTGCGGATAGGAAAACTCAGCCTGGCCGCTTAAAACGTCTTTAGGCAGGTCGACTAAAACCGCGCCTGGTCGCCCAGTGGTGGCCACGTAAAAAGCTTCTTTGACGGTTTGGGCGAGTTCGGCCGTGGAAATGACTAGGTAATTGTGTTTAGTGACGCAGCGGGTCACCCCGACGATGTCGACCTCTTGGAAGGCGTCGTTGCCAATGAGCAAACGGGAGACTTGGCCGGAGAAGACGACCACCGGGACCGAGTCCATGTTGGCTCCGGCTAGACCCGTGACCGTGTTGGTGGCTCCAGGCCCGGAAGTGACTAAGACGACGCCCGGTCGGCCAGTGGCTCGGGCGTAACCTTCAGCCGCGTGAACCGCCGCCTGCTCGTGACGGCAGAGAACAAATTTTAGGGAGCTGGTCGTCAGATGGTGGTGGATGTCGATGGTGGCCGCCCCAGGGTAGCCAAAAATGACTTCCACGCCTTCTTTTTTCCAACACTCGATGAGGATTTCAGCCCCGCTTATAGTGGTCATAAATTTTCCCGCGGGTCAGGCGTTTTGGGGTTCCAAGGCCATAACGAGGGCCTTTAAATGACTAAGGCCGTGAAAATTGGCGAGCTTGGCGAAATTGGCGCGCTGGGCGTTCTTGGCGTTCTTGGCGAAATAGGCGAAATAGGCGAAATTGGCGCGAAGAGTAAACTTAGCGTACTTGTCGAAACTGGAGAATTGGGCGGACTGGTCAAATTTGGCGGCCCATAAGCCAAAAGACGTCAGCCCAAAAAATTTAAGTTTGGTGGGCCGGGTTTGGTTGGCTATTATTCGCGTCATAACGCGTAAAAGTCTATTAAGTAGAACGATTTAGTTACGGTGGGCGGCCAAGATGCGCTCGATTTTGTCTTTGCCGGCCAATTTAGATTTCTGGATCTTTTTTCTTTCCAGATCTTCTTCGGTCGACAGATATGGCCTTTTATTCATTTCGTCGAGACGTCTTTCAAAGTCGCGGTGGTTTTCCACCAAAGTCTTTAAGTCCGGGTTGTCGACCATCAAGCGATTTATCAAGGTTTCGTCCGTGGGGTCCATCTAGATCACCATTAAACCCCCAAAAATAGGGGGCCTTATCGCGTGTTTAAAGCCAAACTAAAACGCGAAGGGCTAAAAAAACGTCTTATATAGCCAAAGGCCAAAGCCGTTTTGGGATTTATTTTTACGCTTAGTTTTTCCATAAAACAATAGGTTTTTAAGCCAGGGTTTTTTTGGAAGTTTAAACTAATCATGAAGACAAATACGCGCTATTTTGAGCGCTGGATTTTGGGCGACCAAAGATTAAAGGGCCCGAGAAACGTTTAAACGTAAAGCTCTTTGGGAGGGCCTTTTCTTTGGTGTATGTAAGTATAATATCTAAATAGTTCCGAAACTGTCAAGTTGAAAGACCCCTAGCGAATCCTCCCGCTTTTTTTCGCGATTGACAATTGGCGGTCAGGCCTCCCCCCTAACCCGAAGGAGGGCTAACTTGAGCCTAAGAAGTCTATCCCGATCCAAAGAGGACTCCCCTAATCCTTAGAGGGCTACCCTCTAACCAAAGAGGACTCCCCAAAACCAAAGAGGCCCCCCAATCCTTAGCGGGCTCTCCCCTAAACATAGAGGGCTACCCCTGACCCTAAGAGGACCGCCAAAAAAACCAAGACGGCTACCCCAAAAGCTCCCCTTTGGCTAAAAACTTATTTTTTTTGGTTTTGATTCGCGCCATTAAAACAGGAGCCAAAAATGGCGAAAAGGGCGAGCTACCTAAGGTTGACCGCCAAACATCGTTCTGAGTTAGCCGCCGCCGAGGTAAGCCTTAAGGTCAGTCGCGTTTAGGCCAAATTCTTTCATAATTTTAAGCTGGGTTTGAGTGAGAGGACTTAAGAGTCTTAGGTCCTTGTTATTGAGACCCACGCAAATCTTATCCATTTCCCTAATTAAAGCGGCCTTATTTAAAGGTAGTAGATCCTTATTCTTTCTTAACCTATTTTTAAGATCAGACTGTATTATAAGAGAGATAAAAGAAAAGAAAATTTTACTGTCAAATATAATATTATTAAAATGCTTTAAACTTTTCATTGACGTATAACTAATAAGCTCATCGAAACTATGGTCAAGAAAGTATTTATAGCGGTATTTTTCCAGGGTTTGGGCGTCGTCGAGGTTCGTGTTGGTGAGCAAACAGAAAAAACCGAAGTTACTGGTCAACTTCTGGATCTTATCTAAATCACGTTGAAAAGTGAAATTCCCGTCGGTCGCGAATTTAAACGAAAAGGCCTGACCGTATATCGCCACCTCTCTTTTGGTTAGATGGTTTTTTTGGCAAAAAGAGAACTCCGTCGCTATAAGCTTTCGCTCAAGCGTGGCCAATTGATTGTCGGCGAGAGATTGTTCTTGGTAGAAGCGTAAGGTGGACATGGGTCCATAATCGCGTTTGGGAAAGGTTAGGGGTGAGTAACTGGTATAATCTCTGACCTTTGGATTTGACAAAGATTGGTTAAAATAATTAAACGGTAATTTTTGTTTTTGATGATAATTATCTAATTTAATAATAAATTTATATCCTGATTTAGCTAAAAAACGTATGTTTTCATTAGAAAAAGATCGTTGATCTAATATAAAATCAATATTAGAAAACCCTAAATTTTCAAAAAAGCCAATTGTATATGGTAAATATAAGTCATCTACTATCGATTCTAAGTAGGTCGCATAGAAAAAAGTCAGCTCGTTGGCCGTATACACAAGACAACCAAGACTTGTTGGCGAAAGGCGCTTTACTTGGGGGTTGTCCTCGTCCTCAAGATAGTCAAAGCCTTTAGCCGCGGTCGAAAATGAGGTAACTTCATAGGCGTAACACGCTCCTTTCGGGTCTAGTTTGTTTAACCACGATTCAAGAAAACTCCCCCGCTCGTCGGCGGTAATTGAGGCGAACAACTCGGTGGCCGTCTTTAGGTTAAGAGGAGCCTCAAACAGGATATTGGTCTCGCAAAAGTCGTCTAGGCCAGCTAAGTCGTTACCCTTGATGGTCATATAAAGCGCGGCGGTTCTTATCTGTCTGGCCCGTTTAAGGCCAAAGATTTGGTCGAGGAGGTCGGAAAGCCCAAGG